>JAPLNJ010000564.1 GCA_026692885.1 Planctomycetota bacterium | reverse complement strand
GATCAGACGATCGACGCGGGTCTGTACCTGCCGGTGACGATCGGGGACTTCGTGTGGCTGGACATCAACAGCGACGGGATCCAGAATCGGGACGAGCATCGGAATCGTGACGAACTCGGCGTGTCGGGAGTCACGGTCAAGCTGCTGGACGACACGGGTGCGACCACGCGGCAAGCCACGACCACGGACGGCAGCGGGCATTACAGTTTCACGAACCTGTCGCCCGGGACGTATCAGTTGCAGTTTGTGCCGCTGAACGGTTTCATATTCACGGCACCGCTGCAGGGCATGGACAGCCACTTGGACAGCGACGCGAATCAGACCACGGGGAAGACGGGTCCGATCACGCTGGTTTCGGGGCAGACTGACTTGACGTGGGATGCGGGCTTCCTGCCGATCAACCTGTCGCTGACGCAGAAGGTGGATCCGCTGACGCCCTCGCTGGCGCCGCCGCTGGTGGGTAGCCGCCTCGTGTTTACAATCGAGGTGAGCAACGCGGCCGGGCTAAGCACGGCGACGGGGGTCACTGTGAGGGACCAGTTGCCCTCCGGCTTGACGTACGTGTCCTCGTGGGCCAGCCAGGGAAGCTACAGCAGCAGCACCGAGATCTGGACGGTCGGGACGCCGGCCAGCTCGGACTGCACCACGCTGAAGATGCCCAGCTCGGGCTGCGCCACGCTGGAGATTACGGCCACGGTGACCAAGGCCGGAACCAAGACGAACTTCGCGGAGGTCCTGACGGCGAACGAGCTAGATCCCAATTCGACGCCGGGGAACGGCCCCATGATTCCGGCGGAAGATGACGAGGGGCAGGTCCCGGTGACGCCGCCAGGTGTGTTTGTCATCGGTCCCGACAAAAGCCCTTCGATACCGCCGGTGGTTCAGATCATCGCGGAGGATCCTCAGGGGGAGATCGTCCTGGGCACCATTGAGCCGTACGGTAAGACCTTCGTGGGCGGCGTGCGCGTGGCCACCGGGGATGTCGACGGGGACGGGATCGATGAGATTGTGACCGCACCGGGACGCGGCCGTGCGCCTGAGATTTGCGTGTTCAAACAGAACGGCACCTGGGTCGAGACTTTCACCGCCTACGCGGCCACGTTTACCTACGGCATCCAGTTGGCAATCGCGGATGTCGATGGCGACGGGTGGCAGGATCTCATCACGGTTCCGAGCTACGGCGCTGCCGAGGTGCGAATCTTCTGGAATACCAGGAATGGGCAGACACCGTTTCAGCAGACGAATTTCGAATCGTTCGTGGCATTTCCCATGGCGACTGTGGGTGGGTGGGTCATCAGTGCCGGCGACATGGGCAAGTGGGTGAATGATGCTTTTGTTAACCAGCTCGACAACAAGGCGGCGGCGGAGATCGTGGTCGGAACGGGGCCCGGAATCCAAGCGTCGGTTCGGGTGTTTACGCGAGTCGCCCCCCAAGTCTTCCGCCTCGTGCAAACAGTTTCCCCGTTCACTGGAATCAGCAGCAATTTCCTGGGGGGTGTCTCGCTGGACGTGGCGCCGATCAATGTCGGGGATCTCGTTCCGGACATTATAGTGGGAGCGGGCTTAGACGGGGCCTCCCGGGTTGAGGTGTATGTCTGGAACAACTCCTCGACCGCGGCAGCGATCTTGCCGTCGCTCGCGTTTCAAGCGTTTACCGGATCGAGCAATTACGCACCGGTTCAGATCGCGGCCCAGGATACGAACGGGGACAACATCGCGGACGCGATTCTTGCGGCCCAAGGTCCAGGAGGCAAGACCAATCAGATCGTTTCCTTCGACATCACCCAGTCACCGCCTGTCCGCACGTGGGTCAGCGGTGGCAACCACCCTGGAGGCCAGTTCATCACCACCGTCAAGGGCACTGTGGCAACCGTGGGCATGTTCGAGCCTAGTGACGTGAACTGCGACGGCCTCGTGACGGCCCTGGATGTCCTGGTGCTGATCAACTTCCTTAACGCCAACGCCACTGTCCCACGGGCATCTTCGCCCCCGCCCTATGACGTGAATCGCGATGGGGCCGTGACGCCGCAAGACGTATTGCTGGTGATCAGCTACCTCAATAAGCGGACAACAGGAATGGGCGAGGGGGAGGGGGAGGCTGCTCCTGCCGTCAACTCGCCGCCGGAACCTGGCGGGCTCGACCCGTTCGGCAGTCTCGGTGCCGTCGGTTCACCCACCGTCGCGATTTCACTACAGCCTGCGATGCCGGCTCTCACGTCTCCGACGGCAGCGAGAGCTGCGCCACTTGTGGCCAGTTCGCCTGCCAATCACGATGCCGGCCAGGTCTTATCTGGGGCCTCCGGGAACGGACGCGATTCCCTGCCCTCGGACGCGCGAACGCTCGAGATACCCGATGAGCTCGACACGCCCCTCGACCGATTGGAGCTGACGCTGGCGGACATTGCCGAAGATGTGCAGCGGTGGCGGGGCCGCGCTGGCGAGACAGCGTGAACGGGGGCCATGATCGTAATGCTGCGAAAGGCAGTCAGTGCTATTGAGTCCTAGGTTGCCAATGGAAAACGAGAGACTGTGGGTTGGGAGGGCGACGCTCCTGCGGAGCTGCGGGCCGTCTCTGACGGCCCACTTCGGCTCGGCGGGGTGCCCACTGGGCCCCTCGCCCTCCCAGTCCATTGGCAACCTAGGACTCAATAGTGCTTTGTCAAGGCAAAAGATTTGGGTCGCGCTAAGTAAGCGGCAAGGCGCTAGCCGCCGGTGGCTCGAAACCGGCGGCTAGCGCCGTGCCGCTCACAACCCATGATCTTAGCCTTGAAGACGCACTAGGCTCAGGGACGTGTCACGCAGACAGAATTCGACCGTTATTCCGCGGTTCTAAGCCGCTCGGGTGACCTAGAGTTCTTCGACGCCTGGGAGTTTCTCGCGAATCAACATTCGGCTTGCCAAAAGAGTTATTCTGCCGCCCGAGGGTCTCCTGGGTGAAGGCGGCTGTGGCGAGTCGGTTTAGAACTGAAGGGACGGTCCCATGTCAAAGGAACTATTGGCGCTGGCCTGGCACTATCATGCCATCGACGACTACGCTAGATCGGAACAACTCTGCCGACAAGCACTCCAGGCGGACGGCCAGAACCAGGAGGCTTGGCGGCTGTTGGGCGAGGTCTGTCTGTTCCAAAGCAAGGCGGCCGAAGCGACGCAGGGTCTCCAGCAGGCTCTGCAACTCGGCCCGCTCCCGGCCGAGGGGCACAATAACCTGGGAGTGGCTTTGGCGAAACAGGGCCGACTGGAAGAGGCCGTCGGCCACTACTTGCAGGCCGTGCAACTCAAGCCGACCTACGTGGAGTGCTACAATAATCTGGGGGTGGCTATGACGGACCTGGCCAGACCGGCAGAGGCCGTGGCGTACCTCCGGCGGGCACTGGATTTGAATCCTAACTATCCGCTGGCTCACAACAGCCTCGGAATTGCTCTGGCGGCGTTGGGGCAGCTGGACGAGGCACAAGCCAGCTATCACCAAGCGTTGCGGCTCCGACCCAACTACGCCAACGCCTATAACAATTTGGGCATCGCCCTGGCGGCGCAGGGGAAGCTGGACGAGGCGGTGGCCAGTTATCACCAAGCGTTACGATTCCAGGCGGACAACGTCAGCGCGTTGAACGCCCTCGGCGCGGCCCTGGCGGCGCAGGGAAAGCTGGACGAGGCGGTGGCCAGCTACGAACAGGCTCGGCAGAGCGATCCGGAATATGCCGAAACCTACAATAATGCGGCCGTCGCGCACATGCAGCAGGGTGCTCTGGACGAGGCGGTGGCCGGCTATGCGCAGGCCCTGCAACGCAAACCGGAATACGCCGACGCACACAAGAACCTGTCCATGGCCCTGCTCTTGAAAGGCGATCTCGAACGCGGTTGGCGTGAATACGAATGGCGCTGGCGCTGCAAGGACTTCTCCCTGCCGCCTTACGCGCAGCCCATCTGGGATGGTTCCTCGCTACGCGGCCGAACCCTCCTCTTGCAGGCAGAACAGGGACTCGGCGACACACTCCAATTCATCCGCTATGCGTCGCTGTTGCAACAACAGGGTGGCACCGTCGTGGCGGCTTGCCAAAAGGCATTGCTCCCGGTGTTGGCCAACTGTCCGGGCGTGGATGCGTTGGTAAATCGAGACGGACCTTTACCGCCGTTTGATGTCTACGCACCCCTGCTCAGCCTGCCGCGCATCCTCGGCACGACCCTTGAGTCCGTGCCCGCCGAAGTGCCGTATCTGTTCGCCAATCCGCAACTGGTCGATCACTGGCGCGAACGGCTCCGAGAGATTCCGGGCTTCAAGATCGGCATCAACTGGCACGGCCGTCCCGGACATGGCATCTGGCGGCAGCGCAACATTCCGTTGTCCCAATTCGCCGAGTTGGCGCGCCTGCCAGGCGTCCAGCTGATCAGTCTGCAGAAAGGTGCGGGGCGGGATGAGTTGTCGGCGGTCCGCGATCAGTTCCCCGTGGTGGACTTGGGAGACGAGGTGGATGAAGCCCACGGCGCGTTCACCGACACGGCGGCCATTATGCTGAATTTGGACTTGGTGATCACGTCGGATACGGCCGTGCCGCACTTGGCCGGGGCGTTGGGCGTGCCGGTCTGGGTCGCCCTGCCGTTTGCGGCTTGCTGGCGCTGGTTGCTACAGCGCGAGGACAGCCCCTGGTATCCGACCATGCGGCTCTTCCGCCAGACCGAATTCGGCAACTGGTCCCAGGTTTTCTCTCGCCTCCTGTCGGCAGTCAGGCAGCAGCTGACGGCGACAAGCCGAATGGAACCTATCGCCGCGTCGATCGGCTGCTACCAGGATGAGCAGCTGGCTGTCGGTTTCACTGCCGAGTTTTCCGGGTGACGTCTTCTCAACACGTTTCCTCGTCTTCCTCGGCTACGCATTTGGCAAGCTGGAAGCTTACCCCACGACTAATCCAGCGGCATCCTCGCGTTGGTGGGGGAGGAATGAAACTCGAACCACTTCCACCCCGCTGGCAGGCGTCATTCCAACCCGCTCTTCCACCCGCGCCCCCAGGCCGCCCCGACATCCTCGGCGAGCAAGTCCAGGACCGACTCCCAATCCGACGGCCCCTCGGTGATTGACGAAGCCACGACGCGCGGCCGTCTGGCGGTGCTTGGCAGTTCGGCACCACCGCGTGGCGCGCCGCCGCTGGGCGCCGACGGCAAGGAAATGCTCCCGGTGGCCAGGAATTCGGTGCCGCTCGCGATAGAGCCCGACGCGAGTGACGGGGCCGCAGTCACGTTCGAACCGTCGGTCTTAGAGAGGGGACTCAGCGGGCTGGACGCCGCGAGTCGGGGTGTGGCCAGAATTGGGCTGTCGGGCGCTTCGCCAGCGGCCATCGCAGAAGCCCGCTGGTCGATGGCGTTGACCACTTGCAGCACGTCGGCCGGGGACAACACGTTGTCACCCGTCACGTCGAAATACATCGGACGTCGGCTCGATTCGACACGCGTCAACGGCGCGGCGTTCGCATTGATCTGGTTGATCACCAGCAGGGCGTCGATCGGTGCTACCATCCCGTCTCCGTCCACATCGCTCGGATTGAGCGGATTCTGGCCGGTGAAGAAGGCCTCGTTCGGCAGACGCCGCGTCTGTTCCGGCAGCGTTTCCAGCCCCAACGGCAAAGTTTCGCCAGACCCGCCGAGCGCTGTCAGCCGGTGTCCCATTTCGTGCAGCAGCACGGTCAGCAGATCAATTCCCGCCGGTGGTTGGCCGGCCACGAACTCCCCGTCCTCCCAAGGCGTGACATCCACATACCAGTTCAGCCCCGCGGCATCCTGGTCGATGGACAGCCCTGCCGAGTCGAGCGCCGCCAGCATCTGGCCGGGCAGATCCCGCACCTGAATCGGCAACGCCTTCAGCGAGTTGAACGCCGCCTGCCCCAGTCCGGTCTGTGACCAGCGATCGATCGCCGCAGCGGCCAGGCGTTGGGCCGTAGAAAGCGTGAGCAACGCGGGTTGCGGCGTACCAGGAGCCGGCGTGGTGGCTGCCTGCAGCCCACCCACCACCTCCGCACGCACCACGAAGACAAACGGATTGTCGAGCGGGTCATTGCTGGTCACGGAAACGGTACCCTGTGCAACCCCCGCGGCAGCCGCCTGCTGTGTGATGGTAAACGTGGTGGATTGTCCCGGTTCGAGTTGTGCGACAGCAAAACAAGTGGCGTCGAACCCGTCCGGAACCGCAATGTTTCTATGCAGAGTCAGGGACGAGTTACCCTGATTGCGGACGATGAAGGTCCGTTGCCGCGACTCGCCGATCAGCGTCGTGCCAAAATCCACGGGACTGCTGCCCGGCGCCAGCGGCTGGCCGTCCAAGGCGATCACCATTCGCGGATCGACGGAGGAAAGCACGGGCACCAACATCATCGCGTCGGCCACGACCAGGCCCTTGCCAGCGTTGGTCAGCTGGATGCTGAGCGTATCGCGATCGGGCGTCATGCTGCCCAGTAACTCCCACACCGCGCCGCTCTGGGAAAGATCGTTGGGGGCCAGTTGTTGATTCACCTGCACGCGGTTCAACATGCTCAGCGGAGAGGTAACGTCGCGGAACAGCCGGTACGTGGCCGCGGAAGCTCGATCGGCCCCCGGCGTCCACGTCGCGTAGACCTGGTATTCCAGCCAGGGCGACAGGCCGTCGAACTGCCACGTGGCGAAGCTGTCCCCACACGTCGCGGCGACGGATTTCTGCACGCTGCCAGCGTATCCCGTTCCCGTCGTCTTGGTCCAACTGCCAGAGGTCCGGTAGCCGGGATCCAGGTTGTCCATGATCAGACTGGAGACCAGCGATGCGTTCGCCCCGGCGGGAACGTCGGGCTTAGGACTCGCGGCCTCGCCGTAACCGCCGGAAAGTGCGGGCAGTGGCGCGGGCGAGGGGGCAGGCGGGGGGGCGGGCAAGGCCACCGGCAGCTGCTGGATCAGAATCGCATCGCCCAGGCAGTAGCCATTGGCAAGGTTCCCCAAGGTGACGGTCAGCGTGGTACCCGTCAGGTTGTAGGTGGAAACGAGATTCATCCATACGGAGCCCAGATAGCTGAAATGCGGCGAGTAGTCGACGGGATTCAGTTGCTGATTCACGGGCACGGGGACCGTGGCCGGAGTCCCGCCGCTGATCGTAAACGGAGCATTGGTGGCCCGATTCGACGCGAATTCCGGCGGCGAGTACCACGTGGTCGACACTTGGTAATTGCCCGGGGTCAGATTGGTGAAGGTCCAGGTCGCTGTCGCGGAGGGCGGAGCGGGAGGCGTGTAGATCACGTCGTCGCCAAAGAAGCCGCTGCAGGGACTACCCAGGGTCCAATTGCCGTGTTCGCCAACGAACCCGTCAGGCCAGCATTGACGGTGGCGTGGACCACATAGGTGATAGTGCCACCCGTCGGCATATTCGCCGTGTCGCTCAGATTGCCGACGCCGCTGCCCGGCGCGCTGGTAGCGCCCGGGGTGTAGGCTGTCGCGGACCAGGTCACGCCGCTCAGGCCGGCCGGGAAGATGTCGGCCACGTGGGCCCCGATGACCGCGCTCGGCCCGGCATTGGTGACCGTAATCGTATAGGTGAGAGCTTGGCCCGCCAGGACCGGGTTGGGCGAGCCGGTCTTGGTGATCTGCAAGTCGGCCTGCGGGTTCACCGTGGTGGTGACGGTCGCCGTATTGTTGGCTAGCTGGGAATCGTTGGTCGTCGCCGCCACCGTGGCCATGTTGGTCACCAGCGTGTTGATCGGCAGGCCCACGTTGACGTGCACCACCACGGTGAAACTGCCGGACGCGCCTTTGGCCACCAACGGATTGGTGAAGGTCAGCGTCCCCGCGCTGCCCACCGACACCGCGTCGGTCTGCGTCCAATCGGCCGGGAAGGTCGCCGACACGAAGGTGGTATTCGCGGGCACGGCATCACTGAGCAAGGCGTTCTGCGCATCGCTCGGCCCCAGATTTGTGACCAGGATCGTGTAACTGAGATTATTCCCATCCAGAACGGTGGGCGGGCCGGTCTTGCTGACGGCCAAATCAGCGGAAGTGGTGACCGTGGTGGTATCCGTGGCCGTATTGTCGGCCGCAGTCGGATCGAACGTGCTGGACGTCACGCTGACAGTATTGATCGCCGCGCCTAGCGTGGCTCCCGCCGGGACCGTGTAGGACACGGTCAGGGTGGCGTTGGCATGGGCCAGCAGGGTGCCCACGTTCCACGTGAAGTTGTCGCCGCCCGTGACCGTCCCTTGCGTAGGCGTCCGCGTGTCCTGGGTGAACACCGTCGGCCAAGTGTCTGTAACCACCACATCCTGGGCGTTCGAGAACCCCGTGTTGCTGACGGTGATCAGATAGCTGTAGGTCACCCCGTCGCCGCCGCGTGTCCTGGGTGAACACCGTCGGCCAAGTGTCTGTAACCACCACATCCTGGGCGTTCGAGAACCCCGTGTTGCTGACGGTGATCAGATAGCTGTACGTCACGCCATTACCAGCCACCACACTGGTCATTGAATCAGACTTGGTAATGACTAGGTCGGCCGACGTAGTGACCGTGGTGGTATCCGTCGCCGTATTGTCGGCCGCATTCGGATCGAACGTGCTGGAGGTCACGCTGACGGTATTGAGCGCTGCTCCCGGAGAAGCTCCGACCGGCACGGTGTACTTTACCGTCAAGGTCGCACTGCCGCTGGCCGAAACGGAACCCACGTTCCACGTGAAATTGCTGCCGCTAGGAGTGATGCTGCCCTGGGTGGGCGTCGTAACGTCGCGCGTGAACTGTGTCGGCCAGGTATCCGTGACTTGCACGCCTTGCGCGTCGGACGGACCCGTGTTGCTCACGACTATCGTATAGGTGTACGTCACGCCATCCCCAGCGACCACCGTCGCCACCCCATCGGTCTTGGTAATCGTCAGATCTGCCGACGTGTCCACCGTGGTCGTGGCGGACGAGGTATTGTTGGCCGGGTTCGATTCGGGGCTGCTGCTGGTGATTGTCGCGGTGTTGTTCAGGACGGTGGCGTTCGCGACGCCGGCGTTCACGCGGGCATCCACCAGGAACACGACCACGGAGCCGGCCGGAAACAAGGCGATTGTATTGCTGATCTGTCTGCCGCTGTGGCCCAGGGCAAAGCCCGCCGTCGCTGGCACTTGACTCTGCCCTACGTACTGCGTCCCGATGGGCAGCAGGTCCGAGACCGTTACGTTCATCGCATCGAACGGGCCGTCGTTCCGCACCGTGAGCGTATAGATCAGATGGTCCCCGGCCAGCACGGTGCCGGGGGCCGACTTAACGACTACCAGATCCACCGGCAGGGTCACCGTGGTGGTCTTTGTCGACGTGTTGTTGCTCGGGTCCCGGTCGGGGGTGGTGGCGGTGACCGTGGCCGTGTTCACCAAGCTTGTTCCCGCAGGCACACCGACGTCTACCGTGACCGTGACGGTGTAAGTTATCGAGGCATCCTTCGCCAGCAGGCCCGGCGCGCAGGTCACGGTGGAACCGACCAGCGTGCAATCGGGCGCCGACACGAAGGTCGTGCCGGTGGGCAGCGGGTCGCTGATCGACACCCCCGCGGCATCACTGTAGCCGTTATTGGTGACCGTCAGCGTATAGGTCATCAGGCCCCCCGGACTGACCGTGGCCGGACCGGTTTTCTGGATCGCCAAGTCCGCATTCGCAGAGACCGTGGTCGTAGCGGACGAGGTGTTGTTGGCCAGGTTGGTGTCGCTGGTCGACGAAGACACGGTGGCCGTGTTACTCAAGACTGTACCATTGGCCACATTGGAAGCCACGTGGACCGTCACGGTGAACGAAACCGAAGCTCCGAGCGGCAGCGTGTCGATTGTGTCGTTGATCGTGTTGACGGTATTGGTTAAGGCGAAGGTCGGCGTCGCCGGCGATTGGCTCTGCGATACGAAGCTGGTGTCGGCGGGCAGCGTGTCGCTCCAGACCACGTTCTGCGCGTCACTGGGACCGACATTCGTCACCAGGACCGTGTAGCTGAAGTTGCCCCCGGCCAACGCCGTGGGCGAACCGGTCTTGGTCACGGACACGTCGGCTCGGGTGTTGACCGTCGTGGTGGCGGTGGAGGCATTATTGCCCGGCGTCGGGTCCACGGTGGCGCTGCTGGCGATGGCCGTGTTGCTGAGCGGTGGGCTGAGCGGCGTGTTGGCTGCTACCCGTACCACGATCGTGAACACCGCCGTTTCGCCGATAGCCACGGGAGTCTTAGTGAAATCCACATTGCCTGTCCCGCCCAAGCTGGGCGCCGTAATGGTCCAGCCTGCTCCGCTGGTGGCCGACACGAAGGTCGTGTTGGTTGGTGTGGCGTCACGGACCAGGACCGTCTGCGCCGCATTCGGGCCATGATTGACAAAGTTCAGCGTATAGGTCAGGTCCGTCCCCGCGATGACCGGGTCCGGGAGGTCACTCTTGGTCACCTCCAGGTCCGCACGCGTGGTGGTGGTGGTGGTGACCGATGCCGTGTTGTTGCTGAGTATAGGATCCGTGGTGCTGCTACTGACCGTGGCTCCGTTGCGAAGCTGTACGCCGTTGGCGAGGCCAATGTCGGCCCGAACCACAATCGTGAAGGTCTCCGTCTCTCCGTCGGTCATCGGGCTCGACTTGGAGAACTGGAGGGTGCCGTTGCCGTTGATTGGCACCAGGTCAGTTTGAGACCACCCAGTCGAAATGTCCGGCGGAGTTACCGACACGAGCGTGGTGCCGGCCGGCATGGGATCCGTCAAGGTCGCGTTCCGCGCAGCGTTGGGTCCGCCATTCGTGACGACAATCGTATAGCTGATGATGTCCCCGGGGATGATCGTGGGCGGACCGGTCTTGGTGACCGCCAAGTTCGCCTGCGTGGTGACGGTGGTGGTCGCGGTTGCCGTATTGTTGCTCTTGACGGGTTCTGTGGTCACGGTGTCCACCGTCGCCACGTTTTCCAATGCGGTGCCATCCGGGGTCACTCCACCGACCTTCACCTCGATGGTGAACGTGGCGGTCGTACCGGCGGCCATCGCCGTGCTCTTGGCGAAGGTGAGTGTCCCCGTGTCGCCCAACACCAACAGCGGGGATTCGGTGCGAGTCCACCCTGACGGCGGTGTTACCGAGAAGAAGGTGGTATTCGCCGGTATCGGATCGGCTACCGTTACGGTCTGAGCGTCGCTGGGGCCGTTGTTGGTCACCACAAGCGTGTAGGTCAAGTTGTTGCCGGGGATCACCGTGGCCGGGACCGGCCCGGTCTTGGTGATGACGAGGTCCACCTGAGTATTGACCGTGGTCGTGGCGGTCGCCGAATTCGGGCCGGGTCCCGGATCCGCGGTCGTACTTGTGACCGTGGCGGTATTGTTCAGCGTCGTGGCGTTGGCGGTGTCGGCGTTCACATGCACCACGATGGTGAAGGTGGCCGTTTCCGGATAGTCCATCAGGACGCTCTTGCTAAACGTGATGGTTCCCGTGCCGCCGGGCGCCGGCGTGCTGGCCGACCAATTGGGTGGCAGCGCGCCCAGCGACACAAACGTCGTGTTCAGCGGCAGCGAGTCGGACACCGCCACGTTGATCGCATGGCTCGGTCCGTTGTTGGTTACCGTCACCGTATAGGTCAGATTATTCCCTGCCAGGACCGTGCCGACACCGGTCTTGGTGACCGCGAGGTCGGCCAGGGTACTGACGGTTGTGGTCGCGGTCGCGGAGTTGTTCGCCGGCGTTGGGTCGAGCGTCGTGGTCGTGACCGTGGCCGTGTTCTTCAGGACGGACCCGATCGGCAACTCCTCGTTCGTATGGACCACAATGGTGAAGCTGGCCGTTTCGGGATAATCCATGAAGGTGGATTTGGAGAATAGGAGCGTACTTGTGCCTGTATAAGACCACCCGTTCAGTGGACTTGGCAGAGTCACCGACACGAGCGTGGTGTTCAGCGGCAGCGGGTCGGACACCGCCACGTTGATCGCATGGTTCGGTCCGTTGTTGGTTACCGTCACCGTGTAGGTCAGATCGGTTCCGGCCACCACGGTGCCCGCGTTGGTCTTGGTGACTGCCAAATCGGCTTGGTGGACGACCGTGGTGGTGGCCGTCGCGGTATTGTTGTTGGGCACCGGGTCGGTGGTGCTACTGACGACAGTCGCCATGTTGGTCAGCTTGCTGCCGTCCTCGGCAATTGCAGTGGCCCGCACCACGATCGTGAAGCTGGCCGTCTCCGCAGCGGCCAGCGAGGCATTGGTGAACTGAACGGTACCGGTTCCACCCACAGATGGTATACTTTGTGCCCACCCGGATGGCAACGCGCCCACGGATCGGAAGGTGGTGTTCGTCGGCACAGGGTCGGTGACCACCGCGCCCTGTGCGGCATTGGGTCCGTTGTTGGTCACGATAATTGTGTAGCTCAAATCACCGTTCGGGAGGACCGTGGCGGGGCCGCTCTTGGTCACCGCCAGGTCCGCCTGGGTGGTGGTGGTGGTCGTGGTCGTTGCAGCGTTATTGGTCGGTGTCGGATCGGGCGTCGCGGCAGTAACCGTTGCCGAGTTGATCAGCGAGGTGCCGTTCAAGGTTGCTGCAGGGACGTTGACGACAATCGTGAAGCTGGCCGTCTCGGCGGCGGCCATCGAGACCTTGGAAAACGTGACGGTGCCGGTGACTCCAACCGCCGGTGTGCTTGACCCCCACCCGCCGGGTACAGTCACCGTGAAAAATGTGGTGTCCAGCGGCAGCAGGTCCGTCAGTAATACGGTCAGCGCAGTACTGGGGCCATTGTTCGTCGCCGTGAGCGTATAGGTCATGTTCTGGCCGGGGATGATCGTCCCCGGACCTGACTTGGTGATCGCGACGTCCGCCTGAGCGTTGACGGTCGTGGTGGCCGTCGCCGTGTTGTTGGTCAGAACCGGATCGGTGGTCGTCGTAGTGGCCGTCGCCAGATTCGTCACCGTGGTGGGGGCGAGCACGTCGGGGTTGACCTTCACCACGATGGTAAAGCTGGCGCTGTCCAGCGCGGCGAGGGTGTCCTTGGAGAACGTCAGGGTGCCTATGCCGCCGGAGATGACACCGCCGCTCCGCGTCCATCCGCTGGGAACGGTCGCCGAGACGAAGGTCGTGTTGACCGGCACGGAATCCGTGAGCACCACGGTCGCCGCATCGCTGAGGCCCAGGTTGGTCACCGTGACGGTGTAGGTGATCTGGGCGCCCGCCAAGACAGGATCCGGCGCGTCGGTCTTGGTCACCGCCAGATCCGCCTGGGGTGTCAGCGTATCGGTGTGGGTCGCCGTGTTGTTGGTCAGATTGGGGTCGGTCACGGCGGGCGGCGGCGTCACCGTGCCGGTATTGATCAGGTTGCCGGTCGCGCTCGACAGCACGGTGCCCGTGACGGTGTAGGTAATCGTGCTGCTGTTGGGCATGGTCACCGTGTCGTTGATCGTGCCAGTGCCGGAAGCCGTAAACCCTGTTGCCCCAAGGCTGGCGACCGCGGTCCAGGTCACGCTGCTGAGGCTCGGGAACAGGTCGGCTATATGTGCGCCTGTGACTGGGCTAGGCCCCCCGTTGGTCACCACAATCGTGTAAGACAAGGGCCCGCCCGGCACCGCGGTGGTCACTCCGTTGGTCTTCGCGATTTGCAGGTCGGCCAGTTCGGTAACCGTGGTGTTCGCCGTGGCCGTGTTATTGCTGAGGATTGGATCGAGATTGGTTGAAGTCACACTGGCCACGTTGGACAGGACCGTCCCCACCGGGGTCCCTGGATTCACGGTGACCGTGATCGTGTAGTCGACGGAGGCGCCGGGGTTCAGTGTTGTCGGCAAGGAGGTTACCACCCCGGCACTGTGCGTGCACCCCGGAGCCGAGACGAACGTGACGTTGGTCGGCAGCGTATCCGTCACGACGGTATTTGGCGCGGCGGCCGGCCCGTCGTTGGTCACCGTCAGCGTGTACGTCAGGGTCCCGCTGGCGAGCACCGGATCGGGCGAGTCCGTCTTGGTGATCCGCAAGTCGGATGCTTTGGCCACGAAACTGGCCGTGCCATTGCTGAAGTAGAAGTTGTTCTCGGCTGCCGGAAGGCTCGAAGGATTACCGGTCCGCTCGTAGGAATTGGTGTTGTACGTCGAGATCTGGCCGGGCGAGCCCGACAGGCTGGTCCACTGCAAGTTGTCGGTGTTGACGACGGTCTGACCGGGCACCAGTGTCCCCACGGGCGCAACATCCGCTAAGGTGCCGGTGATGGTGATCGTGATACTGCCGGTTTCGATCTTGAAGAAGTTGAACGAGCCGATCGAGCTTAACGTCCAGCCGGTGACACCGCCCGTCAGTTGGAAATTGCTGTTAGTCACTGACGGGGCGCTGCCACTTGTCGTCACGTTGAAGATGGGTGACAGAATCAACGACTGGCCGCTAGCCGTAGGTAAGTGATCCGAGATCGTCACGTCGAAGGCATCGGTCGGATTGCCCGGGGCCTGTTGGATCGTCAGCGTGTAGGTTACCGGATCGCCGGGATTGCCCACGCCGCCGCCGATGGTAACGGCCTTGGTGGTTTGCAGTTGAGGTTCGATGACGGTGATCGCTTCGGCTTGCCCGATCGGAGAGAAGTTGGCCATGTTATTCCACCAGGCCTGCGCTGAATTCCGCAACGTCACGCCATTCAAATTGCCGGTCACGTTCAGGACTACGACCTGGTAACGGAACGTCAACGTCTCCGGAATTGCGTTGTTCGTGTCCGTGTTCGTGATCGTGCCGAGATTGAAGTTTACGACCGAACCGGGAGACGCCAGGGCGGCGCGCGCATTGACCAATACCGGTGAAAAGTCGCCGCTACCGCTAATGCTGGTCCACAGGTGGCCGCTGTCACTGTTGGTGATGCTGTCCAGGCTGACAATCGCCAAGCCAGCCGGCAACGTATCGATCAAGTTGGCCGCCGGTGTCGTGCCCTGTGGCACGGTTACGACCACCTGGTAGACGGCCGTCTCGCCGATGACCGCGTGGGTCCGGTCGTTCGAACTTCCCAAACCGTTATCGATCGAGGTGTCGATCAAGGTCTTAGCGACCGAAGGGTACGCGACCGTGACCGTATCGTTCGCCGTGGTCCGGTAATCGTCCACGCCGCCGGCGCCGGTCCGTTCGGTCGAGGCCGTATTGTATTGCGAAATCGGCGAGGGATCGGGAACGCCGGGCAGGCTGGTCCACTGCACCGTGTCCGTGTTCGTGAATTGCTGACCCGGCGTCACGTAGGTGGGCAAGGTGCCGGTGACGGTGATCGTGATCGTCCGGGGCGTGCTCTTGAGCATATCGAACGTCCCGGACGATGTGGTGCTCAGCGTCCAACCGGTGGCATTGGCGCCAGTCAGTTGGAAATTGGCGACAGTGACCGGGTTGACGATGGCCGTGTCGCTGACCGTGAAGCTGGGCGTCAGGATCAGCGTCCCGTTCAAGCCGTCCTTGGGCAGCGGGTCCGAGAACGAGGCGTCAAAGGCGTCCGTCTGGCTGGTCGGATCCTGGGCGATGGTGATGGTGTATTTGACGGTGTCACTCTGCTGACCGATCTTGTTGCCGGGGATGAGGGCGACTTCCGCCGTCTTCGTGGTAGCCAACTTTGGTTCGATCACCGTGACGTTATCGGCGGCATGCGCGTGGACCTGCTGGGCCCCGACCGGATTTGTCCAATTGAAGGCCGCCGTGTCGTTGAGCAGGGTGCCGCTCTGATTGCCTACCACATCCAGGACCACGGCCGTGTAGGTGATCGTGATGGTCTCTGCGTTCGTGTTGACCGTGTCGCTGTTGGTCAGCGTGCCGAAATTGAAGGTGGCGACCAAACCGGGAGGCGCCAGGGCGGTTTGAGCGTTGGCTAGCACCTGGGCAAACGTGCCGACGGTGGTGGTCAGAGCAGAACTGGCGCTGATGCTGTCCAGGCTGACAAAGGCTAAACCCGTATCCAGCGTGTCGACGAACTGGGCGAGTTTTGTCACACCTTCCGGCACGGTGATGACCACGCTGTACGTAGCCTTCTCGCCGATCACGGCCTCGGTGATGCGGTTAACGGTGCTGACGATCGAGGTGCTGACCAAGGTCTTGGCCACCTGGGGCGGAGCCACGGTCACGGTGGCTGGATCGGTGAGCGGCGAGGTCAGGAAGTTGGGGCCGTTGTCGGAGCCAGCGTAGTTCGTCAAGCTGGCCGTGTTCGTCACAATCTGCAGCGGTTGGACGGCGTCGACGCTGGGCGGTTTGTCCAGGAGCAGGTCGTACAGCACCACCGCCGCATTCGAGCCGTCGGTAAAGGGGTGACCGAGGGCATCGTAGCCCTGGTTCAAGGATCCGGTGCGGCCGTCGCTTTCGGCCAGCTTGTTGTCCGCCAGCACAACGCTGAAGGTCTTGGCGGTGGGATCATAGCTGTAGAAGTAGTCCTTGGCGGGTGTACCCAAGTTCCAAGTGCTGGAACCGGTGTTGACCACAATCGAACTGGCCAGCGTATAGAAGCTGTTCTTGTTTGTGTTGCCGCCCAGAATAGTGATCGCATACGGCGTGGTGATCGAGGCGCCCACGGCGAAATCCGCGGCGCGGACCCACGTGCCATGCACGGCATCGGCCACGACATAGATGCCGTTTTGAGCGCCCGCGGCCTGATCCTTGACCAGCACCCGGTCGCCCATCACCAGCGGCACGCTATCCAGCATGGTCGGCGCATTGATGAAGGTGTCGGTGCCGTTGAACGTGCCAGTCGCCAAGACCCCCGCACTGGCCGCTCGGACGGTGGCATTGACCAACTGGCCGGTCAACGCCGCGCCGCCGCTGCCCAGGTAGACAGTCAAGTGCGTGGTGCTGGCAAAGGTGGCGGCATCGACCGGAGCGACGTAGCCAGCCGGGATGGTTTCGCCCAGCCCCACGTTGTATGCGTCACTGCCGCCGGTGTTTTGCGCCACGATGGCGAACCGCACCGGATCGGCAGCGTCCAAACCCGTGGCGTTCGAATTGCCGATGGCGATGGCTTGCGTCTGGCTGTTGAGCGGGCCGCCGCTGAAGTTGGGCGTCGTCACCGCCGGACTGTTGAACGCGATCCCGCCGAGGGTCAGTCCGGTCGAGTTGTAGCCCACCACGCCCTTGTAGATGCTGACCGCCGGGGTGGCCAGTTTGATCTGGATGATCTCGTCCTCGGTGGCTGCCTCGCCAGGCGTGTTCTTGGTGCTGACCCGAGCCTGATTGGTGATGAACAGACCGTCGGCGAAGGGCTGACTGCTCGCCGTGACCGTGAACAGGATGTCGGCGACTTTCGTGACGGGCGGGCTCGCCGCGAACGAGCCGTAGGCGAACTGCACACTGTTGGCCGTGGCGTCGCTGCTGATGGTCGGCACGACGGGAAAGAGAGAAGCTACGGAGAAAGCGTAGAACGTGTCGTTCGGTCCGAACTTGGCCGTACCTGCGGCAGGCACGGCACTGCTCACCGTCGGGATAAACGGTCCTAGAACCTCCGTGGCGTAAAAGACCGGCAGCGGCAAGAAATCAAAAACGTACGCGTCATCAAAGCGTGTGATGGGCGCGGTCACGGTGATTTCGTAGGTCACCTGATCGCCTGGTGAAATCACCGGGGGGTTGGGCACGGTCAGATTGCCGTTGATGGCGTAGATCTTCTTCGTGATCGTACCCGTGACAATGTCAAAACTGGCCGCACTGGTGTCGGTGACGGTACTGCCCGTCGGCAGCAACGTAGCATCGTTCAGCACGCCACCGCTGGCTGTGACGCCGTTGTTCAAATGGTCCGCCTGCACCACCGCAATTCCGGTGGGCGGTGTGTCGGGGCCATAGTTGCGTTGGATGACCGCGCGGAATTTGACCTGGCCGGTCGTCTGCCCGGCGTTGTAGACCGTGCAGTCGGGAGCCAGACCGCCGGTCCCCGCGGAAGGCACGCATCCGCCGGTCAGGTTGGTGTCGAACAGCGGACTGGCGGGACTTATCTGGCGCGCGGTCAGCTCGTTCGACACGCGGAACTGCAACGCCTGTGTGGTTGGGCTGCCGGACGGGGTGTTCACGGTGTAGTTGGCCAGCTGAACGCTGCTGGCCGGCGTGGTGAGGCCGTGTTCTGTGACCGTCAACGTGGGAGTAAACGTGGTGTCAAAACGCTGGCCGTCGGAGAGCACGTCGTCGAGCACGACGTTCTGGAACGCGAAAAAGTCGGAGACCTGGAAGTTCAGCGTGTACTCGACCGTGTCGTCCGGGCTGTAGCCGGTGGGGAACACATCGGTGACCCGTGCCACCGATTTCTGAATCGCAAGCGAGCGGTCATGCAGCAAGTTGTGTTCGGCTGGCCCCGCCGTGACGGCAGCCAGGTCATCGCGCGGATCCAAGGGTTGCCAGGCGGCGGTGGCGTTTGTTTGGTTCAGCGATGTTCCCGCTGCTCCCGTGAGGGGCGGGATCACAGCGTCGGGAATGGCGTCGAGCCGGGGTACGTAGAAACTCACTCGCACCACAGCATCGGCGCCGCCTGTGCCGGTGACTGAGGGGAATGTGGCCAGGGTGACGTTGTTGGCGGGAGAGGCCAACGGGCCGAGAGGAAAAACGAGGGACGGATTCACCGTTCCGGTTAGTGGGTTCACGATGGTCACGCCCGTGACCACGATGTTTGTCGGCAAGACGTCGGTGATGGCCACGGTGGTGAGGGTTTGGCCGGTGGCCACACTGGCCGAGATTTCGTACTGCCTGGGAAAATTGGGACCCGTGGCGGTCTCGTCTTCCGGTCCCAGGTAGGTCTTGTTCAGGGTTATCAGGGTCGGCGTTACGGCCCCGTTGGGCGACCAAGTACTACTGCTCGGACTGGTGCCGCCGACGCTCAGTACGGTGGGATCGGTCGCTGGATCGTTCAGCGGGGTACAACCGTATTGGAAGGCAGCTCGGCCATTGACCGTTAACGGCACGGGCACATTGGCCCCGTTGGATAAATGGGCGGTCACCACTATGGCCGCCGCCGGCTGACCGGGTGTAAAGGAACCGAAGGGAAGTTGGAACACAACCAACTTGTCGCCGGTCTTGCCAGTGATCGGCAAGGGCGTGCCAGTGCTGTCAACACCATACGGATCGTTGACCGTACCCGTTGGTCCCGGACCGGGAAACGTGAGGATCGTGGTGGTCAGAGGCACTCCCAGGAAGGTGGCACTGACGTAATCCAGTCCGTCGAACGGATCCAACGGAGGCGTCGTCACCGGCGGTGTGCCCACGCCGTCGACCCCGGTGGCCGGAAACACCAGCGACACGTACGGACCGTAGCCTGTGGTCGTGAGCGAACCGTTCTGGAACGACGCCGTGAAGTCGACCGTATCGCCGATGAAGGCCGAGGTGGGAAGGCCGGTCAAAGTCACCTCAGGTACGGCGGTGCAGGCCAGCAGGCAACGGTCCTCTAGGAACTCGAGCAGCAGCTTCCGCTGGCGGCGCTGGCGGCGTGGTGTTGGCCGCCTGCTGGAAACGGACGGACTACGCTGCGATTTCGCTGGCTGCCAGAATCTCATCACCGTTCAACCCTCGTACTGCGGGTCGTCTTGGGGAGCATGCGAGACGCTCTTCCAAGGACATCCCAAGGTAACTAGATGCGCGTTTGACTCCGGTTGCACAGCGCTACGGCGCGGTCAAGCGCGAGTGCCAGAATCCACGAAGGAAAGGCCCGCAGCTAGGGAGGAAATGCGGATTATGCGCGCATTTTTGGAGACCTGCGCAGGTTGCGTCGGATCTGCCAACGGCTTGGAAAAGTCCGTTGTTGCCGGGCGGTGGCACATGTAGGAATTGTGCTCGATTTGCCGGCATCGACGCATGCGGCGAAGGGGTTGGTCTCTTCCCGACTGGGGAGCAGCCGAGAAGTAACGGCAAGGCGCTAGTACCAAACGGTTTTTCCAGTTGTCGGTATTCACTTTGACGTTTGACGAATGCCCCCGGCTTGCCCCTCGTCGTTATACACAATTCTTCCGCCCCAAAGGGGCATTAACAAACCAGCCCAGGGCAGAGCGTCGCGGCGACAGCCGCAGAGCGCCGCCCTGGGTACGATATCGATTTATCCCGGTAGCCCTGAAGGGGCGAAACAAATCGGTTCCT
>JAPLNJ010000563.1 GCA_026692885.1 Planctomycetota bacterium | reverse complement strand
CGCCCTGCGGCTGAAACTTTTCCTCAATCTCAGCCAGGCTGCACGGAAACATCATCACACCCTGGCTGGTGAGCAGGCCGTGGTTGGTCGGGAAACCGACGACCTGGCCCGCGAGCGACGGTGGCGCGGTGGGCACTTCGCGGTTATGCCAGCGCACGCCGTCGGTGGAGGTGGCGATATAGGTCTTGCGGGCGTTGTAGTCGCACCACGCGCAAAACAGCGTTTCATCGTGGTTGTATTTCAGGGCCGGCTTCGCGCCGGGATGGTGAAAGTAGATGTCCGCCATCTTCACCCTGGGCTGGTAGATCGGCAGCGGCGCGGCGGCGAAAACAGCGCCGCCGACACACCACATAGCGACGACACCGCGGCACAGACGACCAACGCTTATCATCTTTGATTTCTCCTTACTACAAGCACTTCGCGTCGAACGGCCTTCCATTTGACATAGCAAGTAGCCGCTGGATCAAGGCCACCCGTTACCGCCACGCGCCGCGCGACGGGCATCAGCCGTTGGTCGCCGCGCTGGTCTCGCGTCGGGAGGATTGCGATCGTCACGCGCGGGGACTACGATGTCCGAGCGATTCCGGCCCACGATGCTACCGATCTCGGGAGGACCAGCGATGACGGCCATGAGTCTTCGCGGAATCAGCCTTGGCTTTCGATGCCTGCTTGTCGTCGCCTCGGCTGTCGTCGCCTCGGCTGTCGTCGCCGCGCAAGCTGCGGCGGGTGAGCGGAAGTTGTTGGGCGACGTTCCGCCGGCGATCAGGCTGTTCAACTGCGATTTCAACTGGGCGCGCTGGCCGCCAAGTGAGTCGTTGCCCCACGGAAACGTCCGGCCATCCCTGCCGGAGGATTGGGCGGAGGTGGATGCCCGGGCGTACTTCAACGGGCACCGGGAGTTCGGTAACAGCGTCGTCTACTGTCAGGCGTACTGCTCCAGCGGCTTCGCGAGGAACTCAAAGTCGTGAAAGCCGCCTTCGCCGAAATGCAGAAACTGGATGCGGCCCAAGCGAGGAACCCGAGATGATCTTGAACCCGACTCGACAAAGACCGTTGTTGACGACGCTCCTGGCCCTCTGCCTCTCTGCCTCGTTGGCTCGAGCGGAAGTGCGGGTGGCAAAGATCTTCTCCGATCACATGGTGCTGCAGCGCGATCGGCCTGCACCGATCTGGGGATGGACCGGGCCTGGTGACGCGGTGACCGTCGCGTTTGCGGGGCAGACCAAGCGAGCCACGGCCGACGCCCAGGGCCGGTGGCGCGTCACGCTTGATCCCCTGGCGGCCAACTCGACTGGACGCGACCTGATGGTGGCCGCGGAGGGAGCGACGCCCCAGCGGGTGATCATCCAGGATGTGCTCGTCGGCGAGGTGTGGTTTACGGCGGGCCAGTCGAACATGATGATGGGACTCGCCGGCGCCACCGGCGGGGCGGACGGTCTGAAGCGGCTCGAGGCCTGTCCGCATTTGCGAGTCGCCAACATCCCGGGTCAGGAATCGCAGGCGCCTGAACCGCAACTTGACTTGAAGCAGCCGGTCTCCTGGACCAAGCCCCCCATCAACGGCGGCTACTCCGCGGTCAGCGGCTTCTTTGCCGAAAAGCTCTATCGCCACTTGGGCGGCGCAGTGCCCGTCGGCATGATCACGGCAGTGGCGATCGTGCCGGCCGAGGCCTGGGTCGACGCGCAGGTTCTGACCGACTCGCCGGCGCTGAAACACCTGCTCAAGAGCCCCCTGAACATGACGTCCAAGTGGTTCAACGGCATCATCGCGCCACTCGGACCGCTTGCCCTGCGCGGCGTGTTGTACTATCAGGGCGAGTATAACGGCGGCCGGGGCGGCGAGTTCCAGGTCCTGTTTCCTGCGCTGATCCAAAGTTGGCGTACTTCCTTGGAGCAGCCGAACCTGCCGTTCCTGTTCGTCCAGCTTCCGGGATTCATCGAGCATCGTGCGGAGCAGGACCGGCAACTGGACATGGACGCGGCCACACTGGCGGCGCTGCACCAGCCCACGCTCTCCGGCGTCTGGACCGATCTGCGGGAGGCCCAATTGAACGTCTGGCGCAGTATCCCGCACACCGGCATGGCCGTAACGATCGACGTGGGCCAGCCGTACGACATCCATCCGAAGCAGAAGGAGCCGGTGGCCGACCGCCTGCTGCTGAGCGCTCGGCAGGTGGCCTACGGCGAGGACGTCGAGGGAAGTAGCCCCGTGCCCGCCCGCGTCGAAGCCGACGACGACCGCTTCCGCGTGACCTTCGAGCACGTTGGCGGCGGCCTGGTGGCCAAGCAACAGTGGCGTAAGCTTCCAGCTTGCGATGCGCCTGCCGACCGCAAGCTGGAAGCTTACGCCACGGAGAAATCGGATGCAGGATTTGAAGCCGGCGGCGGGACCCCCGGCGTGACCGCCGGGGGTCGCCAAGCGGCGGGTAGTACCGTCGAGGGGTTCGACATCGCCGGCGAGGATCTCGTGCTGCGCCCAGCTCAGGCACTCATCGAGGGCGGCCGTCAGGTCGTGGTCTGGCATCCGGAGGTGAAACGGCCCACGCTGCTGCACTACGCCTGGGGCGGCTTTCCGCGCTATTCCCTGTACAATTCCAGCGGCCTCCCCGCGACACCGTTCGAGCACAAGGTCCGGGAACGCACCCATACCGCAGACGCGGCCCGCTTTGCTTTCCGGAACCGCAGTTTCGAGCAAGGTCTGCCGGACAAGCCGGAGACGGCCACGGACTGGGTGCTGGCCAACGGCGCGGTGCGGACGCGGGAGAAGGCCAGTGATGGCGAGTGGTCGTTGAAGCTCCCCACCAAGGAGGCCGGCGCCTCGCAGAACGATATCGCCCGAGGGTTCGGCTGCGCCTGGAACTGCGATCCGCTGCTGCCGCTGGCGGTTCGGCCTGGGTGCGCAGCCGGCTACTCGGTCGACATGGCGGTCACGGGCGGCAAACCGCTGTCCGCCTACTTGCGTTTGTGCCAGAACGCCAACGCCTCCGGCTACCAGTTCTGGGGTGGCGTGCCGCTGCCGCGCACGGCCAGCGCGACGTTCGTGCGGCGCCAGATCGCCGCCGCCTTCGCGCCCGTTTTCGACATGGGCGGTCCCGATACGGCTGGCGGACTTTTCTCCCATCAGAACAACGCCGAGGGCGCAGTCTTTTTGGACAACTTCTCCGAAGTGATTCTCCTCCGGCCGCTGTTGACCGTCAGCGACACCGGGCCCATCACGCTGCCCCAGGCGAAGCCGGGGCAAAGCGTCGTCTCGGTGCCGCGCACCGTCACCAATGGACAACGCCGTACATGCCCACGCCAGCTTGACGAAGCTCCGGCCCAGCCAGTGCCCACGGTGCTGTACGGCCTGGCCGGTTGCCCGCGATCCGAACCGCACCACATGCAGCGGCTGACGGCAGCGTGCGACGACGTCGGCGCAGTGATCCTCGGCGAGCGGGCCGAGTTGTTTGAGTTCCTCAGCGAACATCGCGGAGCGACACCGCAGACCCTGCGGTTCCTGGGCGCGGACGGCCTGAGCGGCCTGCGCGGCGGCCCGACTCCCGAGTCGGAATCGGTCGAGGTTCGGTTTCGGGGCGCCGACCGTCCCGGCGAATATCGGGGGACCCTGCGGATCGTGACGCAAGCGATGAATGCCGGCGTGCTGAGTGCTGGCCAGCCCGGCGAACCGCCCATCAATCTCCATTACCTCGACATCCCACTCAGCGTTCGCGTGGGCCAGTAAGAGAGGGTCATCGCTGGAAGGACAAAGAAAGGACCTGAAACCCATGCTGAACATCATCAGAATCCACCGTTCGTCTGGGCAAGGACGGCAAGACCAACCTGCAACACTACCTGGACCAGACAGCCCCGGTGGACTTACCGTCGACCGGGCCGTCGGCGAAACGATAACAGATCGTACTGGTGCCACGCCGAGACGGCGACATGCTACCTGGAGCGCTGAGGCCCCGGTGCTGCGCGAGTTCTGGCAGACGGGAACCCTGGTGCCCAACCGCGCGCACCAGCACCCGTACCAGGCGGACATCCCGGAAGAGTTCCGTGCGCGGGACCGCTGGTTCCTGCTGGACACGAATCTGGACGCACCGCGTCCCTGGACGTTCGTTCCGCCGAAGCTCGGCAAATTGACGCCCGGCGGGTTTGTGGAACCCCCGCATCCCTGGGAGCAAACGACCAAGATCCCGGTGTTTTCGCTGGCGCTGGTCAAGGGCCAATCGCCGCAGCGCCGCTGGCTGCTATACGGGCATTCGCCGTGGGGCCCGCGTAAGAGCGTGGAGGTCACCATTCCCGAATACCGCCAGATCACGGTGGACGTCGCCCAGGGCGGTTCGTTCTATCTCGTGGAGGAAAAGATGGGAAAGGCCATGGCCGTGCAGACTCGCTGATCGTCTTGTCACCCAACGCTAGCCGGTCGGCGTGCGGGCAACGCCGATGTTCTCGGACGCGAGCCGGTCGATTCGGTCCACGTATTCCGTGCGCCAGCAGCTCGACGCCCTGACCGCCGAAGCCCAGCGAGCCATCGAGCTACTGCAAGAACGCCGGACCGCTCTGATCTCCGCCGCCGTCACTGGCAAGATCGACGTGCGCGGGTTGGCCGAAACGGAGGTCTTGTGAGCGGCAAGGCGCTAGCCGCCGGTTCCGGATGCCGCCGGTGTTTTCAGCGCCGGACGTTGGACTGCAGAACCGGCGGCTAGCGCCTTGCCGCTCACAATGCCACCGGCGGCTAGCGCCTTGCCGCTCACGGAGGTGTGAAAACCGATGGCTCTGCACAACGAAGTCGAGTTTGAAAACGAAATCTGCGAACATCTCGCGGCCAGCGGCTGGCTGTACTCGCCGAACGATGACGGCTACGACCGGGCGCGGGCCTTGTTCCCGGATGATGTGCTGGCGTGGGTACAGGCCACTCAGCCCGATACCTGGAAAGCCCTGGACAAGAACCACGGGACCAACGCCGCCGATACGCTGCTGACTCGCCTGCGCGATTCGCTCGACCAGCGTGGCACGCTGGATGTGCTGCGGCATGGCATCGAGATGCTCGGCCTGCGCGGCAAACTGACGCTCGCGCAATTCAAACCGGCTCTGGCCATGAACCCCGACATCCTGGCTCGGTACGCCGCCAACCGGCTGCGCGTGGTCCGGCAAGTGCATTACTCGCAGCACAACGAGAACAGCATTGACCTCGTGCTGTTCCTGAACGGCCTGCCGATGGCGACGGCCGAACTGAAGACCGACTTCACGCAAAGCATTGGCGACGCGATCGACCAGTATCGCTTTGACCGGCATCCCAAGCCCAAAGGCCAAGCCGCCGAACCGCTGCTCTCGTTTCCCCACGGCACGCTGGTGCATTTCGCTGTCAGCAATCACGAAGTCTACATGACGACCCGGCTGAATGGCACGGACACCCAGTTCCTGCCGTTCAATCAAGGCGACCACGGAGCGGCGGGCAATCCGCTGAATCCCAACGGCGGACATCGCACGGCCTACCTGTGGGAACAAGTCTGGGAACGGCATAGTTGGCTGGAAATTCTCGGCCGCTATCTGGTGGCGCAGAAGGATGACAAGAAGCAAATCAAGACGATCATCTTCCCCCGGTATCACCAACTGGATGCCACTCGCAAACTGCAAGCGGCCGTGCTGACGGACGGACCGGGCGGAAAGTACCTGATTCAACATTCGGCAGGTTCCGGCAAGACGAACTCCATCGCCTGGTCCGCTCACTTCCTGGCCGACCTGCACGACGCTCTGCACAACAAGCTGTTCGACAGCGTGCTGGTGGTCTCGGACCGCAACGTGATCGACTCGCAGTTGCAGGAAGCGATCTTCGATTTCGAACGGACAACCGGCGTCGTGGCTACGATCACAGGCGAAAGCAGCAGCAAGAGCGGTGAACTGGCGGCGGCACTCGCCGGCGACAAGAAGATCGTGGTCTGCACCATCCAGACCTTCCCGTTCGCCTTGAAGGCCGTGCGCGAACTGGCAGCCACGCAAGACAAACGGTTCAACAGAACGCAGGGCGTGATGGTGCGGACGGTCACGTCTGACGGCTTATCCGAGACAAGGTCGGTCTCGCCGAAGTACTCACCTTCCGTCAACAAGGCAATCCGCAAATCGGTGCCGTGGGCACCTTTGCTCAAGACCTCCACCTGCCCCTGGGCGATGATGAAGAACTTGCTCAGGTCTTCGCCTTCGACGATCAGCTTGTTCCCCAGCGAAACCTCTTCCGTCTTGAAACGGGCAGTCATGCGGGTCACGATCGTCTCGGGCAGTCGAGAGAACAGCGGGACGCTGCGGAGCGCCGCCGGCGGAAAGGAGCCGACCCCGCCGGAAACGTCTACTTCGATCCGTTCGGCCTTGCTCAATTCCACCTTGGTGCGATTCACCCGGTAGCTGCCGCCGTTCACCTGCACCCACGGCAGCAGGCTCAACAGCCAGCGCGGAGTGATCGACATCATCATCGGCGCGGTCTTCGTCGTGGTCGCCAGATTTCTGGCGACCGCGGTGGTCACACTTCGCTGCAATAGACGGTCGGTCATATTCGCATCCTGGGGTGAGGATTTTGGTGCATGGGTTCAATTCCAAACTCGCATTCCGGCCCCTCACCCCAACCCTCTCCCCGGAGTACCGGGGCGAGGGAGTCGTCTTTTGTCGTGCATAACACGATTGGGCGTCACTCCGAAAACAGCTTTGTCGACAGATAACGTTCTCCGAGATCGGGCAACACCACGACGACGAGTTTTCCGTTGTTCTCCGGACGACGAGCGATTTGCAGCGCAGCCCAGGCCGCCGCTCCGCAGCTGATGCCACACATGAGGCCTGCTTGGCGAGCCAGTTGTCGGGCCGTTTCAAAGGCGTCGTCGTCAGTCACGATTACGACTTCGTCGATCACGTTCAGGTTCAAGATACTGGGGATGAATCCCGCGCCGATCCCCTGAATCATGTGCTTGCCCGGCTTCAGCGGCTGACCGGCGCGGTGCTGGGTGAGCACCGGGCTGACCGCCGGCTCCACCGCCACAATTTGCACTCCCGGCTTGCGCGATTTCAGCACCTCCCCCACCCCTGTGATCGTCCCGCCCGTCCCAACACCGGCCACGAAGATGTCGACTTGGCCCGCCGTGTCGCGCCAGATCTCCTCGGCAGTGGTCTGGCGATGAATCTCCGGATTGGCGGGGTTCTTGAATTGTTGGGGGATGAAGTAATGCTGGTCGCTCAGCGCCAGTTCCTCCGCACGCCGCACGGCCCCGGCCATGCCTTCGGCCGCCGGCGTCAGGATCAGTTCTGCGCCCAACGCCTTGAGCAGCCGCCGCCGTTCCAGGCTCATGCTCTCCGGCATCGTGACTTGCAGTTTGTAGCCGCGCGCCGCGCAGACGTAGGCCAAGGCGATGCCCGTGTTGCCGCTGGTGGGCTCAATGATGATCGTGTCCGATTGGATCTTGCCGTCCCGCTCGGCCGCATCGATCATGGCCCGTCCAATGCGATCCTTGACACTCCACAGCGGATTGAAACTCTCCAGCTTCGCCGCGATCGTGGCTGCCGCACCGCGGGCGATGCGATTGAGGCGTACTAACGGTGTCCGGCCAATGCACCGGGTGATGTCTTCGTGAATAATGCCGGACGCCGGGGTCGCGGACGTGAACAGCTTCTTCGTTGCGGCCAACATGAACATCCTCCTCGTTGAGGCCAAGTGGAAGAACAGAATCACAAAATGAATCGTCAGGGCTGCCGATGGCGGGGCGTCATCGGGGATACACCAGTGACGCCAAACGCGTCACCACAACCGACGTCACAGGTTGATTGACGATTCGAATCTAAGTCAACCGCGGACGGTGCATAGGAAAAAGCAAACGATGATGCCCCAGCGTACAGCAAGCGGCATGCCGCCGACGCAACGCCACATCCTGTTCGGAGGCCGAGTCCTGTTTGCGATCAGCCACAAGGGATCAGCGAAGCGAGAATCGCTGCAAAAATCACGCGGAAGCTGCACAGGAAAAAGAACCGATACCACACAGCTGGATCTTGACGGCAGCGGACAGGATTGGCTGACTACTCGCCAAGATCGAACATATCTAACGGGACGCTAGGCATTCCTGCTAGAATATCCGTGATACCGCACGGCCTGCATGTGTCTTGTTCATTGTGACTGCTAGATCCCTGGCTGATTTCCTGACGGACAATCGCATCGGGGTGGTCCTTGCCGCTCGGATATGGTATCACATCCTGCCGCACCCCCTGCGCAACGGGTTCGAGACAACTGGAGCAAGGAGATTCAACAATGTTACGTAGACGAATGGGCACTTGGGCAATCCTGGCAGCCACACTGGTGCTGACGGGGCGAGTGGCGGCGAGCGAAATGAACTCATTATCGAAAGAGGAAATCGCCGACGGCTGGATTCTTCTGTTCGACGGCGCGACGACGTTTGGCTGGGAGACCTACGGCGAGGCCAAGTGGAAAGTGGTGGATGGCACGCTCGCAAGCGACGAGGGCGAGGGCTGGATTCTCACGAACACCGAATTCACCGACTTCACGCTCAAGACCGAGTTTCGCGTCGGGGACGGCGGCAACAGCGGGATTGCCTTCCGCGCCGAACAAGGGCCCAAACCGTACCAAACGGGATTCGAGATGCAAATTGGCGACCACATGCGGGGCGAGCCGACGGGCAGCATTGAGCACGTGGCCGCGGCCCCGCCCGGAGCGCGCAAGCCAAACGCCTGGCAGAGCGCGGTCATCACGGCGGAAGGGGACCACCTGACGGTCGTCCTGGACGGCAACCAATTGGTCGACACCCACAGCTCTAAGTACGCCCGTGGCGTCATCGGATTCCAACGCGGCGCGCCTCAGCGGAAGGTCGAGTTCCGCAACATCTACCTCAAGCCGATCCGCCAGAAACCCATCTTCAATGGCCGGGACCTCAGCGGCTGGCAGGTCGTGCCGGGCCACAAATCGATCTACAGCGTGACGCCGACGGGTGAGCTGAACGTGAAGAACGGAAACGGGGATCTTCAGACGGAGGGCCAGTGGGCCGACTTCTGCCTGCAGCTCGACATCCTCTCGAATGGGAAGTACCTCAACAGCGGCGTGTTCTTCCGGGGCCTCCCCGGCCAGTTCTGGGCCGGGTACGAATCCCAAATCCGCAACCAGTGGGAGGGTGACGACCGCACGAAGCCTGTGGATTTCGGGACCGGCGGCCTGTACGGGCGCCAGCCGGCGCGCCGAGTCGTCTCCAGCGACCACGAGTGGTTCACCAAGACCATCGTCGCCCATGGCCGGCACATGGCCGTCTGGATCAACGGCTACCAAGTCAGCGACTGGACGGATCCCCGTCCGCTGAACGAGAGCCCGCGTCAGGGCTGCCGCCTCGAGGCGGGCGTCATCAGCCTCCAGGGCCACGACCCCACCACCGATCTCTCGTTCCGCAACCTCAGGATCAGCGAGTACCCGCCCCGGGAGTCGAAGAACTAACCGACGAGGCCCCCTGAAAACGCAGCTTCAGGGTGACCAGTTCCGGTGGGCGGTAGTCTTTGAAGTTGCGCTATCACGTTTTCGCCGTGTGTCTTGTAGGTTGGGTTTCGACGACGACGGTTCGACCACTGTGGTCTCCGGCCACTCGTTGAAGCTGGTCAGCAGGATCGCGTCTGCACCGGCATCGGTGGCCGCACGCAGATAGCCGCGGAGCGTGGCGCCATCATCCCGCGGGATGACGAAGAAGTCGTTAGGCCGGAAGCCGCTGTTTGGCACGCAACGCGGCCAGTGGTACGAGCAGCACTGCCAAGCCAACGACTGCCAAGATGGGACGCAAAGTTGGTCTTCTTCGCATGGTTGTCCTCCTCCTTGAGTGTGGTCGGACTACTGCACACAGGAGCCTTCCTCTCAGGGCTTTCCAGTCGGGATCTTGCAGGCATAGACTCCGCCCGCGACCTTGCCGGGATGAGCCTGGAACTTCACCGTTACGTGCTGCTTGTTCCGGGTGAGTTCCACGGGAATTGCGTACTCCACGTCGAGGAACTGGCCGGGGCGGTCGCCGTTGACCGTCTGCGTCGTGAGCTTCACCCCGTCGATCAGGATGTCGAACGCCCGATCGGGATCACCGCCCCAATAGGTGCACACGAGCCGGTTCGCGCGGTTGGGCTGCACAGCGAGCTTCCAACTGAACCAGCCGCCCGCCACCGCGTGGCGATAGACTCTGCCTTCGGGGCCCCCGCCGGTGCTGGTCTTCTCGCCCTGCGGCTCCCAGGCGTCGTCATCGGCCACGTGGACGGCGTCGATGCAAGCTTGTAGAGTGTCTCCTGTTCGAACTTGCGCACGTCGGGCTGCTCGCGGGTCAGCACCGGATTCTCAGGTAAACGAGTCCATTCGTGGACTCTTGCCGGCGTCGTCGTCCACGCCATCCCGATGGATAGCGGGTCCGTTTCGTAGCCCTGTAGCGCCCCGCCGACGTAGGACAGCCAGTACTTGCCGTCAACCATCCGCAGTTCACTGGAGCCGCCCCAAGCCGGATCACACAACGCCACGCCGCCTGCCGCCTGCCGCGCATCCCAGCCCTCTTTGCGGAAGGACATGATCTTGCCGAGCGTTTTCCAATTCAGCAGATCATCGCTCTCGGCCAAGTGGGTTTCATAGCCGACCTTGTTCATGCAGACGCAGATCATGGTCCACTTCTGCTCGAAGCGGAACACGCTGGGACAATCCACCGGATTGCGGTCTTCGCCGCGGATCACCACGCCATACTTGAACGGCGTTTTGACCTCTTCATACACCTGCCGCATCCGTTGGCCGGAGACCTGCTGGCCGTGCACCCAGGGCGTGACGAGGGCCAGGAATAACGTAGCCAGGACGGCAAGAATTTGGTGCATGAGAGATCCTTTTTGATCGTAGAGGTTCGGTTCGCACGACACGCGCACAAAGTCGTAGAGCGGAGTTCACTCCGTTTGGAACGGAACGCGTCTCGGGTCGTCTTTCATCCGTCCCCCGGCCCTGCCATCCGTGCTACAAAATGGTCTGCCTAGCACGGCTGGCAAAGCCGGAGCACGGATGAGTTGCGAAACGTCAGGGGTACGGATGAAAGCCGCTTTTCACACAAGCCATTTCTTACGGTGGTCGGCCTGAATGAACTGGTCGGCTTCCGGCGCGCCGGGGACTTTCATGTTGACGCCGTCCCAGTCGATCGCGCGCTGCATTCGCAGCGACACAATCGCAGGCAGGATGACTTCCATCGAATGCGCGGCGACTTCAAAACTCTGATAGGCATTCTTGCCGCCCTGGGCGGCTTCGATCCATTCGAGCATGTGGTTCTGTTTGGGCGCACGCGGCTCGGTCTGCGGAATACCCTTCGCGGCCGGATGGTCGTTCACGCCGCGCATCTTCTCATCGCCCTTGAGCTTGATTAGGTTGCCCGCCCCCCAGCCGCCGACATACATCGTGCCACGCTCGCCCAGGAGCATCGCGCCCACGTTCGGCAGGTTTCCGTAGGCCGCCTCGACGTCGGCCGTGGCCTCTTTCGGCGGGCGGTTGCCCGAGTCGTAATTCCAGGCGGTGACCGGGGCCAAGTCGCCCCGTGCGGCAAATTCATAGCGGATCTTCGTGCTGGAAACATACGTCTCCTTGACGGGCTCTGGCACGTCGTGTTCCACGCGAACCGGGTAATCGAGCTTCAGGGCCCGGACCGGCAACTGCCAGGTATGCACGCCGAAATCGCCGAGAATCCAGGCGCCGAAGTCGAACCACATGGCCGTCCGCCGACAGCCGGGTTGGTACACATCTTTCTTGAACGGCCGCATGGGCGACGGGCCCACCCACAGATCCCAATTGAATCCAGCGGGAACCAGGTCTTCACCCGCCGGGCGGGCGTGGCTTTTCGGACCCATCTCGTTGATGTGCCAAACGTGCATTTCGCGGATCTGGCCCAGCAGTCCGGCTTGGATGATCTCCACGCCCCGGCGGAACGATTCGCTGGCAGCCCCCTGGGTGCCCATCTGCGTGGTGACTTTCGATTCCTTAGCCAGTTGGCCCAACGTTCGGGCCTCGGAGACCAGGCGGGTCACCGGTTTCTCGCAGTAGACGTGCTTGCCCGCCTTAATGAAGGCGGTGCTCATCGGCGCGTGCCACCAGGGGCCGATGGCGATCAGGACCCCGTCGAGAGACTTTTCCTTGTCGATTAACTGGCGGTAGTCTTCGTAGCCGTTGGTCTTCTCCGCGGCCGCAGGCCCAGCGGGCATCTTCTCGGCCAGCATCTTGCGCGTGTTGGCGATCCGCGCCGCATCCGCATCGCACAGGGCGATCACGTTGGCGTCCAGCCCGACTGCTTCCTGCAGGATCGTCGTGCCTCGGCCCCCGCAGCCGATCAGCGCGATGTTGAATCGGTTGCTCGGTGCCTGGGCGTTGACGGTGCAGACACGCGACGGGAGCACGAGCGGCGCGGCAGCTGCGGTCAATCCGGCTCCCACGCATTGGACAAACGTTCGGCGATTCAGTTGGGTTCGAACACTCATCAGGCACCTCCAGTTGTTGGGGACTGCAAAATCAAGGATTGTCGGATTCGTCCGTCGAAGACCACACGCTCCGAGTCTGTGACTTCTTGTTGGAGTTCAGCCTTCAGGCTGTCCGGTCATGGCAAGACAGCTCTCGAAACACGCTAAAGCGTGAACTCCAACAAGCCAAACTGAAGAACTCACAGCCTCTCCGTGTGCCGGCTACTTCGCCCAGCCTTTCGTCTGCGCCTCGCGGTACAGCTGGGCAAGTTGCAACGGGGTGACGAACATCATATCGGGATCGCGTTGCTCGTAAATACTCGCTAAGTCGTCCATCGTAAAGGTCCAGCAGTGGACAAAGCCGTTGACGAAGGCCGGACGCTGAGAACCGACTTGCTCGCGGATCTCGCGCGGGAAGCCTTCCTTCCCGTAGCGCCAACTGGTCACGGCGCGGAACACGGGCATGCCGCTGGGCAGCGGGTACGTCAAGTTCGCGAGGCCGCTGCGGCCCGAGTAGCGGCCCATGTCGGCGAAGATGCTGTGGCAGAACGGCAAGGCGTCGGCGTAACGTGTTACGTTCTCGTTGCTGCCGCCCACGGTGCGGATCGTGCGTTGGCCCAGTGGCTCCATCAGACGCCGAGTCCACTGCAGGAAGCCGGTCCACACTTGCTCGCGATCGCGATAGGCTTCTGCGAAATGGTCCGGCTGCATGTAGCCCGCGCCGGACACGTCGGCAAAGAACTCCGTCGTGGGCGTCGCGTGTTCGAAGTACCACTGCGCGAGTCCCGGCTGCAATTCGCGAATCGCCGGCCCCATCCCGAACGCCAGCGGGAATTTCCCAAAGGCCGGATGCTCGAAGTAGCGGCGGAAGAAGGCGGGCCACAGAATCTGGTTGTCGCCGTCGGACAGGGCCAGGGCGATGTAGACCTTATCGCGTTCGAGTACGGGCGGCGGAGGGGCCTTCGGCGGATCGAGCCGATCGATACGGATGCCGCTGAGGATCGAGTAGTTGCCCCCGTGGTTGTTGCACACGAGCGACTTGCCGTAGCGGCTCAGGAGTTCCACGCCGGGCGGCTCGCCCATTCCCTCGCCTTCTCCCATCGCAGGAAAGCCGACGGAGACGCCATTCACGGGCAGCTCGGACAGAATCTTGGCCACCAGTCGATGCTCCGCCAGTCGGTCCACGCCTGGTTTGCCTTCCTCCTTCGGGCCAGCCACCCAGAACATGAGGCCTCGCCACTGATAGCTGTAATCGAACGTGCCATGCAGCAGCAGGCCGGGATGGCGGAAGTCGCACAGGTGCGGATTGAATCGGTCCTTGTAGGTCGCCCACAGCCATTGCAGCCCCTCGGCGTAGGTCGCGAATCGTCCGCGCAAGTCCACCTTGACCGGCAGGCCCAGCCGTTCCGCAAGCTGTGGCGACGTCACGATCAAGTCCTCGCACGCCGCCACGTTCACGGCCAGCAAATCGCCGCGAAACAGCTTCTCATCGGGAATTACGGTGCCCTTCACGACGCCGCGGAACTTGTCGAACAAGGCCGTCCAGTCGGTAACGGTTTCAAACCGCTCGACGTGGCCCTTGGCTCGGTGCCAGTCCATCCAGAACGGATCGTCGTGGTTGCGGACCAGCCACAGCCGCGGCTGCTCCCGCGCCAGCAGTCCCTGCAAGCAAGTCAGCGCGATCCGTTCGTCGGTCTTCAGGCCAGCCAGCAGCACGGACAGGACCTCGCGCGCCGGCGGCTTCGACTTCGGTAAGAACGTGTCGCCCCAGTTGCGTGGCGATTCGAGCACGGCCAAGCCCGCGGGGAGATCGGCTGGCTGGACCACGCTTGTCTCTTGGGCTTGGCGCGGCGGCACAGGCTTCTCGGCGGCGGTGGGTTCGGCAACCGACGCCAGCGAGATACAACCGAACAAGAGGATGGTCCAGGATAGGTGCCTCATCATCGTGCCTTTCCCGACGAATCATGTGTTGGCGGACGCGAGTCCACCTGGCCATTCGAATTTGGACACTCGGTCCAAGGGAAATTCCCCGATTTCCGCAGATCATTGTCGCTGAACGAGTTGGCGGTGGGGAGAGGGGAGCTGTTCCGTCGAGATTTGGCTGGCCGTTTCCGATGCGTTTCGGGAGCTGACGTTCGTGGACGAAGCCACGTTCTGGGCGACCTTCTGATTCTCGCCGACGCTTGTCGGGTGCGAGGTCGGTCCGCGTCCGCACCGGAATCCACCCTGAATTTGCCACCTGATCGGCCGGCACTTCCCGTCCCGAAGCTCTCCACCAGCGTCGCGAAGCCACCCCGGACCCCGTTGACTTCCCACTTTCCCCCGCTAGATTGACTCCCATGAGCCGGAAAAGGAAATTCCTATCAGTCAGTATCAGTCTGGCGTCTCGTCTGGGGCTTCGAGTACTCAGCCCCAGCCACCCCAAGTCCCGGCGCAGCCGGGCAAAAGTTCAACCGGGGGAGACACGCCAGTGACGCGACTAACGCCGGGAATCTTGCTGTCATTGCTCCTTCTTGAGCCGACCTTGAAGGCGGTTGACAAGGAACCGTTGATTCGCGCAATTCAAGACTTGAGGACCAGTTTTCCGGAGACTTATCCCCACGCCGCCGAGTACCTGCGCCGGCTGGAAGCGGTGCAGACCGAGGGAGAGTTTCTGGCGTTGCAGCGTGAGGCGCTCGTCGCCAACCCGCTCGTCAGCAACCGGCCGATCCTGTTCGTCCGCCGCCCGCAGTATGTGAACACGCACGGCCCCGATGAGACCATGTACCAGGCGAATGAGCCGGTCGTCGCGGGCTGCTTCCGGGGTGGCGGACAACTCAAGGTCCTCGATACGGCCACCGGCACGACGCGCGTCTTGCTCGATGTCCCGCAGGGGATTGCCCGGGATCCAGTCGTGCACTTCGATGGCCGACGCATCCTCTTCTCTTTACGACGCGATGCCAAGGACGACTACCATTTGTACGAGATCGAGTCGGACGGCCAGAACCTCCGCCAGCTGACCTTCGCGCCGGACGTTTCCTACATCCAGCCGGTGTATCTCCCCAACGGGAGAATTCTCTTCAGCTCGACCCGCGAACCCAAGTACATCCACTGCCAACGGCATCTCATGGCCAGCCTGTTCTTGATGGAGGCCGACGGCGCCAACATTCACCAGATCGGCTACAACACCCTGTTTGAAGGGCGCAGCAGCCTCTTGCCCGACGGCCGCGTGCTGTACTCACGCTGGGAGTACGTCGATAAGCATTTCTCCTCTGCCTACGGACTGTGGACGACCAATCCCGATGGCACTGGTCAAGCGTTACTCTACGGTGGGCTGACTTGGCAACCGGGGGCGATGCTCGACGCACGAGCCATCCCCAGCTCCAGCCAAGTCTGTTGTATCTTCGGCAGCGTGCACGATCACGAGTGGGGAGCTCTCGTGGTCGTCGATCCGCTGCAAGGGAACGACGGCCCGCGCACCTGGGTGCACACCTGGCCCGCGGATATTCGCGCGCGACTGACCCAATGGAATATCGTCGGCCGGGTGGGGAGCTACGACAGCTTCGTCGGTTTGACACCGAAGTATGCGACGCCCTATCCCCTTTCAGAGAAGTACTTTCTCTGTGCGCGGACGGTCGATGCCAAGCACGTGGAAATGGCCCTGTTTCTGGTGGACGTCTTCGGCAACGAGGTGCTGCTGCACCGCGAGGCGCCCGGCTGCTTTCAGCCCGCGCTGTTGACCAGTCGCCCACGTCCACCGGTGATCCCCGACCGAGTGGACCCGCAGCGAAACACGGGCGTGTTCTATATCTCCGACGTGTATCAAGGCGATGCGATGGGCGGCGTGCCGCGAGGAGTCGTCAAGACGATTCGCATCGTCGAGGCCCCCGCCAAGCTGACCTACCCAGCGGGGGGTATCGGCGATTGGACGGCACCGGGCGACGGGGAGTCGCATCATCCCACGGCCGTGTGCTGGAATCACTACAACAGCAAACGCGTGCTGGGCACGGTGCCCGTAGAAGTCGATGGCTCGGCCTATTTTGAGGTGCCGGCCCGCCGTTTCGTCTATTTCCAGTTACTGGATGAGCAAGGGATGATGGTCCAGTCCATGCGTAGCGGCACCAGTTTGCTGCCGGGGGAGAAGGCGGGATGTGTCGGCTGCCATGCGTATCGCACGGTGCCGCCGGGGAGACCGGACTCCCTCGCGTTTCGCCGAGGGCCCAGCCGCATCCAGCCGTGGTACGGGCCGGCGCGCGACTTCAACTACGTCGTCGAAGTTCAGCCGGTACTCGACCGCCAGTGCGTCTCCTGTCATGACTACGGCAACGGGCCCGGCGAAAAGCAAATCCTGACAGGCGACCTGGGTTTGGCGTTCAATGCCTCGTACGTTACGCTGATGGCCCGTTCCCCCGCGTTGTGGCAGTTGCCGAAACGGAGCGAGCCGAAGCCGCTGATCAGCATCGTGGGCACGGGGCCGCTGCCAGTCGTGCCGCCGTACTCTTGGGGATCACATCGCAGCCGTCTGGTGGACCTGCTCCGCACCGGCCATGAGAAAGTGCAACTCGCGCCGGAGGAACTTGACCGCATCATTACCTGGATCGACCTCAACGCCCCCTACTATCCGGTCTATGAGGACTACTACACCGGCAATACTTGGGGCCGCAGCCCGCTGGACCATCGGCAACTATTGCGATTGGGCCAAGTCATCTCCGCGGCGCCAGAGGGGAAGGTGTGGGGCTGGAACACGGTGAACGCGTACCTTGGCGGTTCCACGCCACCCGGTTCGTTGTTGGCCGTGGGCGAGTTGCCCGTCAATTTCACGCGCCCCGAACGCAGCGCCAGCCTGCGCGCCTTTCCCAGCGCCGACACACCCGGGTATACGGAAGCTCTGACGCTAATCCGCACCGGCCAGTCGTCACTCGCCGAGCACCCCCGCGCCGAGATGCCCGGCTTCCAACCCTGCGCCGCCGACCAACAGCGCCTCAAGGCCTGGCGGCATCGTCGGCAGATCGAGGATCGTATCTGGCAAGCCATGCGCGAGGGCCAAGAGGTTTACGACGACGTCAGGGACACCACGGCCGCGAGATAGATCCTTGGAAACGCCGTACCATCCCGCGCCAGGGAAGAAGGGCGACCTGCCCGAACTGGAAGGCCAGAGCGAGGAGTTCAAGGAGGCGGTGCGAAAATCGCTTGAGCAGCCACAAGGCGAGCGAAACGGGATCCGGGGTGGCTTCCCACTTTCCCCCGCTAGATTGACTCTCATGAGCCGGAAAAGGAAATTCCTATCAGTCGTGCAGCGCCGCAAACGTCCGCTCCTGCTCGTCGGCCCCGTCCGCGTCCTGTTCCAGCCGATCAGCCCGCCATTGTGCCAACCGGACCTGCAGCGGACTCTGCTCTCGCGCGCGGCGGCGCGATTCGGCACGCAGGTGTTCCCGCGCCATGTTTCGAGCAACGCCGATCAGCCACGGCCGGAGGTTTCCGATGCCCCGTTCCGCAGCCAAGTGCTGGTGCACACACAAGAACACCTCCTGGGCGAGGTCATCCACTATGGCCGGGTCTCCTCGGCGCTGGCCTCCGGATTGGGCCACAGGTAGTGCGCCGCATGATGGTCGTGGCCGTGCAGAATCGTCACCACGTTGTAGCCCGCCAGCGCGTCGTAGTACGCCCGGCGCTGCTGCGGCGTCCACCAGTACCAGTCGTTCGTAGAGAAACCGTCGAAACCGTAGTGGTGCATGAGCACGACCGGTTGGCCGGATGTCCCGATGTGCTCGCGGAGGTACTTCTGCAGAAAAGCAAGGGCCTGCTTGGGATCGTTCCAACTGCCCGGTCCGGGCTTGCCGTACTTAAACGGCAGGTCCGCATCGACCGTGTCGGCAGGACAGAGGCCGAGGCAGAGCACGTGGAGTCCGTCCCAGTTTACGGCGTAGTGCATGCCGTCGTCGGAGATCGCCGCGAGCCGGCCGGCCTGCTCGTGAGCGCGGTTGACGTTTTGGGCCCCGCGTCGCACCAGGCTGTCGGGCTCGCCATCATGGTTGCCGACGCAGAGGAAGACAGGGATTGAGTCCGTCGCCGTCTTGATGCCGGCGGGGGGGGAAGATCGCCGTGAACGCGTCCCAGCGCTGGTTGTCGGTCACGTCGCCAGCGATGAGCAGGCCGCGCGCTGCGGCCACGTTGCCCGACCCGAGCGCCGTGAGTGGGCCGCGGGCGGGATACGGCGTGCCGATGAGGCCGGTGATACGCTCGACCTGCCGCCGACCGTCGCCGACAATCTGGTCCGTGCTCCGCGACGGCTGGTTCTTGTCTTGGAAGCCGATGTGCGGGTCGGGCATGACGAAGGAAGTCAGGTACGGCGGATCCAAGAAAGCCACCAACCGTTGACTCGCAGCGTAGGCAATTCCGAAGACAGTTGGGGCGGAACGACAGTCGCTTGGGGTATCGCGGCACGGTCAAGAGGGTCACTTACGAAGATAGGCTCAACAACGGCCAAAGGGATCGAACGGACGATCCGCGCAAGAACGCCGACAAGGGTACCTGCCGCTTTGTCCCACCCTTACTGGCTTGCCGGCGTCAGGGGGCCGATGTACTTCTTGGCGACCACCACGTGGTCCCACCAGACTTGGCTCGTGCCCTGCTCGGGTTGCGACATGTAGCGGTAAAGCCAGACGACGTTGATCTTGAGCTCGGGGGTGCTTCTCCACGTGAAACCGGGGAAGGGCTGGCCGCCCTCGATGGGCACGCCCTTGCCTTGCTGATGGGAGAAACGCGGCGAAAGGCGCCAGCAACGTGAGCGAGTTGGAGCTGACGCTGGGTGCGGTGTCCGGTGCGGTGGGGGACGCCAGGACGTCGGTGGCCTACGCCGCTATCGCCGTCGCCGTGGAAGGCCTCCGCCGTGCGGGCCAACAGTGGCCGGTGCCACGTCAGGACGGCCGAGGCATCATGTCGGACCAGATCCGCGGCACTACTCGGCCTACCTGGCCCTGGTCTGCGGAGCGGACGCCCAGTTTCCGCAGGCCGCCGACGCTTTGCAGGCACTGTTGGGCATCACCGGCGGCTTCCCCGAGATGCTGGCCGATCCGGCGTGGCGGATCGTGCCTCGGAACGCCTTGACGAACAGCATCAGGTGAATCGAAACGCTATTGCTTACCCGAGTACCTTGGCTGGTTGCGCGAAGCAGCGGATGGTCGCCGAAGTCTCCGGAGCGTTCCTACAACTGCCACGGTCCTCGCATCGGCCGCGACATCATCCGGCGGGCCATTTCGTCGTCGACGATCGTTTCGCGGACTGGATCCCAACGGATCGGGCGGCCGCGCCGGATGGCAATGTCGCACAGGTGGCTGATCAGGTCCGAACGGACCGCGCTGTCGATGTTGCTGACCGGATCCTGACGCGTGCGGACGCAATCGAGCCAGCTCAGGTGGTGGGCCTCGACGTAAGGCGTGCCGGCCTCGCTGCTTCGAGGCAGACGGATTTCGTGGGGACTGATCACGGACCGCAGCAGCGACGGTTGGCTGGCCTGAATCTGGTCGTAGCTCACGGAAATCCACCCCTCGGTGCCGACGAACGTGGCGGCATTGGGGCCGCGCATCCCGGGGATGTCGGAGCGGCCGGAGGTCTGGTTATCCATGAACCGCAGCGTCAGGCCGTTTTCGTAGCGGCACAACATGTCCCACTCCATGACCGTGTCGTACAGTCCGGACTCGGGCAGTCTCCCTCGTCCCTCGTAGGTCACGGGAATGCCCAGGCCCAGTTGATCGGCCCACCACTGGAGCATGTCCAGCGGATGCGCGGCCCAGCCGGCAATGAAGCCGATCGCGTAATCGTAGATGTGATAGATCCCGTCGGGCGTCAAGCAGCGATCGCGGCAATAGGGGGCCTCCGGGGCGGGGCCCAACCACAGGTCGTAGTCGAACTCCTGGGGCACCGGCAGGACCGGCGTGGGCGAGCCGCCCTGGATTGAGCCGGGGCTGTTGACGTAGAGCGCCTGCACCTTGCCGATGCGGCCGTTGAGTACCAATTCGATGGCGTGCCGGGCCGTGGGGGTCGAACGGCGCTCGGTCCCATACTGAAACACACGGTCATAGCGGCGCACCGCCTGCCGAGCCGCCAGGTCGTGCTCGATACTGATTCCCAGCGGCTTCTCCGTGTGCATGTCTTTGCCCGCGCGGGCGGCGGCAATCGTGATGGGCACGTGCCAGTGATCAGACGTGGCGATGTAGACGGCGTCGATATCGGGCCGGGCGAGGACGTCGCGGAAATCGCGGTAGCAATCGCAACCCTTGACGTTCTGCTTGCCCAGCCGTTCGGCAGCCAGCCGCTGGAACGTCTCCCGCGCGCGAGCCGTCTTGCTGTCCCACGGATCGCAGACGGCGAGGATCTGGCACTTGTCGGACTGGGCCAGGCTGCTTTGCGCCTCCCCGACGCCGCGTCCGCCACAGCCAATCAGCGCCACGCCGATACGCTCGCTCGGCGGCGTGGTGCCCCGTCCCAGGGCCCGGGCTGGCACGAACTGCGCCCAGCCCAGGGCGCCGGCGGCCAGTCCCGCCGCCCGGCCGAGAAACTGCCGACGGCTGCGATTGGTAGCACGTTTGTGCGCAGGTTGCATGGTCCGTCCTCCGGAATAAAAGTCTGGCAATGGGCCGGTATACCCGACGCTGAAAGCACGTTTTCACGAGCTTCTATGGTTCTGTAGCGACGGCACCGCGGCGCGCGGCAACCATGGGAATTGGCCCACCATGAGGCTCTGGCCCGCCGCCCTCAGCGATCTGCCCGTCCGACGCGCTGCGCGTCCGTCTGCCGTCGGACAGCGTTGTCCAGCCGACGGCCGGAGACACGACCGCTAGCCGCGCACTCAGTCTAACGACACTCGCCGCGGTCTGACAAGATACAACTTCGCCGCGAACGCTTTGGTCGCCGACAACAGCGCGACGTACGCGGACTGCCTTGCAGGACCGACCTGACCACGGAGTAACAAACCGGCTCCACTTCGATCTCTTGACAAAGGCCAAGTAGGCGTCCCTGCGTTTTCGCTTTTTCATGGGATCTCAGGCTTTCCGGTGCAGTCGTGTCGGCGGATAATGGCGGCGGACTTCGTGACCCGAGAGGTGAAACATGAGCGGTGTTCGGCTTCCCCTGCTGTGTCTGATCTGCTGTTCATCGAGTGCCGTCTCGGCCGAAGTGACGATTCGGGTCGACGGGACACAAACCCAGCAGACCGTCGAGGGCTTTGGGGCCACGACGATGTCGCTGGTTTACGAGGGACCGCTGGGCGACACGCTCACGCCCGAACTGCGACGCGAGGCCATCGAGGCCGCCTACGGCCAGGTTAAGCTAAACGGCGGAAACCTGAACGTCAATTTCGTCCAGTGGGCGCAGGGGGCCGAGCCTGTCGGATTGCATCACGGCTATCGCACGTTTGGCTCGGAGGCGATGAAGACGAAGCTCGTGGATCTGGCCGCGCCGTTGGGGTTTACCGCGTGGTGCCTTTCTCCCAAGATCGAAATCCGCTGGAGCAACCCACACTTGCGCAAGTTGCGGCAGGCGAATTATCCCGCGTTTCTGGCGGCCTGCGGCGAGCAGGTGGCGCTCTGTGTCCGCTTCTGGCGCGACCGCTACCAACTCGTGCCCCGCTTCATCATGCCGTTCAACGAGCCCACCAGCGGCAACGGCGAACTGGCGGGCGGCAATGCCCAAGAAGTCGCGGAGATCATCCGCGCCGTCGGTCATCGATTGCGGACCGAAGGGTTTGCCGACATGAAGCTGGTCGTGCCCTGCGAGGAAACGGTCGCCCGCAGTTTGGCCGTGGCCGAAACGATTCTGGCGGACGAGCAGGCCCGGTCTTTCGTCGGCGCGATCGGCTATCACTGCTATCCCTACGGCTCGCCCTATGCCAGCGTGCCGCGAATCCTGCACGCTTCCGGCACGGGCCAGCCTGACCACCAGGAAATCGAGCTTCGTCAGCGTTTGCGCGATCTCGGCCACCGGTATCAGGTGCCGCTGTGGATGACCGAGGTCTCGCACTCGGGGGCGCCGGCCCTGTCGTTCGACGCGCTCCGCGGCCGAGCCATCCACATCCACGACGAAATGCTCTACGCCGACGCGTCCGCCTACTACGCGATGAATGCCATCTGGGACCTGACGTCGCACCGCGACCACTTCAAGGGCCGCGGCGGCGACCATCCCGATGCGCTCTTCACGGAACAGGACACCGTGGTGCTGGTGGACAATGACAAGCGGGCCGTCCACATCACGGGCATGGGCTACGCCATCGGCCACTACGCCCGCTGGGTCCGCCGCGGGGCGGTGCGCGTCGAGGCGGAGTCGAGTGACCCCTTGGTGCAAGTCACGGCCTTCCGTGACGACGCGGACAAGCGACTCGTGCTGGTGGTCATTAACAACGCCCGCGAATCGCAGCGATTGCTGATCAGCGAGAAAAGCTCCTCGCTAGCGGGCAGGATCACTGGCGAGCAGTCGACGGCCCATGTGTTCTGGAAGCCCTTGCCGCCCGTCGAGATCGGGCAGAAGGGCCTTGTTTCGTTGGAAGTGCCCGGCCTGAGCGTCACGAGCCTCGCTATGCCAGGATCGATCAAGCCGTGAGCGCATCGCGGGCTCCCGCGCGAATGTCGAGGAACTCTGATGGACAACTTGAGTTCGAAGCAGCGATCCGGCATTGACCTCGCGATTGGCTTGGCGCTCATGGCGGTTCTCATCTTCGCAGCGCCGGGGATCACGAAGGCCGGACTCGTGTGGGAGGAGTCGTGGCGAATACCCTCACAGGACGGGCGTTACTTGTTGGTCATGGTTTCGCCGCACGCTGTGGACGAAGACGCCAGTAGGCAGACCCGCGAAGCGGAAGTCCGCGAGATTCGGAAGACGTATAAGCAGAGCGGGCTGTACCGAAACGATGGGTCCAGCGAACCGCTGTGGACGATTCCGTATCACATTCCAGACTATAAGGTGTACATCGCTCCGGACGGAGAGCATCTGGTCATCGCGATGGAGTACTGGGGTCACACCATCAGCAACATTCCTCGCGGCGGCGTTGTGTTCTTCTACCGCAAAGGCGAAGCACTGGCTTCCTACCGGGACCACGAGCTCATCAGGTGCTTCGCACTCAAATGGATGGCAAACAGTCTGTTCAACCGCGGCATCGACTGCAAAGAGGCGAGCTTCAATCCCCAATCGCTAACTTACACAGTCACAACAAGTCAGTCAGAGGAAGTCGTGTTTGATGTCACCACTGGGACGATTGTCCGCCGCTGGTCGCCATGGCCGTTCTACCTGGGCATGCCGCTCGTCGGTGTGCCCCTCGTCGTGTTCGGTCTCTGCCGCAGACGATCGCTCCGATCCACGACCGACGCCCGGCAACTACGAAGTTGGCACCAGTTCTCGCTGCGGGAGATGTTTGTCCTGGTCGCCGTGGTCTGCCTCATCCTGTGGCTCAGCAGCTTGAACAGCATGCTGGCCATCGTGTGTTCCGTGATCGCGTTTGTGGGCGGTGGGATCTCATGGATTTGTTCACGAAGCCGTCGAGCGTGGCTGATCGGTGCCATTCTTTCGCTTTATGGCGGTTTCATCGGGCTCCTGTCGTGGGCGAGGCTGAGCGACCTCGTCTTTTCGCCGTTGTCTCGGCAAGATCCGCACATGGTTCTCGGCACGCTGGTGGCGCTTGGTTCCATGGGTGTTGTCGGGGGCGGACTGCTTGGAGGTTGGCTCGAAAGAAGAGCGCGGCAGCCATGCCACGAAGATTTCCACAAACAGTCTGCGACTTCCACGTCGAATGGGGGCTAGGAGAGGGCGTTCCCATCAAGTACTCGCAGGAATCCAGGTTCAGGCGGTCTTCTCCGGCGATGCCGGAAGGTCGCGGGGCGTGGCTGGATACGATCTCAGCCGATGTTCATTTTCCGGAAATATGCGGACTGCGCTGCGCTCCAGGATCTGCTGCTGGACCACATACAGAGTGTGGCAGCGATACTGACAGATGCCGCAACCGACACAGGCGGCGGCGTTCACAGACGGAGCGCGAATGTGCGTCATCTCGCGCAACTCCAGTTCGGAGAACATCCCTTCCGGAGGCGGCGGATCCAGTTTGATCGCCACCCCGTTGGCTCGGACCGTTTGCGGAAACGCATGACGAGCTTGACGCCTGGGTGGCGGCGAACGCCCCGGCTCATCGCAATCCCGCCTTCCTCAAACTTCCATAGACTCCGTGCACGATCGCATCCTTGGTCACGGTCGCGCCGCTGATACCGTCCACCTACAGGCTTTGCGTATCGATAATTCGTTGGGGAATCAACACGCAGACGTTCTGGTCGATCTTACATCGGATACTCGTGGCCGTCGCCGATATCTCCTTTCTGCAGGCGTCGCATCAACCCGCAGCTTCGCCAGGTTCAGCGGCTCCGGTTTCCCGCTGGCCGAAGGCACCTGGATGACACCGTCGCTGGTGACCGCCGGTGCAAAGCCCGTCCGCTTCACGCCGAAAACGTCATCCAACTGTCCCGCAGCCAGCGGCTTGACGTGGCCATCGTAAATCGCCGGGCGCACGTCCGCGATCAGCACACCGCCCTGGCGCACGTAGGCGCGAAGCATCTCCGCCTCCTGCCCGCCCAGGGCTTGCGTCTTTTAAGTTGCGCATTTCGGTTCCGACGACTGCCCCACCGACCCCGCGTCGGTGGAAGCAGGTTTGAAAACTATGCGGAACCCCACAAAACTGCCCCCGTTCCGCCCTTGCCGCCGGACCGCCGCCGCTGGCGGGGGTCCGGCGGCAAGGGCGGAACGGGGGCGCCACGGCGTGGGCGTCGCCTAG
>JAPLNJ010000562.1 GCA_026692885.1 Planctomycetota bacterium | reverse complement strand
GTAGTCCACCTTGCCCTGGAACGTCCCATCGCCGTTCCCCAACAGCACGCTCACGGTGCTGGACGAGTGGTTTGCCGTGACCACGTCCAGATGCCCGTCACCATTGAGTTGGCCCGAGGCCAACCGATGCGGATTGACGCCGACTGGGAAAATGACTCCCGTGGCCGTGAATGAGCGATCGAAGGCACTGGACGGGCTGGGACTCAGCGTGGTTGCCGTCGGCGCGGTGTCGTTGCTGCGGCTCTCCAGCACGAACGGCGCCACCCCCACGGTGCTGAACGTGCGGACGTAGGCATTGACCAAGTGGTTGCCCGGCTTATCGGTCAGGCCCGTGCCCACCGTCAAGCGGTAGCTGCCAGGTTGCAGCGGGCCGTCGTTCGCCCGGTAGCGCGCCGTCAGGCCCGTGGTGTAGCCGTAGCTGACCAGGTGGTAGACCGCATCGTCCACCGTCTCAAACGTGCCGTCCGGACCGGCAGCGCGCAAATCGAAATTACTCGCATCGTTGACCGTGGCCGCCGCCAGATCCTCGGAGAAGCTCAGCGTAAAGCGGTCGAGGATGGCCGTGACGGTGCTGCCTTCCGCCGACAGGTCGTCGGCCGTGATCGTCGGCGGCACGCTGTCCACCAGGTCGACGCCCAGGATGTATTGGGAGAGCAGCCCGGGATGGCCCCCGATCTGCGGCACGGTCACCGCAATCTGTCCCCCGCTGAACCCGTACGCCGTGTCCATGTCGCCGGTCAACGCCCCGGCCGCGCCCGGCGTCACCCCGGTCCCAAACGAACCGTAGTTGCCGTTCCCGGAAGCGTCGGCTGCCACCGTCCCGCTGGTTTCTCCCAGCCGGTAATAGGCGGCGGGCGACTGCGATAACACGGTCGCCGAATACGTCCCGCCGGACTTGGCGGCATACTCCGCCTGAATTTCGGCTGCTGTCAGTGCCCGCGTAAACAACGCCACGTCGTCCAGCGACCCGATGAACCGGTGGCCGGTGTCGTTCACCCACCCGCCGATCCGCAGCGCCGTGCCCAGCGTCCCCCGACCCGCGCTGCTGCCCATCCGCTGCGTCACTGTCTGCCGGACCCCATCGATCCACAATTGGCTCTGCGTGGCGTCGCCGTGGGTGAACACGGCGGTCACGAAGTGCCAGGCATTGGCCAGCCCCGCGCTGCTGATGCCGAAGATGTCGCCACCGGTGTTGGCCGTATTGAAGCCGAAGTTGCCGCCATAGAAGTACAGGTCGTAGCTGGAGAACCCGATCGGCATCGCGTCGTTGGCCCCGTTCCAGTTCATCCAGAACGAGACCGTCGCGGCAGCCGCTGGGGCCGCAACTCGGGCGTAGTACGTCCCGTCCCCTCCTGCCGGCAGGTTGTACGTCAGGCCGGTTCCGAATTCGGCCGCAGCCACGGCGGCCCCGGCCGCATTCACGACCGTCAATGTGCCGGACAGCGGGCTGGTGGACGGCTCCGCCTGGGTCAGCGTGATGGCCGTGCCGGCGGTCAGGTTGCCGAGCTTGTAGTAGTCCCCGCCGTCGCCCGTGGTGACCGCCCCGGCGATGGTCGCTTGCTGATGGGTGACGCCCACCACCGGGACGAGCGCCAGGTTGGGGACGTTGGCGGCGCCCGTCGTGTCGTTGCTCTCCGTCTCGATCTGCAGCGGGCCTGCGGTGGCCAGCGTGACGCGGAAGCGGTACTCGCTCTCGTAGTCCTGCCAGGTCGACACCCTCACCCGGTACGTGCCGGACTGCGCCAGGGCAACCGGGCCGACTTGCCCGTAGCCACTGTTGTTGCTGTTAAAGGTCGTGACCTGATTGCCCATCGCGTCATACACGTAGTAGCTCAGCCCGCTGCCGGCCGGATTGCCCGGTACGTCGGCTGCCAACGTCAACCGGTCGCCCGCCTGGGCCGTGAAGCTGTACCAGTCCTGGTCCGAGCCGTTGCCCCACAGGTTCCCTCGGGCGTAGCCGGAACGCAACCCGGACCCCACCGGGTCCTCGGCCAACGGCTGCGTCGGGTTGCCGGTCAGGACCGTCACGCTGTTCCCGCCACTGCTGTTGTTGGCGTACAGCGACGCGGCAATGTCCGTCCGCCCGTCCTCGTTGAAGTCCCCAACCGCCACGGAAATCGGTGTGTTCGACACCCCGTACAGCGTCGCGGCGCGGAACGTTCCGTCGCCCGGATTGAAAAACGTCGACACCTGGCTGGAGTTGTAATTTGGCACGACCAGATCCTGCTTCCCGTCCCCGTCCAGGTCGCTGAATACGACCTGGTACAGCCCGGAGCCGCCGCTGGCGTAGCCCGTCGCCGTCCCGAACGCCCCCCCGCCCAAATTCGTCAGCACGTAGACGTTGGTCCCCCCGCTATTTCTCACCGCGACGATGTCCGGTCTTCCGTCCCCGTTCAGGTCGCCAGCCGTCACGTCGAGAAGAGTGCTGGCGACGCTGATGTCGCTACGCGTGAAACTCGCCGTCCCCGGCGTACTGCCTGTGTTGCGCAGCACACTCACGAAGGTCGAGTTGTAGTTGGTGACCGCCAGATCCTGCTTCCCGTCCCCGTCGAAATCGGCCGCTGTGATACCGGCAGGATAGGAGCCCACCCCGAACGTGGTTTGGGCCCGGAAGGTGCCGGTCCCGTCCGCCTTGTTCAACAGCACGCTGACGGTGTTGGAACTCCAGTTCGCCACGGCCAGATCTACCTGCCCGTCCCCGTCCAAATCCGCCGCCGTCAGGTAGTACGGGTTGGCGCCGACCGTATAATCGATCTTGGCCTGGAACGTGCCGTTCCCGTTGCCCAACAGCACGCTCACCTTCCCCCCGCCGTAATCCGCCGTGGCGATATCTAGTCGGCTGTCGCCATTGAAGTCCACCAACACCGCATCCAAGGGACTAGCTCCAGTCGCGTAGTCCACCTTCCCCTGGAAGGTTCCATCCCCGTTGCCCAAGAGCACGCTCACGCTGCCGGACCCGTAGTTGGCCGCCACCACGTCCAGATGCCCGTCGCCATTGAGTTGGCCCACCGCCAGCCGGTTAGGGTTGGTACCGACCGGGAAGGTGAGCCCTGTGGCCGTGAACGAGCCGTCGGAGGCATTGGACGGGCTGGGACTCAGCGTCGTCGCCGCGGCCGCGGTGTCGTTGCTGCGGCTCTCGATGACGTAGGGGGTGAGGTTGTTCAGCGTGAAGCTGCTCTGGAACGGCGTCAACGGGTTGCCGGCGCGGTCGGTCACCGAGTCGTTGATCGTCAGCCGGTAGTTGCCCGGTTGGAGCGGGCCGTCCGTGATGCGGAAGGAGGCGGTCAAGCCGCTCGCGTACGCCGGAGAATTAATCACCTGGTAGATCTGGTCGTCGGCGGTACCGAAGGCGGCGTCGGCGCCGGCCGCCCGCAGATCGATGGCCCTGCGCGGGTCGGCCGGCAACGGGTCGCCGACGTCCGGCAGGCCGTCGCCGTCGCTGTCCGGCCCGTCGAACTCGATGACGCCGTAGAGAGAACTCCCCGCCGTCCGGTCGTTCCAGGTGCCTCCAGAGTACATTTCGCCATAGTCTTCGTTGCTCGAGTTGTCCGGCTCGCCAGAATTCCAGTTCGTGTAGCTGACCGGTTCGCCGTTGGTCCAGACGAACGTACCTTCGACGGCCTCGTCCGTCAGGCCGATCCAGACTTCGCCGTTCGGGGCGGCGAAATTGGCGCGCACGAACTCATTCTCGGCAGCGCTGTTGATGGTGACCAGGTGGCCGCCTCTCTCTCGCGCTTCCGCCTCGGCTGCGGCAAACGAGGTCGAACCGCTGGTGCGCAGGTACGCATGGCCGCCATACGGGAGCACGTTCACGAGCTTGGGCAGAGCCGGATTCAAGTCCTCGGAGAAGGTCACGGTGAAGCGGTCGATCTCGGCCGTGGAGACAGTGCCATTGGCCGGGAGCGTGGTGCCGGTGACCGTGGGTGCCGTGCCGTCGTTGAGCATCAGGTTCAACAGATACTGCGCACGAATTCCGTGCTTGGCCGAGGCGGCCTGCACGCGGGCATAGTAGACCCCGTCGCTCGGCACCGTGTAGTTGAGCGAACCGGTGGTGCTGCTGGCCAGGACCGTGCCGCTGCCGGCCTTCTCGATGCTCAGCGTGGTCTCGCCCGGCGTGAGCGTGCCGAACGACGGGAGCCACAGCGACAGGTTGGCGGCATTGCCCGTGGTCAGATTGCCCAGGCCATAATAGTCGCCCACATCGCCCGCCAGGATGGTGCCCACGACTTGGCGGCCGTACAAACCGCCGGTGACAGTGAGGTTCAGGACCGTTGGCTGGCTCTGACTGTCGTTCGCCTCGACCTCCAATTGCGGGCCGCGGGCCTGGTCCACGCGGAGTTGATAGATCGCCGGATTGTTCTGGCTGTAGACGTAGACGTAATAGGTGCCTGGGGCCGGAATCGCAAAGTTCTGGATCAGGGCGTTGCCGGCAGAGTCGCCGCCGACCGAGGTCAAAGTCGTGCCGGAGGCGTTCTGCAGGTAGACCTGCGGATAGATGCTGCTGCCCGGAGCCTCGACGCGGAGCGTCACGCGGTCGCCCGCCTCGGCGTCGAACCGCCAGTAATCGCGGTCGCTGGTATCGAAGAAGGTCCCGACGCCCAGCGCGGTAAAGAAACCGCTGCCCGCGGGCGTCTCGGTCATCGGCAACGGCGTGGCGCCCGGGATCGCGTCGTCGCCCAGCGTGCCTTCGATCTTGCCGGCCGCCGGATCGTTGATGACGAAGTCCAACGCGTAGGCCGTCACCGGGTTGCCGGCGCGGTCGGTCAGGCCCGGCTTGGTCAGGAATCGGTAGTGCCCGGCCTGCAGCGGGTTCGGGCTGATGGTGAACGACACCGTGCGCGAGCCGACGCCCGTATAGGACGATGTCAAGGCGTAGATGGAATCGTCGCCGGTGCCCAGGATCAGGTCCGGGCCCAGTTCGACCAAGCCATAGTTGTTCGGATTGACGGCGGCGGTCGCCAGCAGATTCTGGCTTAAGGTGACCGAGAAGCGGTCGATGGCCGCGACGACTTGAGCGATGGTCCCAGTGTCCGTCAGCGGCGGGCCGGCGGTGGTATCCCACGTGGGCCGCATCGCCTTGGCACCGCCCAGATCGCCGTCGTTGTGGTTGGAAGTCGCATCGGCGGTCGTCACGCCCGAGCCCTCCTCGAACCGCCAATAACCGACGAGGCCGGCTTCGCTGCCGGTGAGGATGCTGCCCTTGGCGTTCTGGATCTCGGCTTGGCCACGGGCGACATTCCATAAACGCACTTCGTCGATCCTGCCATTGAATCCATAATACCCGCTCTGGCTGGCTGGCCGACCGCTGCCCCATCCAACCCCAATTTGACTGTACACCATGTCGAGTGACAGGATGGTTCCGGTGCGGGTACCGATGGCCACGCCATCGAGGTAGAGCGTTTGATTGGTGTCACTGCCTACCAGGGCCACGTGGTGCCAATTGCCGTCGTTGACGGCCGCGGGGGAGGTCACCTGGGTGTTAGTGCCGTTCCATAATTCCCCGCGCAGCTTGCCATCTGTGCCAACGTAGAGGGCGGGCACGCAGTTGCCGGGCGCGGCTGGAAACCGCGTGTTCTGGTAGCCAAAAAGCACGCCGTTGGACGTCGTATTGAACCACATCTCGAGGGTCAGCGTGGTTAAGTTGCGGATGACGTTGTCCGGAACAATCACCGCGGCGTTCGGGCTGAAGGCTAGCGCCCCACCGAGACTCGGCGCGCCCGCGGTCAACCAGGCCGGTTGAAAAAGCAAGTTCGGCCCGCCGAGGGCACCGTCATTGTGATTGGCCGTCGCGTCCGCGACGGTCGTCCCTGTGCCCTCATTGAACCGCCAGTAGCCCACCAGGCCCGTCTCGTTGCCAGTCAGGGTCTTGGCAATGTCGCGCTGGATCTCGATCGGCGAACGCGCGATGTTCCAGATGCGGGGTTCGTCCATCTTGCCGGCGGCGAAGTAGACCAGCGATTCATTGTTGAAGTCGGCCCCCAACAGCACCGGGTGGGTATCGAAGCTGGAAGTGATGCCGGTCGTGTTCGCTGCCACAACGGCCCCGTTCAGGTATAGCGTCTGCACGCTGGTAGCACTGTCGTAGGTAAACGCGAGGTGATACCAAGTCCCCAGCGCGGGCGTCCAGTTGTAGGCGACGAACGTACCGCCGGTGCCCGCATTTTCGACGGTCCCCAGGAGTTGCCCGCTCTGATACCAAAGAGCGTAGGAATCGCGCCCGCCGGTCCCCACCGTCTTGCTGAGGAAGACCTGGTTCTGGGTGGCCGAGAATTGGAACCATGTCTCCAGGGTCACGGCGCCGACAGGCCGCAACGAGGGCGAGTCAGGGATCTGAACGAACTGTCGGACACCATCGAACGCCAACGACGGGCTGGCGGCTACGGTCGCCGTCGGCAGGGTGGTGGTCAAGACCGTGGCGGCAGTGGCCGCGGCCACGTCGGCCTTCAGCAGATATAAAGCCCGGCTGCCGACGCTCCAAGGGTTGGTCGTGGAGACTTTGGCGTAGTACACGTCGTCGGCCGGCGCGGTGGCCGTAGCGTGGCCGGCGCCAGTCGCCGTGGCCAACACCGCACCGCCCGGGCCGCGCACGATCTGGATCTGCGGGGCCAGCGTGCTCACCCCGGGCAGTACGACCGACAAATCGATCGCATCGCCGGCGCGCAGGTTGCCGAGCGTGAAGAAATCCAGGCCGCTGGAGATCGTGACATTACCCGAGGCCGTGCCGATCGCGTGACCGGTTGCGCCAGGGACGAGCAGGATCGCACTCGCCGAGCCGACCGATCCGTTGTCCTCGGATTCGGCCAGGAAACCGCGCGATAGGTCCACGCGGGCGGTGTAGCCCGGATTGATATAGCCGCTGCTGTACGTTCGCGTCTTGACGTAATAGGTGCCGTCGTTCGGGATCGCAAAGTTGGAGATCAGCGGATGGCCGCTGGCGGAGTCGCCGGCCTGGGCGATGATCGCGTCGTTGGCGTTCCGCAACTCGACATAGATCGAGGCCGAGCCGGTCGTGAGGCTGTCGCCGGCCACGCTCACGCGGTCGCCCGCCCGGGCCGGGAAGCTCCAGTAATCGACGTCGCTGGTCGTACCGATCGTGCCCGCGCCCAACGCGGTGAAGAACCCGCTGCCCGCCGGGTCTTCGGTCAAGGGCAGTGAGGTGGCCGCGGGCAGCGAGTCGTTGTTGGGGCCCTCGATCCTGCCAGCCGGAGCATTGCTTACCGTGAACTGGAGCACCAGCGGCGTCACCGGGTTGCCGCCCTGGTCGGTCAGTGCCGCCAGCGTCTGGAACTGGTACCTGCCGGGCTGCAGCGGGTTCGGGCTGACCGTGAAGTTGACCGTCGTCGCGCCGCTGGTGTAGCTCGGGCTGAAGGCGATGGAGGTATCGTCGGCGGTGCCCAGCGTGCCGTCGGCGCCCGCCTCCCGCAGCTGGTAACTCGCGGCGGCAGTTGCGGCACTGACGGTCAGCGGCCCCGTGAAATTGACGGCGAACTGGCTGATGGCAGTCTGCGTGCCGGCCACGCCCGTTGAAATCACGCCGGCACTCGGCGCGCTGCTGGTCACCCAGGCCGGCGCGTAGTCCGGCGTCCCGCCGCCCAACACGGCGTCGCAGTGGTGGACGGTCGCATCGGCGGCAGTCGCGCCCGAGCCTTCGTCCAGCTTCCAGTAGGCGGCGAGGCCAGCCTCGTTACCAACCAACGGCGCGTTCATGCGCGCCTGGATATCGGCCTGGGACAGGGCGACGTTCCAGATGCGGAGATCGTCCAGGGTCCCGCTGAAGTGCGTGGTGTTGAAGTCCGAGTTGCTGCCGATGGTCAAGGGGGAACTGGAATTGGCGAAGGTGCCGGTCCAGGTCCCGGACCCGACGAGCAGGCCGTTCTTGTAGTTTCGCCACGCGGTTCCATCCCACGTGCTGGCGATGTGTTGCCACTGGCCGTTGCTGATCGAGCCGCTGTGTCGGGCGTCCAGGGCCCAGCCGTTGTTCCCGCTCGAATTCAACAGGATCCCGAACTGCCCCCCATACACCCCGAACCAGTAGGATTGGTTCGCACCCGGTCCCTCCTTGGCAAACACCGGCTGGTCGCCCCCGGCATTCTGCGGGTACACCCAGCCTTCAAAGGTCATCTGCTGCGGCAGGTTCACAGCCGCCGCGTTGCCGACGCGCAGGGTATCGTTCACGCCGTCAAACACCAGCGCGGTATCCGACGTGCTGCCCAGGGTGGGCAGGGACGTGCTAATCGCACTAGTCGCCAAAAGTCGACGATCTTCCAAGACTTCAAAAAATAGCCGGCCTCGCCCTCCCTGACGCGTTCGATGGGAGAGCTTCCTACGGGTCTTGGAACGTCGGGGAATACCGTAGCTGGACATGATGGGACTCTCCTAAAGCACGGCCAAAAAATGACTCCCCCGCCCCGGAGTACCGGGGCGAGGGTTGGGGTGCGGGGCGAAACGGGAAACGCCAAAGTTGTACCACACGCGGTGGTCAATTGCACGTCTGTCGTGCCGCGCGCGGCTCGGGTGTGAACCGGCGAACAAGCGGCGAAAGCCCCACGCGAGCCGCGTGCGCCACGTGTCATTGTCAACCACGCGCGGGTGACATTGGCTCGTTTAACCGCACGCCGTAGGAGACTGCTGAATTAGTCGTGGGGTAAGCTTCCAGCTTGCCAAATGCGTAGCCGAGGAAGACGAGGAAACGGAGAATACGGAAGACTGGCAAGCTGGAAGCTTACCCCACGTTGCTTTCCGCTACTTTTTCAGCAGGCTCCTACGGCGTCAGCGGCGTTGCCGCATTAGGACCAAGCCGGCGATGGTCAGCAACAGGCCGACGAGCAACTCGCCCGATTGGGCTTCGTGAAAGAAGACGATGCCCGCCAAGGCCGCCATCGCAGCCTGCGTGGCGTTCAGGGCGTTGGCATACACCACGCTCGTCAACTGCAGGGAGCGGGTCAGCGCCACGAAGGAAATCGCGTTGCAGGTGCCGGCCACGAGCATCGTCGCCAGATCGGCCGAGTCTTTCCCGTCACGACACGTGAGACGGAGCGCGGCACCAACGGCTCGCACGGAGACCTTTTCACGGCGGTGGTCGACTCAGACTGCACCGCCAAGGTGACCGCTTCATAAACACGAAGCGGTTGAAGGCGTACTTCCTGGGCCTGCTTGACAAGTTGAGCATTCCCTCGGGACGCGACGGCGGGTTCACCCTGCACTCGCTCCGCCATTCCTTCAAGTCCATTTGCATCAACGCTCGGATTTCCGCGCGAGGTCGTTGACACTTGGCAGGGGCATACCCCTGATCGTTCCGCTGGCAGCGCGTACTACAAGTTGAGAGAGCCAGAGCACGGATTTCTTTCTGGTTTGGTCTTCCTCCGTGCTCTGGCTCTGCCATCCGTGCGGGAAACAAGACCTGGAAGACCCAAACGGTGCGTCAAGCGGGCGATTCCTGTGGCCGGGGTGGGTCCTGATCAATGCTTCTTCAGCGACACGCCGATGCCCCAAACGTCCATGTGGAAGAACATCGTCTCCAGCGCCGGATTCGCGGTGATCGCTTCCAGGAACTTCGGATCGGGTGCGGGCCGGCTCATGTTGTGGGAGACGATTAAGCCGCCTGGCCGAACCAGCGGCAGCAGTTTGTTCAGGTAATCGAGATACCCGGCTTTATCTGCATCAATGAAGACCAAGTCGACGGGATCTTTCAGTTGTTTGACGTTCTCGTGCGCGTCGCCTGCCACGATGGTGACCATGTCGGCGACACCGGCCCGTCGGAAATTCTCGCGGGCGATCGTGATCCGCTCGGGATCAATGTCGAACGTGATCAACCGGCCGCCTTGCGGCCGCAGGCCGAGACAGAACCAGATGCCGGAATGTCCGGTCGACGTGCCGATCTCGACGACCGTCTTGGCTCCGATGGCTTCGGTCAGGAGTCGCAGCAAACGACAGTCCTTGGGCGGCGTGTTTTGATACATTTCCCGGCCGCTGATGTCGTCAAAGACGGCGAGCGCCTTACGCTCCGCATCGTCCTTCGCCAGCGGTGGGTTGTTAAGGCTGCCTTCGCCCTCCCGCAGTTGCTGCCGGATTTCGTCCAACGTCACGTTCCCGTTGTGGTCCTTGTCGAGACTTTTCAGTACCGCTACAGCTTTGTCGATCTCCAGGCCGGACAAAACGCCGTCGTGATCCGTGTCGAAAAGTTGCATCAGCGGATGGGTCGGCAGGTTGGACCGCACGGCACTGGTCGTGGCGCCTGGTGGCGATGTATTTTGTGCCGTTGCGCGGTTCAAGTCGAAAAAGGAGACGGTCACGAGCAACGACGCCACAAGGGTGATTCTTGTCATGGGAGCCTTTCTTAACCACAGATCAAGCGGGGACTACGGACGGCCTCAGACTTGCCAGCCTGATGCCAGAGGGGGGCAACGACCCGGCTGCAAGGCAGCCTGATGGACAGGATACGTCCACCTAAAGGTATCGAATCGGGCTTCGTCCCGCTAGCACCGAAGCTGCGATTGTTTGCAGCATGGCTCTCCAGAGCCGTGCAGTTCGTCGCGAGATCCCGACGAAATCTGCACCGCTCTGGAGAGCCATGTTACGAGGAATTCTTCGCGGGACGGAAAATGTTGCCGTGTCTGGGGTTCTCTCGCGGTTGACAGCGGCCGACTTGATTCTTACCATCAACGGTTTGTTTTTCAGAGCCAGTCGCTGTTCGAGCCAGCCTTGATCGGCCTGTGCTCTCCGACATCAAAGGGAAGAACGATGGCAGTCCCCAAACGCAGACAGTCCAACTCTCGCACCAACCGGCGTCGTTCCCACGACGCGAAGACACCCAAACAACTGACCGTCTGCCCAAAGTGCAGTTCGCCAGTGCCTACGCATGTGGTCTGTCCGAAGTGCGGATACTACATGGGCCGCGTGGTCGTGGAGACTTCCGAAGAATAACCGCGGGATGGATGTACCGTGACCAAGACCGCATTCTTGTTCCCAGGCCAGGGTGCTCAGTCGGTAGGCATGGGCCGTCAGTTGGCAGAACAACTGCCCGCGGCCCGAGCGCTGTATGACCGCGCCTCACAGCTGCTGGGCTACGATCTGGCAGAGATCTGTTTCGAGGATCCGGAGGACGAACTGGACTCGACTGTTTACAGCCAGCCGGCCTTGTTCGTAACTTCGCTGGCAGCCTTGGAGATGCTGCGTCAGAAATCACCGGACGTGGTCGAGCAATGCCAGGCCGCCGCAGGGTTGAGCCTGGGCGAGTACACCGCGCTGGTGTTCGCGGGTGTGATGGACTTCGAAGCCGGTTTGAAGGTCGTCCAGCGGCGCGGCGAGGCGATGCAGGCGGCGTCGGACGCGACACCCAGCGGCATGGTCAGCATTTTGGGCCTGGACCGGGCCAAGGTCGAGCAGTTGTGCGAGCAGGTGCGGCAAACAGGCGAAGTTCTGCAACCGGCCAATTTCTTATGTCCGGCCAACATTGCCGTCTCCGGTTCGAAGGAAGCCTGCGAACGAATCGCCGATGCGGCGGTGGCCGCGGGTGCGATGAAAGTCGTGCCGCTGGCAGTGGCCGGGGCGTTCCACACGCCGATTATGGGTTCCGTTGTGGATCGGCTCGCGGCAGTCTTGGCGGATGTTCCCATGGCCAAGCCACGGATTCCGGTCATTTCGAATGTGGACGCCCGCTCGCACGATGATCCGGAAGAGATCCGTCAGCTGCTGGTCAAACAAGTCGTGTCGCCGGTCCTGTGGGAGGATTCGTTGCGGCATCTGCTGGGCGATGGATTTGACTCGTTCTACGAAGTCGGCCCGGGGCGTGTCCTGAAGGGCCTCTTACGTCGCCTCGACCGCAAGGTCACGTGCGAGAACGTCATGGATTAGCCCGGATTATTCACGGGCAGATAGTAACCGGAAGCGTAAGCGATGACTGGCCAATGAGTTATCATCGCTTACGCTTCGGGTTACTATGATACACTCGGAGCGCAGCACTGATGTCTGGTCAACCCAAGAAAAGAACCCTCACGGCCGACCTCGCCGGTCAGGTCGCGATCGTCACCGGGGCCTCGCGCGGACTGGGCAAGGCGATCGCGCTGGAACTGGCGGCCAATGGGGCCCGAGTGGCCTGTGTCGCTCGCGACAAAGAGAAACTAACCCAGACGGTTGCGGAGATTCTGCAGTCTGGAGGGACTGCTGAAGCTTTCTCCTGCGACGTCAAAGACCGCACCACGATCGATAAATTCGTAGACGAAGTCGCCGAGAAGTGGGGACGACTGGACATTCTGTTGAACAATGCGGGCGTCACTCGCGATACGTTGCTGCCGCGGATGAGCGATGAGGAGTGGGACGACGTGATCAATACGAACCTGACCGGAGCTTTCCTGTTCTCGCGCGCCGCCTCACGTCACATGATGCGCGCCCGCTACGGCCGAATTATCAACATTTCGAGCGTGTCCGGAATCATGGGGAACCCGGGCCAGTCGAATTACTCGGCGTCCAAGGCGGGCCTGATCGGCTTCACGCGGAGTGTCAGCCGCGAACTGGCCGGACGCAAAGTCACGATCAACGCAGTGGCACCGGGATACATCGAGAGCGACATGACCAGGATGCTCGGGGACACAGTCATCGAAGAAGCCAAGAAACGCATCCCCGCGAAGCGATTTGGAACGGCGGACGATGTGGCGGCCTCGGTCTTGTATCTGGCGAGCCCGGCGGCGGCCTACGTCACGGGACAGGTACTGGTCGTGGATGGGGGTCTGACGGGTTGAACCGAGGCCCCAGGCAACCGTTTCGCCGAGCGGCGGAAAAAATCCGCTTCGCGGCGGGTGCTTGGTGGCCCATCCTGTCTTGACCTGCCTGATAGATATCCTCTATCTTCTGGTGCTTGTTTGCTAACGACGCCGTACTGTCGTTAGGCATCGGGAAAATTACAACCTCGCGGATCTGTCTCCGTCTGCTGTTCAATATGGGAGGAAAACAGAGGTGTCAACTGTTTCGGAACGTGTAATCGATATTGTCGCGGAACAACTGGGCGTTGACAAAGAAAAAGTCAAGCTGGAGACGCATTTCATCAATGACCTGGGCGCTGACTCGCTGGATACGGTCGAACTGGTGATGGAACTCGAAGAAGAGTTCGACATTAACATCCCGGACGAAGCGGCCGAGAAGATTGAGACGGTCGGCCAAGCTATCGACTTCATCGAACAGGCTCAAAATCCCTAAGCGTGTATGAGCTCCAGTATGAAACGACGGGTTGTCGTCACGGGACTGGGTGTCGTCACGTCGCTGAGCTGCAAGGTGGACGAATTGTGGAAGCGGCTGTTGGCCGGTGAAAGCGGAGTCCATCCGCTACGCCTGTTTGATACCGCGCGCTTCCAGGTCAAGTTCGCCGGCGACATCTACGACTGGGATCCAGCCGCCTACATCGAGAAAAAGGAAATCAAGCGACTGGATCGTTTTACCCAGTTCGCGCTGGTGGCCGGCGTGGATGCGGTGAGCGATTCCGGACTGGATTTCAACCAGGAGGACGCCTTCCGGTGCGGGGTGATCCTCGGTTCGGGCATCGGCGGTCTCAAGGAAATCGAAACGCAGATGGAGCGTCTGCTGTTCAAGGGACCGGATCGCGTTTCGGCGCTCACCATTCCCAAGTTGATGTTGAACGCCGCGGGCGGCAACCTGTCGATTCGCTATGGGATCAAGGGGCCGAACTACACGGTGGCGACTGCCTGCGCCAGCGCCACGAACGCCATTGGGGATGCCTTCAAGACGATCCAGTACGACGACGCCGACGTCATGCTGACGGGCGGGACCGAAGCCGCCCTTACGCCGATGGGACTCAGCGGGTTCCAAAATATGAAGGCGCTGTCGATGCGCAACGACGACCCGCCCGGCGCCAGTCGGCCCTTCGATCGAGACCGCGATGGGTTTGTGCTCAGCGAAGGTGCGGGCCTGATCGTCCTGGAAGAGTTGGAACACGCCCGGCGGCGTGGGGCGCGCATTTACGCCGAATTGCTCGGGGCTGGTGCCAGCGGCGACGGAGGCCACATCACCCAACCGGACGAACAGGGCACGGGCGCGGCAAGGGCCATGGTCAATGCCCTGCGAGATGCGCGTTTGAACCCCGACGAAGTGGTCTACATCAACGCCCACGGGACGAGCACGCCGTTGGGTGACAAAGCCGAAACCTCGGCCATCAAACGCGTCTTCGGCGCGCACGCCTATCGGCTCAGCATCTCCAGCACGAAGAGTCTCTTGGGGCATTCGCTCGGCGCCAGCGGTGGCATCGAATTGGTGGCCTCGGTCAAGAGCATCCAGCAGGGCGTGATCCATCCGACCATCAACCTGGACAATCCCGATCCGAACTGCGATCTGGATTACACGCCCAACCAACCCCGCGAGCGAGCCGTCCCTGTCGCGATGAGCAACAGCTTTGGTTTCGGCGGGCACAATGCCTCGGTGATCGTGGGCACGTTGCGCAGCGGCACGGCGTGAGCGGTGAAAAAATCGCAAGGTGGGCTGTGCCCACCACAACCGCTTGTGCCTGGTGGGCACAGCCCACCCTACACCTTGTGCAAGCGTCGTGGTCGATTTGATTAGAGTACAGCCTTTAGGCTGTCAGCACAGGGGAAGCCCGCCGCCGATACACGCTCAAGCGTGGACTCCAACTCATTGGCAACTTCACAGGGCAGCCTGCAGGTAGATCAGGCTTTCCCGTCTGACGGCGCTCGATGAACTACTTTGCCCACGGTCGTAGCTTCGTGAGTGACCCGCACTTCCTGGCGGGCACCGCCGTTCCCGACTGGCTGAGTGCGGTCGACCGCCGCGTGCGAGTCAAATCCAAACACGCGGCCCCTTTCTTGGGGCACGCCGACGCTCGGCTCGCGGCCCTCGCCGCCGGGATCCAGCAGCACTACCGCGATGACCGCTGGTTCCATCACACACGCGCCTTTACCGAAATCAGCTGGCAGCTCACGGTCGCGGTCCGCGACGCGCTGCCCGGCGATGCCGGATTCCGCCCCAGCTTTCTGGGGCACATCCTGTTGGAGATCCTGTTGGACGCCGCCTTGATCACCGACGCGCCGCACGAACTGGGCGCATATTACGCCGCCTTCGCACGCCTTGATGCCGGGGCCGTCGCAGACGGCGTCAGCCAAATGGCCCAGCAATCTGTGGAATGGTTGGCCGTCCTCATTCCAAAATTTTGTGCGGAGCGGTTCTTGTATGACTACGCGGATGATGCGAAACTGCTGGCAAGACTCAACCGAGTCATGCGGCGCGTGCAGTTGCCGGAGCTGCCCGACCGGTTCGTCGAATTGTTGCCGTCAGCGCGGCGAACGGTGCGCGAGCGGCAGGACGAATTATTGGCTGGGGAGGACGGACGCAGCCACATCGCGTAGGACCAACATCACACCACGGGAGACCTGCCATGAAGTTCGGGATGAATCTCTTGCTCTGGACCGGCGAACTGAGCGACCAACTGCTGCCCGTCCTGGAATCGTTGAAGCGGATGGGCTTTGACGGCGTCGAGTTGCCGCTGTTCAACACCTCGCTGGACTACGCCGCCTGGGGCCGCCGCCTGGATGACCTCGGCCTGGGCCGCACGGCGGTGACGGTGCGCAACGCCGAAGACAACCCGATCAGTCCGGACGCCGCGGTGCGGGCCAAGGGTGTCGAGAACACCAAGCGGGCCATCGATTGCTGCCAAGCGGTCGGGGCCAAGACGCTGGTGGGCCCCTACCATTCGGCGCTGGGCAGCTTCAGCGGCTGCGTCCCGACCAAGGACGAATGGAAGTGGGGGATCGAGAGCATGCAGCACGTGGCCGAGTACGCCCGCGCGGTCGGGATTACGCTCGGCCTCGAGTTCCTCAACCGCTTTGAATGCTACCTGCTGAACACGGCCGCCGATGCCGCCCGTTTCGCCCGCGAGGTCGGCGATCCCAGCTGTCGCGTGATGTACGACACCTTCCATTCCCATATCGAAGAGAAACACGTCAGACAAGCGATTCGCGACTGTGCCGACGTCCTGTGCCACGTGCACATCTCCGAGAACGACCGCAGCACACCCGGCCAGGGCAACGTCCGGTGGAAAGAGAACTTCGACGCGTTGCACGAGGTGGGCTACGATGGTTGGATGACGATCGAAGCCTTCGGCCTGGCCCTGCCCGAGTTGGCCGCGGCCACCAAGATCTGGCGGCGCATGTTCGCCAGCGAAGAGCAATTGGCCCGCGATGGCTTGGCCTTCATGAAGGCGGAAGTCGCCAGTCGCTGGTGAAGGGTCCTCGCATGACCACCATTCTGGACAAGATCGTCAGTACCAAACGCGAAGAGATCGCGGCCGCGCAGGCAGCTCGGCCTGCGGCGGAATTGGAATCGGCGTTGCGAGATGCACCGCCGGTCCGCGATTTCTTCGGGGCATTGGCTGCTCCTGGACCGATTAAGTTGATCGCCGAGGTCAAGAAAGCCAGCCCCTCCAAGGGGATCATCCGCGAAGATTTCGATCCCGTCGAGATCGCGGCCACCTACCAACGGCACGGGGCCACGTGCATCAGTGTCCTGACCGACCAGCCGCATTTCCAGGGCAGCTTGGCCTATCTGAGCCAGATCCGCGCTGTCGTCGACCTGCCGCTGTTGCGCAAGGATTTCATCCTGGACCGTTACCAGCTGCTCGAAGCCCGCCTGGCCGGGGCGGATGCCGTGCTGCTGATTGCGGAGTGTCTGGCCGACCAGCAACTGCGCGACCTGCATCGGCAAGCGGTGGAGTTGGGCCTGACGCCCTTGGTCGAGTTCTACCATCCCGACAACCTCGAGCGCGTGTTGGCCGCCGGCGCGAAGCTGATCGGCGTCAACAATCGCGACTTGCATACCTTTCACACGGACCTGCAACACACCGTTCGCATGCGGCAGAGAGTCCCTGTGTCCGCCGTGCTGGTGGGGGAAAGCGGCATCCACAGCCGAGCGGACGCTCAGTTGTTGGAAGCGGCCGGCGTGAACGCGATGTTGGTCGGCGAGCACTTGATGGCCAGTCGCAACATCGGCGCCGCAGTCGATCGACTGCTGGGCCGTGACACCTAGTACCAAACGATATTTGACGGTGGGTGTGTCAAGAATGAGGTTTAACGTTGTCGCCTGGACGGGGCTTGCCTGTCTGGGGCCCGTCACTGCGGAACCGTAAAATCTCATTCTTTACGCGTCAGGACCAAAAAACCGTTTGGCGCTAGCACCAAACGGTTTTCCCAACTCTCGGTATTCATTTTACGAATGCCCCCGGCTTGCCCGGGGGAATGGCAACTATGCCCGGCATGATGGACAACTTGCAGACGATCAACAGCTTCATCCGCACCGTGCTGGCGCTGACTGTGGCGGGCAGTCTTGGCACGGCGGGCTACTACGGCTATCGGACGTATACCAGCGCCGAGCGTGAAAGCCAGGCCAAGGAGCAGCAGCTTCAGGCCGCGGATCAGCAACTGAAGGCCAGGGACCGGCAGTTGGCTATCAGCCGCCAGGAACTGGAACAGCGGCAACAGGAACTGGTGCAGAAGGCGGCCCAGATTGCGGATTTGAATCAAGATCTCGAGCGGAAGAAGGCCGAGATTCAGCGGCTGGACATGGCCTTGCGGCTGCACAAGATGGAACGTCGTCTGGCCCGCGTTACCGTGCTGGACGTGGAGTTGGACGAGGCGACCAAGAAAAAGTTCTCGCAGATCCAGTTCGTCGAGCTGAATGAGCAAGGTGACGAAATCGGCCAACCACGCAAGTTCCGCCTGGAAGGCGACTTGGTGTACGTCGACTACTGGGTGGTTAAGTTCGACGATAAGTACGTGGAAGCGGCCGACCTGGAACGCGGCACATCAATCTGTCTGTTCAACCGCATCTTCGGCGAGTTCCAGACGCCCAAAGACGGTGTCTCTCTGGACGAGCCTGGCAAACGCCCTGGACCGTACGCGCGGGGCGGCGTGACGTCGGATCTCGAACAGAAGATCTGGGACGATTTCTGGAACATCGCCAACTCGCCGCAGCAGGCGGCCGAGTTGGGCATTCGCACCCTGCACGGCGATGCCGTGTCGATCAAAGTCATCAAGGGCAAGACCTACCGGATCACCGTGCGCTCGTCCGGCGGACCGGAGATCGAAGTCGAGGAGCGAGGCACCGCCCCGGCGCCCAACGCCGCAACGATGCCGAAGGCTACTTCTTAGTCCACTCCGCCTGCCAGGTCTTCCAGAGCTTCAGCGAACGTTCCAAATGCTCACGGGCGTCGCCCGGAATGCCGTAGCACATCAGCCCGATGGGACCGCGATAGCCGATCTCGCGGAGGGTCGTCAGCAGTTGCCGATTGTCGAAGTCGCCCTGGTCCAGCGGCTGAATCAAGCCGTTCGTCCAGGTCTTCGTGTCCCGTTGCGCCCCGTTGATCGTGACGGCGAAGATCTTGGGGGCGTGCTCGCGCAGCACCGGCCGGTAATCTTTGTCGCCATCGACCATCAGCCAGTGGCAGAGGTTGAAGTTCGCTCCCACCTGCGGATGGTCCACCTGGTTCACGACTTGGAGCGTGTGCAGCAGACTGGCCGTCCAGTCGCCCGTGTGATGATAGATCGAGATTCGCAAGCCGGACTCGGCCGCCACGTCGCCGAGTTGACGCAGGCTCTTCACCGCCAATTCGTTGCCGCGCGGATCGCCCGGCGGGAAGCCCCGCAACAACACGCAGATCGTCGCCGGCCGCCCCTTGAGCTTGCGGATGGCGTCCGGCAGTCGCGGATCGTACGCCGGGGCATTCGGATTGACGTTCAGCGTGGCGTACAGCAAGTACAGCTTCAGCCCGGCCTCGTCCAGCGTGCGCAGATGCTTGTCGAGGTTCTCGTCCAGCCAGAGCGGATAGCCGACACCGTCGAAGCCCAGTTCCCGCAGCATTTGGGCCTGCTCCGGCAGCGGCCGCTTCTTGGCATCGAAGATCTCCATGCAGAACCCGTACAGCGGTGGCTGCCAGGCTGCCGGACTCGCCTGATCCGGCAGGCGCGGCTCCGCGGCCCAGCCAGCTGCACCGAGGACAGACAGCCCGCTCCAGATCGCCGCTGTCAGCAGGAGTCTCATTTCAGCTCGTCGCATCGTCTGCCTCCTTTGTTTCGTGGTGGACACAGGGAGCAATGCCTTGCTCCCTCAGAAACCCGGAACACGATGTTGATCATTGTGGCCAGCGGGTGTCAACACGGCAAGCGTGGCGCACGGCCCAGAACGAGTTGTTGCCTTGCTCCACCCAACGCTGATCAACGTGCCGTGGTCACTGCGTTCACCGCGGACCAGGCGGCACTCACGTCGCTGACCGCACTGCAATGGGTGAATCTGGATCACTCGACGATCCAATTCATCACCCTCGCCAAGTGAGCCAATTCTTGGGCAAGGGAATGGTGGGCAGGGGAATGGGGGAGTAGGGGATCAGGAACGGTGGAACGCAACCGACACTCGTTCTCCGATTCCCTTGCCCTACATTCCCTTGCCCCTCCTCACCGACCTTGGCTGCCGACTCGTCCGCAGCAGGCCCGGGCAAGGGAATGGTGGGCAAGGGAATGGGGGACCAGGGGATCAGGAACGGTGGAACGCAGCCGGCACCGGTTCTCCGATTCCCTTGCCCTGCATTCCCTTGCCCCGCCTCCCCGACCTGGAAACCCGACTCGTCCGCAGCATGCAAGTCCGCCTCCGCTCGAAATTGGACCTGTCCCGTTTAGCTGCCCCCGTCAATAAGCGAACCTGTCCCGCTTTCTTCCCTTCAGGTCGAGATTCTGCGGCAGACCCGGACACCGTTTCCGCAGCCCGTTCAGCAGCCGGGATTCTGTTTCCTGGGCCGTCGACTCGACATAGACGGCGACCACGTCGTGGGACAGTCGCGGCAACAGGCCGGCTTTGATCAGCGACGACTTGCCGCAACCGGACGGGCCGTAGATCAGCCCGACGGAAAACGTTTTGTCGGCATCCGTCTCCTCGATTCGCGACTTCCAGAAACGAATGCTGTCCGGCAGTCCGTCCCGGTCGCGGGGACCGGGGAGCAGTTCCAAGAAGAAATCAGCGTCGTGTTCGTCGAAGGACCGTAATCCCTTGGGAACGATGCGAATCGGCCGGCTGTCGGAAGATGGGGTCCCCGAATCGCCACGCGGTGTCTTGGCCTCGGCACCCGGCTGCGGCGTGGTGTCGGCCAGTGCCGGTGTCGCCGCCGGGCTGGCCGCATGTTGCAGGGCGAAGTGCCGCAGATCCTCGGCCAAATCCTGGGCCGTCGTGTATCGATCCCTGGCCCGTCGGGACAGAGTTTTCAGGCAGATTCGCTCCAGCTCCTTCGGGATGCGGTCGTCGATCTGGCGAGGCGGTTTCGGCTCCCCGGTGGTGATCAGGTTGAGCAGTTCGTCTTGCCTATCGGCCGTGAAGGTCCGCCGTGCGGTGAGCAACTGGTACAGGACTGCGCCCAGGCTGTAGATGTCCGACCGGCCGTCCACGCGATGCCCTTCGCCGCGCGCCTGCTCGGGGCTCATGTAAGCGGGCGTCCCGGCATAGCGCGGCCCCGTGCCGAGATCCGCTTCGCGCAAGGCTAGCCCGAAATCCGCCACGTAGGGCTTGCCGTTCCGGTCGATCAGGATGTTTCCGGGCTTGATGTCTCGATGCACCAAACCCTGTTTGTGTGCACACCGAAGCCGCCCTTCCCGAGCACGCTTTCCACTTGGTAACGGCCGATCTGCCGAGGACATTCCTCCTGAGCCGGCGGTGGCTGCTGGAACGTCATTGTATCGGGGATGGGCGGTTCGCCGGGTTCGGCAGGACAGGGGCCACGAGCCTCCGGCGGGATTGTTTCGTCGAGATCGCGGGGATCGTGGACCATGCCTTCGTTCCTCGTGCGCGGAGCATTCAGAGCAGGTTCTGCGGGTGGCCAGCAGCGACCTACAAGACACCAGGATATGGTAACTGCGATCGGCTATCCAGATCCTGGACGGGTTTGATCATAACGTTGCGAAATACTGGCAGTGTCGTGATCGCCCTCGATAAGCTCCCGACGTAAGTCGGTGGGAGTGTTCCCGCCCTGTGCCTAACCTGGAGCCCCATATCCGACCGGCCCGGCTCGTCGGCTGCCCGCCGCCTTCGGCGGCGGGCCGCCGA
>JAPLNJ010000561.1 GCA_026692885.1 Planctomycetota bacterium | reverse complement strand
ACGGCCACTACGAGCAGTACCAGTATCTGCCGCGGGCAATCACCTGCGCCAACAACGACGCTGTGGTGATGGTGGCGTTACTGTTCTGGACGGACAAGCCAGCCCCTGGGGTGGTCGATGACCTGTGCCATTTGGTGACCCGGTTGCGGGGGGGTGTGGCCGGACGTGCGGATTTCGATTCGTGCCGATGCCAGCTTCGCGGTCTCGGAGGTCTACATCGGTTGCGAAACCCTGAGGCTGGAGTACACGATCGGGTTGGGCATGAACTCCGTGCTGAAACGCCGCAGCGAAACCCTGCTGGAGAAGGCGCTGAAGGATTTCACGGAAAAAGCCGAGCCGCAACGGCAGTTCGACGCCTTCGAGTACCAGACCGCGACATGGTCAGAGCTGCGCGGGGTCGTGCTCAACGCCGAGGTCATCCGCCTCGTGGCCCTACATGCCGACGACGAAAAGCTCGACGTGCGCGAAGCCGCGGGATTCGACACCTTGACGCAGGTCTTTGACGTTGTGCATTGGTCTCCGCCGAGGTTGCTCGGTGGGACGACGATTTTGCACGACGTTCGAGAAACGGCGGGAACCCTCCCCCACCGAGCCGGGTACCCTCTGGGAGCGGTGGAGCAGAGGATTCGGTCCTCCGGCGTGCGTGACTCCAATTATCGCTTTCACCGAGCAAGCTCGGCGGGGGCGTTTCCGCGCCCAAGGCACAACTTCAAAGACGCAGGTCGCGGCCGAGTCGGCCCGGCGACGCACACCCGGTGTGCGCGCGCCCCATCGCAAGGCGTGTCACCGAGCCTGGCCGACTCGGACGACACGCAGCAGGGATGACGCCGTTGGATTCGGATTTCGCGAGTGATACCGGAACGGCCAAGTTATGACATCAATAGGGAATAAAGTGACCACTAATAGTATTTAATATAGTGAACGACATGGACCGTACCTTTTGCCCCCCCTCGGAGGACCGTCATGACCGAACCGATCACGTGGCACGAACAGTTGCAGTTCTTGGGTGACATGCCAATCGACATCGAGCCCTCGCAGACGCAGTTGACCAGCGACGCCGGACTCCTGCCGCTCCGGCAATTCGATGAAGCCCTGGGGCTCACCCGGCAATTCGCGGAGGCATTGATCCGCCGGGACGAGGGGGCAGCGTCTGCGCCGGGACGTGCAGTTTCAAGCCGGCGAGCTCCCGCAGGAAATCGGCCAGCAGGACATCGTGGTAATGGTGATGGCTGATCCGTAGCATCTCGCTGGTGGCGTAGATGCACCTGCCCGGCTCCAGGTTAGCGGTGAAGATGCCCAGGTTCAGGTCGGTCATGAAGGCGCCCAGGATGATCACCAGATCACTGTCCTCGACGAAGCGGGTGACCTGCTCGTGGCCCATCGCTCCTTCATACAGCCCGACGAACAGCGGATGCCGTTCGCTAATCACACTCTTGCCGAGGATCGTAGCCGTGATCGGAATGCCGGCCCCCTCGGCCAACGCGAGCAATTGCTCCTGCAGGCCAAAGCGGTGGATCGCCGACGAGTTGAAGAACCGGAAATGTTCGTGCTTTCTTGACCAGTGGTATCTGCTGCCGGGGCCTGACTGGGTGCTGGCGTTGGAGAAAGCCTTGGCCACCAGCCGCTCGGTGGCCGTGTTTCTCGGACCGCACGAGATGGGTCGCTGGCAACAGCGTGAACGGGCCTGGGCACTGGATCGGCAGACTGGCGATCCGCAGTTTGCTGTGATTCCCGTGCTGCTTCCCGGGTGTGAGCCGCCGCTCGGTTTTCTGGCCCAGTTCATGTGGATCGATCTGCGGGACGATCCGGCTGACGGCGGGCAGCCTATCCGCACGATCTCACGCAGATCGATTGATCACCTGTCACGCATCGCTGTCTCGAACGCGGTTGCATTTCCAGCTTCGACCGGAGACAATTGCGACATGGACATGCAATCCCAGCAGCTTCTACGAACCGCCCTGGCTCTGCCTGAGTCTAATCGCGCGGAGATAGCGGCAACGCTGATCAACAGGAGCCAGAACATGCCTGATGCGAGAATTGCTTCGTCCGCGGTGTCGGGACTGTCGATCGGCCAGTACTTGATCCGGCGTCTCCAGGACTGCGGGGTGCGGGACGTGTTCGGCATTCCGGGCGATTACGTCCTGTCGTTCTACATCCAACTCACCCAGAGTCCGATCCGCGTCATCGGCTGTACGCGTGAGGACTGCGCCGGGTTCGCCGCCGATGCCTACGCCCGCATGCATGGCATCGGGGCCGTGTGCGTGACCTATTGCGTGGGCGGACTGAGTGTCTGTAACTCGATCACCGGGGCCTATGCCGAGAAATCGCCGGTCGTGCTGATCAGCGGCTCGCCAGGACTGAACGAGCGAGTCAACAATCCACTGCTGCACCACAAGGTCAAGGATTTCCGCACGCAGTTCGAGGTCTTCCGCCGGTTATGCGTCGCCGCTACGGATCTGACGGACGTGTCGACCGCCTTTCGCGAGATCGACCGGGTGCTGGAGGCGGTGCTGCGTTACAAGCGGCCGGGTTACATCGAACTGCCTCGCGATCTGGTCAACGTGGTCCCGGAAATCTCGCACATCCCGACATCCAGGCCGCCGGCCAGTGACCCCGCCGTGCTCGCCGAAGCGGTGGCCGAGGCGGTGCGACGGATCGGTGCCGCCCGCCGCCCTGTGATTCTGGCCGGGGTCGAGACCTGCGCGACGCAGGAACGGTCCAGGGAGCTGTAGCTGAGAAACACGTCGTACTTGACGTCGGTGTTCATGGAGATCTCTCGGTAACCGATCGATTCACGGGCAGGCGGCCGAACCTGCCTAACAAGATGGGGCTCAGTCTACACTGCGAGGAACAGAAAATCTGCCTGGGACCGAGCTTTCGAGCGATTGGACCCGCAAGCTAAACATGTCGGGGACGTCGCTCGCGACCATGCCCGAAACGCAGGACGATAATGCCAGGGTACTCGTCGGCCGGATAACTCCGCAGATCGGAGAAATCGAGATCCGGTTGTCGGCTTCAGCCGACACCCTGTCTGCCACCAGCTTCAGCTGGTGGGAGCCGCTGCCCGCAGCATTTCCAGGAGCCGGCTTCAGCCGGGCTTCTTGATCTGGGTTTCAACCCTTCGCGGGCAATCCGCTGGTTCGCGATGTCTGAAGACATGAAGAGAAGTCCGGCTGAAGCCGGCTAACAAGCCTACGAACCGCTCACGATTTCCGCGAACTTCGCCGCGTCAGGGCGTGACAAGGCGGATCCTGCACGGCTCTGGAGGGCCATGCTACGAGGGTGCAGGTCGACTGCGACGAGGGCCATCGCTCACGCAGGTTTTCGCCCCAAAGGGGCATTAACAAATCAGCCTAGAAAAGGGCAGAGCGGAGCGGCGTAGCCGCGTAGCGCCGCCCTGGGTTATGAGCGGCTGGAGAACACCAGCCCTGAAGGGGCGAAACAAGCCTTGGCGCAGCTGTTGCTCGACCACGGGCTCGCAGGGTGGATTCCAAGTCCCACTGTTTCGCCGGCCATGATCGTAATCTTGCGAAATGCTCGCAGCAGGGTGGGTGGTGGCTGTGCCTAAGCGAAGCCCCAGCAACAGTGGTCTGGGGCTTCGCTTAGTCTCAGCCACCAGCCACCTACATCGTTGCCAGCCCTGACAACAGTTCGCAACGTTACGATCAACTCCAACTGTTTCGCCGTGTTGCTCACCCAGTCTTGGTCGCCGTACGGTTGGCCGCGAGTCACGCTGCGGCGAATCGCTGGCAGTTGGGCGTCACGCTAGGCCGCGTTTTTTCAACTCGCCGACCACGTCCTGGACGATGCGAGCGACCTGCTCCGAATCGACGGCCGGCCTGGCGGGGCAGCCTCCCAGCGGCTCCGCAGAAAATCCCTCGGTGGCCAACAGACACTGCAATTCGCGGCTCAAAATCGCTAACTCCAATTTCTGCACTTCCGACTTCGGCTGCCGGCTGGCACCGACCTGGATGCCACGCAGTTGGAGCGCCGCGCGGAAACCTTCGGGGAACTCGGCCGAGTAGAGCATGGCATCGAACAACTTCAGCAAGCGGTATTGCAGGTCGCGCGCTTCCGGAATGTGCCCCGCCATCGTCAAGTCGTACAGCTTCCGGGTAATCTCGGGCACGATTCCGCTGGTCGCATGCGTGCCGCCGTCGCAGCCGATCAACAGCATCGGCATCAAGGCCGCCTCCCAGCCGGTTAGGAAGCTGAAATTGGGCCGGAGCGGCCGCACGGCGGCGATCATGCGCATCATGTGCGGCAGGTCGCCTGACGAATCCTTGATGGCCACCACCCGTGGGCACTCTTCGGCCAAACGCTGGACCGTCGGCACGTCGATGGGCGAAGCGAACATCGGGATGTTGTACAGCGTCACGTCGACCGGCGAATTCTGGGCGATTTCCTTGAAGTAGGCATACACGCCCGCCGCGGTCAGTTTGAAGTAGAACGGCGCGACGATGGCCACCGCGCGGACTCCCAATCCGTGATAGTACTCGCAGGCTTTGATCGTTTCGCGAGTATTGGCTTCGGCCGCGCCGGCCAGGATTGGCAGGCGGCCCGCGTTTTGATCTGCGATGATGTCGATGATCCGTCGGCGTTCTTCCGCGGTGAATCGCGTGAATTCGCCGGTGGAACCGTTCGGGTACAGGCCATGGACGCCGCGGTCGATCAGCCAATCGACATAACGGCGCAACTCCGCTTCGTGGATTTCACCCGCGGCATCCAGGGGCACGAGATTTGGCGTAAAGATCCCGGTCAAACGTTGATTGTCAGACATAGCTCAGTTCCGATGGGTTTCCTGCGTAGATATTACCGTCGCTACGACGGGTGCGGACGAAAACCGTGTTTCGCAATCACGGGTTGACAATCATACCACATGCCCTAGGGCCATTTGGGATCGCGTTTCTCCAGGAATGCCGCTAGTCCTTCAACGGCCGCTTCGGTCGTGCGGGCCGTGGCGCTGGCCGCGGCTCCGGCCGCCAGCAACGTTCCCAACAGCTCGCCGATCGTCTCATTCAACATCCGTTTCGTCAACTGCAGCGACTGGGGTGCCGACTTGGCGCATTCCGTCGCCAACTGATGGGCCCGCGCCCACAGCATCTCGTGAGGCGTCAGTTCGTGGTAGATGCCCAGTCGATAGGCCTCGTCTGCCTCCGCCAATCGCGCCGTCAGCAGCAGGTTGGCCGCAGGCCCCGCCCCGATGCGAAACGTCAGCAGCGGGGCCACCAGACCCGCGACCAACCCACGCCGCGGCTCCGGCAGACCGAACTTGGCATCCGGCGCGGCCACCACGATGTCAGCGGCCAAGACCAAGCCGGCCCCGCCCGCCACCGCCGGCCCATTCACGGCCGCGATGATCGGCTTGGGGAACAGCAGCATTTGCTCCAGCAGTTCCTTGTACTGCACCGCGTCGCAGTGCCACTGCTGCAGAGCGTCTGCCTGTTTGCTACTTTCCTGAATCTCCGCCAAGTCCAACCCGGAACAGAAAGCCGTTCCGGATCCGGTGATAATCACGGCCCGCACCCGCCGTTCCTGGTGCAGGTCATGCAGGGCTTGGCTCAGTTCGTCGATCCCCGACCGCGAAAGCGCATTCCGCTGTTCCGGCCGATTAAGGATGATCGTGCCGCTGGGCACATGCACTTTGACCTGAACGAAACTGCTCATCGTCGGTTCTCCTTGACCCATTGGCCTGGGAGGGCGCGGCTCCTGCCGAGCCACATGACAAGACCGGTTCGGCGGGAGCCTCGCCCTCCCAGTGTGGCATTCTCTGAACTTCCTAGGTCTCAATCAGTAGATTTCCAATTCGTGTTTTCCAGCTGCAAGAGTCGCCGCTGCAGGTTGATCCCGTCGGGTGCCGAGAAGCCGCCCAGGGCACCGGCGGCGCCGACCACGCGATGACACGGGATCACCAACGGAATACGATTGCGCGCGGCGGTCACCGCCAGCTGCGGCGAACGGTGGCCAAACGTGAGCGCGACCAGCCGCTTATGTTGCCAGGCGGTGGCGACCCAGCCCAGGCCACTGGGGAACACGTTGACACGAGACACCTCGGTCGCCGCGGAAATCGAATGTCGTGTCGGTCGAAACATGCCGGTCGAAGCCTCTTTGACAGGTTGCTTTCGAGCATCTTATACTGAGCGTACGAAGTGCGGCAATCCACGCTCCCGTTGAAAGTAGGCATCGCCGTTTCGGCTTCCCAATCCGAGGAGACCGCCATGGGGCATTACCAGGGGCTGAGTGACGACTACTACATCAACTTGGATCTCAACACCGAGATGGACTTGCCGCAGAGTCGTGAGACGGTGCTGCACTTCTTCGAACAGCTGCAGAAGCGGTATCCTTCGATGCGGAATTTCTATTGCCGTGAACGGGGCGAGTTCGTGTTGGAGGAGGAGAAGGATCGCGGCGCGTATCGCTGGGCGGCCATCGAAGCCCGGCGGATCTCTTCCGGACACGTGAATCCCGCGACGGTGGAGGAAGCCCTGCGTCAGCATGAACTGGCGCTGGAGCTGGCCCCGTATTGCCTGAGCGTCAGCCCCTTGGATTGTGAATCGCTGAACGTCATGTTCGGTTTCGATTTCATGTATCGCGGGAACCACAACGAATTGCTGGTCGAGGTGCTGGGGATCGCCCCGGCGTTGGAGCGGCTGGCCGACCTGCCGGGAGCCACGGTGTTGGGTAGCGAACTGGGCCTGCAATTATCCTTGGATGCGGATTGCCGCACCCAGTGCCGGTTGAGCATAGAACCCCGCACGACCGCCTATCACGTGCGGACGGGAGATTTCCCCGAGGAACAATTGAGCGTCTACTTGACGACCCGCCGATACGGCAGCTTGGATCCCGGCGAGACCTATGTGTCGGCTATGCGGCAACTGGCCGAAACCTGCTTGGAGCTGGTGGATGGTTATATCGCCGACAGCGTGTTGCGGCCGCTGCAGCAGGCGATCGCCATGAAGTAGGTCAGGCTTTCCAGCCTGACCTACGTGGTTGTTCGCGTCAGGCTGGAAAGCCTGACCTACATGACGAGGAGAGAATGGTGCTCCGACAGGAAGATCTACAAGTGACGTTGCTCGGCGAATGCCGGCGTTTGTCCCCGCTCAAAGGCGCCAAGCATGTGGCATTCGTCGAAGTGGGCGATCGGATCCGATACCAGCACAAGGTGGGCCCGCAGACCGTACCGCAGGAATCGGACTTGACCTTGGAGGAAGCCGGCCCGCGGGAATGGCTCTACTTTGACCCTGCGGAGACCTCGGCCGCTGTGGTCACGTGCGGCGGCCTCTGTCCGGGCCTGAACAACGTCATCCGGTCTGTATACGCGGAACTGACGTACAACTATGGCGTGCGGCGAGTGCTGGGGATCCGCCATGGCTATGCGGGTTTGAATCCAGCCCAGGGACTGACCCCGGTCGAGCTGACAGCGTCGTCGGTCGCCGAGATCCACACGTTGGGCGGCACGGTGCTGGGAACGTCTCGCGGTCCGCAGGATCCTCGAGTGGTCGTCGACTTCTTGGAAAGTGCTAAGCTGGATATCCTGTTCTGCCTGGGCGGCGATGGCACGCAGCGGGGGGCCCATGCAATCTACGAAGAGGTCGCTCGGCGAGGCCTGGCGAAAGCGATTGTCGGCATCCCGAAGACGATCGACAACGACATTCCCTTCGTGCAGATGACATTCGGCTACTTGACCGCGTTGGAGAAGGCGGAGGAGGCTTTACGAGGCGCTCATGTCGAGGCCTGCGGCGCCCCGAACGGCATTGCGATTGTCAAGTTGATGGGGCGTGATGCGGGTTTCATTGCTGCCGGAGCCGCATTGGCCAGCGACGAAGCGAACTTCGTGCTGGTCCCGGAGATGCCGTTTCCTCTGGAGGGTGAGCACGGCTTGCTGGCCGCGTTGCAGCGACGTCTGGCCGCGCGGCAGCATGCCTTGATCGTGGTGGCCGAGGGCGCGGGACAGCATCTGTTCGCCGCTGACCCGACGGCGCGCGATGCGTCGGGAAACGTCACGTACAACGATATCGGCCCCTACCTCCGCGACCGCATTCAGGCCTTCTTCCACGAAATCGGCGTCCCGGTAAACATCAAGTACATTGATCCCAGTTATCTCATTCGAAGCGTGCCGGCCAACACCTGGGACCGGATCCTTGCCAATCAGATGGGCCGCAACGCGGTGCATGCCGCGATGGCGGGCCGCACCGACGTGTTGATCGGCTACTGGAATACCGAGTTGATTCACGTCCCGATCGGCACGGCGACGGCCACCAAGAAACGCCTGGATCGCCACAGCGACTTGTGGACCGGCGTGCTCAGCGCCACCGGCCAACCACGGTGGTGACCGCCGGCCTTGCGGCCCCACTCCTTCTCCCGACTTGCGGCCGATAGCCGCTACCGGCATCCGGACAAGTTGTCACCGCGGGAGAAACGCGGCGTAAACTTCTACTGAATTCACGTAAGTCGCTTTCAGTACGAGGTTTGCGATCGCCGTTTCTTTCGCGACTATTCTCTGAATTTTGCGAGTTATGTCCCGGCGAGGCTCGCGGTTTAAGTGACTGAACGAATTTGCCGCGAGCGGATGGCTTTCAAAATTCGGTCGCGTGCGTTTGAGCAAGTCGTGCCTTAACGGACTTTTTGAATACCGCCGAGTTTGATGGAGCACCCCATGTCTGTCGCAACGCTGAAGAAGAGGCAACCCAAACGTCGCGTGACCGCGAAGGCCGCAATTCGCCCGAAAGCGGCTCCACGAAAGCTGCCGTCTGAATTGCAGCAACGAACCCGCAAGTTCCTGAATTGTGAAATCGATTTCATCCCGAATCGGTCCTTCCGCGACGCGAGGTCGCAATCGCGAATCTTGGGGCAGCCGCTCGATGCGGAAAAGGCGACGTCAGCGTCCAAGTTGCCGCGGGATCTGCCGGCACACCTGGCGCGACTCTGCGAATCGGAATTGCTGTCGGCCGCAGCCGAGGTCGAGCTTTTCCGGCGGATGAACTATTTGAAGTTCCAGGCCAACGTACTCCGATCGCAATTGAATCCTGACAAGCCAAACGCGAAAATCTTGCACGAGGCGGAGCGTTTGCTGGAGGAAGCTTCGACTGTCCGCGACCGAATCATCCGCGCCAACATGCGACTGGTCATTTCGATCGTGAAGAAGTTCGTCGGTCCGCAGCATTCGTTTGACGATATGCTTAGCGACGGCGCAATGTCGCTAATGCACGCGGTCGATAAATTCGATTACGACCGCGGCTTCCGGTTCAGCACATACGCCTACAGGGCCATCGCCCGCAATGCCTACCGGACGATCATGGACCGGCACAAGGAGAACTCCCGGTTCGAGCCAGGTTCGGACGAGGTCTTGTTCGACGTAGCGGACGAGCGCAACGCTGGTTGGTTCAGCGAGCAGACGTGGACTCGGCTCCGAAACCAGATGGCCGGGATGCTGGACCAACTTGATCGACGCGAGCAGTTCATCATCCGCTCGCGGTTCGCGCTGGGCGCGCATCGCAAAGTGCGGACGTTCCAGAGCCTGGCCGATCGCCTGGGAATCTCCAAGGAACGGGTTCGGCAATTGGAACAGCGCGCGGTGGATAAGCTGCAGAAGATGGCTGCCGATTGCGCCGCCGAATAATTAGAATCCCTGGTACGGATGCTTGGCCGTGTCCTTGCCCGACACCATTTCGTCCGCGGTGGGCCGGCCGGACATGGCGCTGGCGATGGCCTGCTTGGTCGCCGCGTAGTTGTAGTCGTAGATTTTCTTGTCGACTTCGGCCGCCGGGTGAATGAACACGCCACAGACGATCACGAGATCTTCGCACTGATCCTTGGGGATCACCCCGTCCGCGACGGAATCGGCGACCGCCTTGGCCACGGCGGCCTGAGCCGGGCCGAACATCTGCACCGCCTGCTTCATGCCCTTGATGGTGACCTTGGTGATCAGCACCGTGGCGGGCTTCACCGCGAGGTTCGGCGTCAGGACGGCTAACAGATTCGTGTGGCCTTCGCTCTGACCGGCCAACGCGTTGGCAAACGCCACACCCACAGGGCCTTCCTTGTTGCCAATCAGTAAGTCGATATGGGCGATTTCGTTGCCTTCGCCAGCCAAAGCTTCCCCAATATACATCGACATGAATCACTCTCCGTTGTTACAAACAAGCAAGCCAAAACGTATACCAGAACTTAACAGACCTTGGGACAAATGCAAGCACCCTCCACCCCAGTACCCACGTCGGAGTCGTTGCTGATTCTGGGCGCCAGCGCCCGCGCCGCGGCCTGGTCCGCCCAGCGTGCTGGGTACGAGCCGCTGGCCGCCGACATGTTCGGCGATAGGGACCTGGCCGTCTGCCGACAGACACGCCTGGTCCGCGACTATCCGTGCGGCCTGGAACGGGCAGCCCGCAGCTTTCCCGATGCCCCCTGGATGTATACCGGGGCGATCGAAAATCAGCCGGCCTTGGTAGATCGGATCGCGGCCCATCGCACACTGTATGGAAACCGCGGCGCAGTGCTGCGCCGCGTCCGGGATCCGTTTCAAGTGGAGGCAGCGCTTCAGGCGGCTGGCTTGCCGGTTCCTGAGGTCGCCCGATCCGGCGCGACCTGCGGATCGGGAACATGGCTTTGCAAGCCCTTTCACTCCTGTGGGGGCGACCGGATCACGCGGTTCGAAGTTGGCCCGAAGGTGCCCCAGGAAGAGGCGAGCGAGGCGCGTGCCGAACCACGGGCTGCGCACGACTCGACGAGCGTCTCCCCCTCCCAACTTGGCGTGTCAGCCAACTACTACCAGCGATTCATCGCCGGGGCCGGAGTCTGCGGCGCTGTCTTTGTGGCGGCAGCAGGGCGAGCCGTACTGCTGGGCACCACGCACCAATGGGCCGGAACCCATTGGGCCGGCGCCGGGGGGTTCCGCTATTCGGGATCCGGGGGACCGCAGAAGCTCGATCCTTCCATCGAGGCCTCGCTGCGGCTTGTCGGCGATTGTCTCGCTTCGAGTTTTGCGTTGACCGGGCTGTTCGGGGTGGACGCGATCATCGCGGATCAGACGGTGTGGCCGGTGGAGGTTAATCCGCGCTACACAGCCTCGGTGGAGATCCTCGAACGAGCGTTGGGCGTCCAGGCCATCCGAATCCACGTCCACGCCTGTTGCTGGGGCGAGCTGCCCGCTACGCAGCCCGCCACGCCGATCTGTCATTGTGGCAAGCAAATCATCTATGCTCGCCGCGACATCCGCATCCCCCCGGAGTTCAACGTGCTGGCCGACGAAGCGAACGCCGGTTCGGTGTGGCCGTCCGTTGCCGACATTCCGGCAGTGGGCGTTCAGATCGCGCGCAACCAACCTGTGGTTACCGTCTTGGCCGACGGAGCGAACCTGGCGGTCGTCGTGCGTCAGTTGCGGCAGCGGGTGAAGCAGGTGCAGGAACTGTTGCGCTGCTAAGGCGAGCGGATCGCGAGTTGCACCGAAAAATCCTAGTGCGTCGTCAAGGCATAATCTCGGGGTGATCGATGCGGTGGCGTAAGTTTCCAGCTTGCGTTTGACGCGATGGATCGAAAGGCAAGCAGGATGCTTACCCCCACTTTCTAGCCCTGAGGACGCACTAGGGGCAAACGGTTTTTTCAGGTGTTGGCATTCACTTTGGCATTTAACGAATGCCCCCGGCTTGCCCCTCGTCGTTATTTACAACTCTTCCGCCCCAAAGGGGCATTAACAAATCAGCCCAGGGCAGAGCGTCGCGGCGACAGCCGCAGAGCGACGCCCTGGGTGCGTTATCGATTCAGCACCGTAGCCCTGAAAGGGCGAAACAAATCGGTTCATCCCACACGCATCGCTCGTCAGATGCGACAAGGCTTGTTTCGCCCCTTCAGGGCTAGAGTTCCTGATACTCCCCTAACCCAGGGCGGCGCTACGCGGCTAACGCCGCTCCGCTCAGCCCTGGGCTGCTATGTGGCTGCCCCTATCGGGGCGAAAACTTAAGCGGCTATGTGGCCGCCCCTATCAGAGCGAAAACTTGTGGATAACGACGCGGGTGAGCGCGTCGTTTAGCTGCGAACGTGAGCCTCCACGGGGCAAGCCCGTGGCATCCAATTCACAGAACCATAAAATCTCATTCTTTACGCGAATCGCCCCAATAACCGTTTGGTGCTGGCGGCAACACAAAGTCGCAGATCGCAGCGCAATGCTTTGCACGCCGTATGGCGTGTTGGTACACTACCCGCCATTCCTCTTGTCGGCGGTACTCGCTAAGCCTGTTGCAGAACCCGTCCTGCGCATGGTTTCGCCGCCGCCGTGAGACCTACCCGCGGCTCAGCTTTCCCGTTTGGAGAATTCGCATGTCCCGCAAGAAACGTGGTCGTGGTTCCCGGTCTGCGGTTTGGGGTCTATCTGGACGCAGATCGCATCGCCCGCTTTACGAGCGTCTTGAAGAGCGGGTGATGCTGTCGGGATCGTCCGAATCGCAGGAGCTTCGTCTACCTGCTGAATCTGGCGCAGCATGATCCCGCGAAATTCGCTCGCGACTTTGGCCTGTCGGCCGATCTGTTGCAGGTCGCCGCGCGCCCGCCGCTGGCCCTGAACGACATGCTGTCCACTGCTGCGACCGCACGAGCCGACGAACTGGCCCAATACAACTACTTTCAACACCAGAGCACCGTGACCGGCAAATGGCCCAACCAACTGGTGCGCGAGGCTGGCTACACGCTGCCGGCTGATTGGCCAAACGCGGCCAACTTCATCGAGTCACTGGCGGCCGGCACCAACTACACGACCGGGGACGTGCCGCTCAAGACGCTGCTGACCGACGCCGATGAGTCGTCCCTAATCCATCGGCGTCAGTTGTTGGGGATCGACGAGGCCTTCGCCGCCAACCGCGAGATTGGCGTGGGCACGGCGTTCAGCACGACCGCGACGTTCGGCAACTACTGGGCCGTGGAGACGGCTCGCCGAGAGCCGGCCGCCCCGTTCCTGACCGGTGTAGTCTTCAACGATGCGAACCAGAATGGGCAATACGACCTGGGCGAGGGCTTAGCGGGCGTCACCATCACCGCCGGTGGACTGACCACGACCACCAACGCGGCCGGCGGTTGGTCGCTGCCGGTCACTCCAGGCACGCACCACGTCACCGCCACCGGGTCCGGCCTGCCCGCGGCGGCAGCCAACGTCCGCGTGGGCCAGGACAACGTCGAGCTGGATTTCGTGGCTGGCCGTTCGCGCGGCCTGGTCAACTTCGCCGGCTGGCAGAACTCGCTGGAACCATCCGATGTCAACGGAGACGGTCGCCAGACCCCCTTGGATGCTTTGCTGCTGATCAACAACGTCAACCGGCTCGGACCGCGAGCGCTATCCGGACTGTGGACGGGCAGCACTGCCACCGAATACTTCTGGGACGTCAGCGGCGACGACCAAGTCTCGGCTTTGGACGTGTTACAGGTGATTGCGGCCTTGAACACCGAAGCCTCGATCTTTGCGTCTGCCGTCGGCGAAGCGCAGGCAACGGCAGCCGCCCCGATTGGCGGGGACTACTCGTTGGCCGTGGGGTCGCTCGAAGGCGAGTCCCCCACTCAGCTCGTCTGCCTCGTCAGCGAGCAGTTAGTCAACACGCTCATCCCGCGTCTCCAGACGACGGACGGCGGGTCCCGGCCATCGCCACCAACGCGTCCGGCGTCTACGTCGTCACGTTCAGCGGCAAAGGCCCGATCGACGAGGACGGTGTCTGGGCCCGCCGCTACGATTCGACCGAGGCCGTGCAAGGCGACGTGTTTCGCGTCAACACCACCACGCGCGAGGCGCAGCAGTCTCCGTCCGTGGCGTTGGCCGACACCGGCCAGTTCCTGATCGCCTGGGACGGATGCGGACCTGGTGACCAGCGTGGCGTGTTCGCC
>JAPLNJ010000560.1 GCA_026692885.1 Planctomycetota bacterium | reverse complement strand
ACAAGTCCGGTTCTGTGAGGGGCGTTGAAGTCGCCTTCAACGGTTGAATATTGTGACACTCTTCAGATCGAAAGAGAAGAGCAACAGGGAATACAAACCAGACCTACCGAAGGAGACCATATTATGCCTACTCGACAGTCCTATCTTGGCCTGGTCACCTGTCTGGCGTTTCTGCCATGTTCTCCGGCCTGGGGTCAGTCGTGGGCGGCGGACATGTGCGCCACGAAGTCTCACAATTTCGGGACGATTGCGGCCGGTGCGAAGGCCGAGTATCGATTCGTCGTCAAGAACCTGTACGTGAAAGAGGTCCACATCGCCTCCGTGCGTACCAGCTGCGGTTGCACGGACGTGCGGATCGAGAATCCCACCCTGCAGTCGTACGAGACCGGGGCGATCGTGGCCAGCATCAACAGCCAGCGGTTCCGCGACCAACGGGGCGCGACGATCACGGTCGTTATTGACCGACCTTCTTATGCGGAACTGCAACTGCGCGTGGACGTTTACATTCGCGGCGACATCGTACTTGCTCCGCCCAGCATTCATTTCGGGGACGTGCGTGTCGGGAAGTCAGCGGAGCGAGAACTGACCGTGACGCGTTACGGGAATCCGGCGTGGAAGATCCGGGAAGTGACGAGTCGGAATCCGCACCTGACAGCCGCGGTGGAGGAGACGCAGCGCACGGGTCAGCAGGTGGCCTATCGCCTGAAAGTCCGGTTGGACGAGCTGGCGCCGGACGGCCTGCTCCAGGAGTCGCTCACGCTGACCACCAGCGACGGCGAACAGGCAAGGATTCCCGTGATGGTCGAGGGCCAGTTGCTACCGACCATCAGCGTCGCGCCAAAGAAGCTGTTCCTGGGGGTCGTGGCGCCGGGCGCAGAAACGACCAAACAAATCGTCGTGCGAGGCGAGACGCCTTTTCAGATCGTCGCGGTATCTGCCGACTGCGACGGTTTCACTTTCACGGTGCCGGAGACGCCGGAGGCCAAGAAACTCCACTTGGTGCCCGTCAAGTTCAAGGCCACTGGCGACAACCGCGCGGTCAAGGCGGTCATTCGGATTCAGACCGATCAGGGTCTTACGCTCCAGCTGACGGCACACGCCGCCGTGAAAGCTCGCTGATCCTCGCTGGGTAACCGAGAAGGCGGAACGACCGTTGCTGGACACACCGGCAAGTCACGGTTGCGAATCTCTTCCTTGTTCGTTAGCTTGCAGTGCTGGCCGAGCAAGAAGATGCGTTGACAAGTCCACTGTGCACGCGGTTATCGGCTCGGTCTCGACCACGAATTCCTGCTGTTGCCCAAGGGGCGCCTGCTGTTGCCCAAGGGCTGGTTGTTTGGCGGCGCCTCGGCCGTGCCAGAGGGTGGCGCGTGTTGCATGGATGCGGTGCGGCCGCAAGCGATATGCGGAACGTGTCGGTTGTCACACCGCGCCGGCAATAGCTCAACGGAAAGCCTGTTCCGTTCCGATCATTTTGACACACGGCCAGCATGGAGGTCTTAGCGATGCGATGTCCGCGCTGTTCTTCGGATCGGGTCCACTTCAGCCTTTCAGGAAGCGAGCGTCTGCCCTGGCTCCTTCGCCGAATTCTGATCTGCGGGCGGTGTTACGGCTGCAGCAAAAAGATTTATCGTCTCAAACTGACACGTTCGGCCAACTCGCTTTACCGCGAGACAAAGTGGGCTGCTTAGTTTGACCATGCGGTCGTTGGGGGGAACACGCTCGAGATGCCACGATCCAGCGCGATGTTGGCGTTCCTGTTGTTGACGCTCGTTGCAGGTCGTGGGCTTCCCCGCCATGCGGCGGCTGCCGAGGACCGGCCGGCAGCGCCACCACCGCTGCGCTGGGCTGCCGACGCCGAGGGCGGCGCACCTTACATCTTCAACGATCCGAACCACGTCGAGCGGCACATCGGCTTCGAGGTCGATGTGAGCGAACTGCTGGCGAAGGAACTCGGGCGACGGATCGAGTTCCGGCAGTACGCGTTCGTGAATCTGATGTCCGGGCTACAGCGGCGCGACTTCGATCTCGCTATGAATGGCTTGGAGGTCACGCCGGACCGGGAACAAGTCATCCGTTTCAGCAGGCCCTACTACATCTTCACGTTGCAACTGGTCGCGAGGGTCGCCGAACAGCGGTTCGACTCGCTGGAATCCTGCGGGACCATCAGCGGCGTGGTGGGGACGCTGGGCGACACGGCGGCCGAGCGAACGCTGGACCGGATGCGGATCACGAAAAAGGTCTACAGCGACCAAGTCAGTCCCTATCAGGACCTGAAGTTCGGCCGCCTGGACGCCGTCCTGCTGGATCTCCCGATTGCGGTCTACTACGCGCAGCCCGATCCGGCGCTGAAGTTCGTCGGCCCACCGCGGGAGAAGGGGGCCTATGCCATCGGCTTCCACAAGGAGGATCAGGCCTTGGCCGCCCAGTGCGATGCGGCCTTGGAACGGCTGTTGAGCAGCGGCCAGTTGCGCCGCGTGTACGAAAAATGGCGGATCTGGAACGACCAGCAGAACGAGCTGTTTCGCGGTCTGCCGACCAACACCGCGGGGTCGGCGAACGTACCGCAGGGACAGCCGACTCCAGCCGAAGACGCAGAATCGATGGGTGACGTCGTGCAGGAGTCCAGCCGCCGTTGGACCTTCGTACGCTATTTTCCGATGTTGCTGCAGGGCGCCGTCGTCACGGTCGGCATCACGCTCGCGAGCATGGCCCTGGCTGTGCTGCTCGGTTTGCCGCTGGCCCTAATGCGGCTGTACGGCCCGCTGCCGCTGCGCATCCTGGCGACGTTGTACGTCGAGTTCTTCCGCGGCATTCCCGTGTTGCTGCTGTTGTGGTTTTTGTATTACGGACTGCCGACGGTTTCGGAATACTATGGCCTTTGGTTCACGTTGAAGCTGGGCCCGCTGCAGGCGGCAATTCTCGGCTTCGGTTTGAACTACGCCGCGTACGAGGCGGAGATCTACCGCTCCGGCATCCGCTCGATTCCCGTAGGGCAATGGGAAGCGGCCGCAGCACTGGGCATGTCGCCCCCGCAGACCTTTCGGCGGATCATTCTGCCGCAAGCGATTCGCGTGATCCTGCCACCGATGACCAATGATCTGGTCGCCTTGTTCAAAGACACGAGCATCGTCAGCGTCATCGCGGTGGTGGAGCTGACCAAGCAGTACCAGATCCTGTCCAACTCCAGCCTGAAGTACCTGGAAATCGGCTTGGCGACGGCGGCCTTGTACTTGGTCATGTCGGTGCCGCTGGGATATTTGTCGCGTGATCTGGAGAAACGCTGGGGGAAGGGTACATAGGCGGAAGGTGAAGTTCCCATGGGTAAACCCTGGGGCCTCTTGGTCACCCTCGACTTAGTTGCTAAACTCACGAAGTGGTTGGCGGCGTATTGTCGTTCTACCCGAAGCTCAAGTGCCTGTGCATGTCCGGCGATGCGGCCGACGGCAGCGCCCATCACGGTGGGATGCAGGAGGGCGTAAGGCTTGTGTGTGTAGCGACGAACGTACGCATCCACCGGGCAAGCCCCCATCGTTAACCACACGTTTTCGCCCCGATAGGGGCAGCCACATGACAGCCCAGGGTAGAGCGGAGTGGCGTTAGCCGCGTAGCGCCGCCCGGGGTTATGGGGGTATCAAGAAGACTAGCCCTGAAGGGGCGAAACAGTCCAGCGCGGCACAGTCATACCACAATCCTTAGTCAAGTCAGACGAACGATGGTCTGGGATGAACCGATTTGTTTCGCCCTTTCAGGGCTACCGGAATGAATCGATACCGTACCCAGGGCGTCGCTCCGCGGCTAACGCCGCTCCGCTCTGCCCTGGGCTGATTTGTTAATGCCCCGTTGGGGCGGAAGAATTGTGTCTTGCGACGCTGGGCAAGCCGGAGGCATTCGTTAAATACCAAAGTGAATGCAGGGTCTTGATCGTAACCTTGCGGATGTGGGGTACGTTTCCAACGTGCCGTATTGCTGCAAGTCATGGTCGCCCGGCACGTTGGAAACGTACCCCACGTTCCAGCGACTGCTAGCATTCCGCAAGGTTACGATCAAGGCCGAATGCAGACACCTGGAAAAACCGTTTGGTCCTAGTCGGAGGCACGTATGACAGCCGTGGCAAATGGCGAACGGCGCTCCTGGTATCCGCTCGTCCTGATTTTCGGAGTCCTGGCGGCGGCGTTCGGTTTCGTGACGCTGTTGGGATGGATTTTGGGATTGCCACGGCTGGGCAGTTTCGGGGCGGACTTGATGCCGATGGCACCGAGCACGGCAGTTCTGCTGCTGTTGTATGGAATCGCCATCTGCGTGCGCGCTCGGACGCCGTTGAGCCGTCGTGTCTTGCGGATCAGTGTGGCGGCGGGTTGGTTGGGGGCGATGCTCTCGCTCCTGCTGTTCACGCTGGGCTGCCTGGGCATCCAAGGGGAGGTTGAACACCTCGGCTGGAACACCGCCACACGGGTTGGCGGGGTGCCCATCGGGCACATGTCACCGGTGACCGCTTTCTGTTTCCTGCTCGCCAGCGTGTCGTTTCTGGCCTCGCTTTCGCGGTCGGCGACTCAGCCTTGGCGCACCGCTCTGGCGCCCGCCTCCGCGGGCGTGCTCCTGGGGACTTGCTCGATTATCCTGCTGATCTACCTCTGTGGCACACCTTTGGTCTACGGTGGAGAGTTCATCCCGCCGGCGCTCAACACCATCCTCGCCCTCGTGATGTTGAGCGTTGCGCTACTGGCTTTAGCCCACTGGCCGGCCGGGCTGTTTCGCAGATTGCCCGGAGGCGGTTACCGACCTGCGTTTGCCTTCATCTTGATTCTCGTCGTCGCGTCGGCGGGCATCGTTGTCGCCGGCTACATCTACTACCGAAACCAGGAGAAACACTTCTGCGCGGAAGTGGAGGGCCAGCTTTCCGCCATTGCGGAGTTGAAGCTGGGCGAGTTGGTGCAGTGGCGTCAGGATCGCATGGCGGACGCGGCCATCTTTTTCAAGAACCCTTCATTCTCCGCTCTGGTACGGCGTTTCTTCGAGAAACCCGCGGACGCGGACGTGCAACGTCAGCTGCTGGACTGGTTGGGCAAATATTCGGAGATCGAGGACTATGATCAGGTTCGGTTGATGGATGTTCAAGACGTCACCCGTCTGTCGGCGCCAGCCGAGCTGAATCCGGCCAGCCCTGACACGGTGGAGATTGCATCTGAAGTTTTGCGATCGGGTCAGATTACCATTCAGGACTTCTACCGGCACAAACACAACCAACGAATCTATCTGGCCGTGCTGGTGCCCATCCTCGACGAACAGGAAGCCAACCGTCCGCTGGGCATGCTCGTGCTGCGCATCGACCCGACAACCTACCTCTATCCGTTCATCCAGCGCTGGCCGACGCCAAGCCGGACGGCCGAGACGCTGTTGGTCCGCCGGGACGGTAACGACGCAATCGTCCTGAGCGAGGCCAAGTTCCAAACCGATGCCGCCCTCAAACTGCGCATTTCGCTGGAGAAGAGTCAATTTCCCATCGTCAAGGCCGCGTTGGGGCAGCACGGCTTCATGGAAGGCGAGGATTATTGCGGGTGTCCGACGGTTGCCGCGGTGCGCGCCGTGCCGGATTCGCCGTGGTCGCTGGAGGTCCGCATGGATGCCGCGGAAGTGTATGCGCCGCTGTGGAAGCAACTCTGGCAGGTGATCGTTTTGATCGGTACTTTGCTGCTCGGTGTGGGAGCCTGTGTGGGGCTGGTCTGGCGTCAGCAGCGAGTCCGTTTCTTGCAGGAACGTTTCGAAGCCTCGGAGCTGCTGCGGCAAGCGGAAGCGAAGTACCGTTTGATTTTCGACAATATGGCCGACGGTGTTTTCCAGACCACGCCCGCTGGCAGGTTCCAGTTGGCCAATCCGGCCATGGCCCACATCCTGGGTTTTGCCTCGTCCGAGGAGCTAATACGCGAGCGTTTCGACCTCGGCCGCCAGGGCTACTCGCGACCGGAGCGCCGGGAAGAGTTCGAGCGGCTGATGGAAGCGCAGAGCGAAGTGGTCGGATTCGAATACGAGGTCTTCCGTAAAGATGGCCGCCTTGTCTGGGTCTCGGAAACGGCGCGAGCCATCCGGGACGTCGGCAGCGGAATCGTGTGTTACGAAGGGCTGCTTAAGGACATCACCGAGCGCAAGCAGGCGGAGGACTCGCTGCGGAAGAGCGAGGAACGGCACCGAACCATCCTGCAAACGGCCATGGACGGCTTCTGTATAGCGGACATGCAGGGGTGTCTGCTGGAGGTCAATGATGCCTATTCTCGGATGACCGGCTATAGCGAGCAGGAACTGCTGACCATGCGCATCACCGACTTGGATGCCACCGAATTCCCCGCTGACACGGCCGCCCGCATCCAGAAGATCAGGACGCAGGGCGAGGATCGTTTCGAGTCCCGGCACCGCCGCAAGGATGGGAGTATTTTTGACGTCGAAATCAGCGTCCAGTACGGGTCCGCCGATGGTGGATGGTTCGTGACCTTTCTGCAGGACATCACCGAGCGCAAGCGGGCGGAGGTGGCGCTGCGGGAGAGTGAAACGTTACTCATGGAGTCGCAGCGTATCGCGAGCTTAGGCAGTTATATTGTCAATATCCCCACCGGGCTGTGGAAAAGTTCCGTTGTGCTGGACAAGCTGTTTGGGATAGATGAAGCCTACGATCGCTCGGTGGAGGGATGGGCGGCCCTGCTCCATCCCGACGACCGCACCGGGATGGTTGACTACTTTAGAAACGAAGTTCTTGGCCAGGGCCAGATTTTCGACAAGGAATACCGCATCATCCGTCACGACGACCAAGCCGAGCGTTGGGTCCACGGACTTGGCAAAATCGAATTCGATGCCCAGGGGCGCCCCCTCACAATGCACGGCACGATTCAAGACATCACCGGGCGCAAGCGGGCGGAGGATGCGTTGCGGGAATCCCTATGCGAGAAGGTATCGCTGCTCAAAGAGATCCATCACCGGGTGAAGAACAACCTGCAAATCATCAGCAGCCTGTTGCGGTTGCAGTCCGATCAGATCGAGAACGCCGTCGCCAAAGGCGTACTGCAGGACATGCAAAACCGTGTGCGATCCATGGCGTTGATCCACGACCACCTCTACCGTTCAGAAAACCTGGCGGCGGTGGACTTGGCCGCCTACCTCCAGCAGCTCTGCCAGCAATTGTTCCAGGCGCTGGTGGCCACGTCCGGCACGATTCAACTCCAGCTGGACCTAGCCCCCGTCCGCCTGGATATCGACCAGGCCATCCCGTGCGGTCTGCTCGTCAACGAGTTGGTCTCTAACGCTCTGAAACACGCCTTTCCGGATGGCCGTACTGGCCAGGTGCGGGTGGAACTTCAGTCGGTCGAGGGTGGCCCGGGGTGGCTTCTGCGTGTGGTGGACGACGGCGTGGGCTTGCCGGCGGGCTTTGACTTGAATCATTCGACCTCGCTGGGGTTGCAACTGGTCTTCGGCCTGACCCGCCAGATTGGTGGGCAGCTGGAAATCGGGACCGGACCGGGCGCGATGTTTGCGGTGGTCTTCGGTTCGGAGTGACACTTCTAATCCTCTTACCCATCGCCTATGATCTGGTTACCTAACCAACTCGGTTTTCACGTTTCACACCTTGCCATATAGATAGACTTCCGCTCATGGACAAGCCACGCTTGTTGATCGTTGAGGACGAGGCCATTGTTGCGGCGGACCTCGAACTGCGTCTGGCCCGACTGGGATACCAGGTGGCCGGCACCGCCGCCAGCGGCGAACAGGCCCTGGCCTTGGCCGAACACGTCCGGCCGGATCTCGTGTTGATGGACATTCTCCTGCAAGGCGAGATGGACGGCATCCAGGCGGCCCAGGAGCTGCGTACCCGCCTTCGGCTGCCGGTTGTGTTTCTGACCGCCTATGCCGAACGCGATACCTTGCAGCGCGCCAAGCTGACCGAGCCCTTGGGCTACATTCTCAAGCCGTTCGAGGACCGCGAGCTGGAAACCATCATCGAAATTGCGCTCTACAAGCACCAGGCCGAGCGCAAACTCCAGGCGAGCGAGGAGTACCTGCGGGCGGCCAACACGCGGCTCGAACAGGCGGTGGCCCGAGCCGAAGAGTTGGCCGTTCGGGCGGAAACGGCCAACCGTGCCAAGAGCGAGTTTCTGGCGAACATGAGCCATGAGCTCCGTACGCCCCTGACGGCGATTCTGGGCTACAGCGAACTGCTCGAGACGGGGGAGGAGCTCTCGCCGACCGAGCAGTGCGAGTTTCTGCAATCGATCCAACACAGCGGGGCGGCCCTGCTGGCGATCATCAATGACATTCTGGATCTGGCCCGGATCGAAGCCGACCGGCTGCATTTGCACAAGACCGACTGTCCCCTGCAGCCGATTTTGGACGAGGTCCTGGCGGTGGCGACGATGGAGGCGGCCAAGAAGAGCCTGAGCCTGCAAGTGGCCTACAGTCTGCCGGTGCCGGCCACGGTTTACACCGATCCGGCCCGGTTGCGTCAGATCCTCATGAATCTGGTCGGCAATGCTGTCAAATTCATGGAACGGGGTGAAGTTCGTCTGACCGTGCGCTGCCGCGAGTCGGGTGAGGGGACCGCGCAGGTGCAGTTCGTCGTCTCGGATACGGGCATCGGCATCCCGTCCGCCATGCTGGCAGAAATCTTCCTGCCCTTTGTCCAAGTGGATGGAGGTAACGCCCGCTCTTACGGCGGCACGGGACTCGGGTTGTCGATTTGTCAGCGGCTGGCGCAGATGCTTGATGGGCGAATCGAAGTCACCAGCGAAGTGGGGCGGGGCAGTACGTTTACGCTGACCGTGGACGGGGGACCGTGGCAGAAGACGCCGGACCTCGGCGCGTCGTTCGAGCGAGCCTCAGGGCCGAACACCGGCGTCGTGCCAGGTGGCGAGCCGAGTCCCGTGTTGCAGGGCCGAGTCCTGCTGGTGGAAGATGACCCCAATTCGCAACTGGTTACTTGCCATCTGCTGCGCAGGCTGAAGTTGGAGGTCGAAGTGGCAAGTAATGGGCGATTGGGTTGTCAAATGGCGGACCAGTCCCGTTCGGAAGGTCGGCCGTACGACCTGATTCTGATGGACATCCAGTTGCCGGAACTGGATGGTTTGGCCACCACGCGTGGGCTGCGCCTGCTGGGTTGGCCAGGCCCGATTGTCGCCCTGACCGCCTACGCGATGGCGGGCGACCGGGAAAGATGCTTGGCCGCCGGTTGTGATGACCACCTGTCCAAACCGATTTTTTCGGCCCGACTGCGCGAAGTCATCGGGCGGTACTTAGTTCACGTCGGTAGCACGGATGGCAAGGCTGGGGCTCGGATGCGGAATGCGGACAGCGACCAAGAATCGTTCGGCCACGGCGGGTGATGGAATGGAATCGTCCAGCGAGAACATTCTTCGGTTTCCTTCCTGGATTGTTATCCGAGCCCTGGCTTTGCCATCCGTGCTTAGAAGCCACTGTTGTCTCAGCGGTTCTGTCACGCCCATGTCCGGAATGACCGGGGCCAGGTAGGCGGGCTACCGATTCACGTGGACCACCTGGGCCGGCGGAAAACCGTTGAAGTAGGTCGACGAGGCGTGGCTGTAGGCGCCAATGTTCTCGCTGTAGACCAAGTCGCCCAGGTCGAGATCGGGTAACTGCTCGGCCAGCGAGATGGTATCCAAGGCGTCACAAGTCGGCCCGAATACGGAGCAGATCTGCGTCGGTCCCTTCTGGAACGCTTTGAGGTGGTACTGGATGTGATCGAAGATGATCCCGGAGAATGTGTGGTAGACGCCGTCGTTGATGTAATAACACTGCTTGCCGTCGCGGACCGCCTTGCCGATGACGCTGGCCACCAGCGTACCGGCCGAGGCCACAAGGAATCGGCCCGGCTCCGCCAGAATCTCCATGTCTTTCGGGAACAGCCGGTCGAACTCGGCATTGAGCGTCTTGGCCAGCATGCGGAACGGCTTGACGTGCTCGTCGTACGCCGTGGGAAAGCCACCGCCGATGTCCAGGATTTTCACTTCGGGGTGGCCCCGCTCCCACGCCTCATGGAAGATCCCGGCCGCTAACTGCAAGGCTTGGATATAGTTGGAGAAGTTCGTGCATTGGCTGCCGACATGGAAACTCAGCCCCTCGACCACCAGGCCGGCCTGAAACGCGGCCTCGATCAAGTCGACCGCTTCGCCGGACGACGCACCGAACTTGGACGACAGTTCCACGACAGAACCGGTATTCGGCACCCGAACCCGCAGCATCAGGCCCGCATGCGGGGCCTGCCTTTTGACCTTGCCGATCTCCGCCTGGTTGTCGTAGGTCACCAACGGCTTGTATTGGTCGAGTTCCTGCAGGGTCTGGTTATCCTTGATCGGATTGGCGTAGATGATCTTGTCCCAGATCCAGTCCTGCCGCGCCTGGTCTGGCAGGGACTTGATGTTCTCGTACACCGTGCGGAACTCGGCCATCGAGGCGACGTCGAAGCTGCCGCCCACTTCGTACAACGTCTGCACGATCGCCGGATCGGAGTTCGCCTTGACCGCATAGTAGGCTTGGACGCGGGGCAGGTACTTCTTGAACGTGGCGTAGTTCTTGCGCAGCACCTTGTGGTCCACGATGAACAGCGGCGTACCGCGCTCCCGCGCCAACTTCTGCAACAGGTTGGGACTTACCATCAGTCGCGATCCCGCACCAGAAAGTTCTTGAACTGCCAGGGATCCGCCGGATCGATCGACGGACTGGCGTAACCGGCGAACACGTTCGTGTAGTGCTGCAACGGCGTCCAGTCGGACGGCCTGGAGATGAATTTGCCCAGGTAGGGCTTGGCGATGTCCAGGATATAGTCGTGCGGCAGATCGTCGGGCACACAGATGCCCCGCGCCGGATTCTCGATCATCCACATCACAGCCGCAACCACAGAGATAGCGACCTGCATCGTCGTCGCGTTCTGATGCGGCACCAACCGCCGCGACTCCTCGATGCTCAGGTCGCTGCCCGTCCACCAGGAGTTGTAGGCGTGGCCCATGACCAGCGCGCCCAGGATGTCGGCACCGCGGGTAATCTCGTCGTTCATGATTCGCAGCTTCGGCTGCAGTTCATAGTCATAGCCTCGCAACTCGTTCAGCGACACAATGGCCGCATCGCAGGGGCAGTAGGCATAGTGAACCGTGGGGCGGTAGATTGCCTGGCCGCCTTCCCAGACCGTCAGCTTGTCGGAAATCGTGAAGGCTTCGCCATGCCGCACGACCATACCGCGGATCGCGTAGTCCGGCACCCACGACCGCACCCAGGTGTTCATGCCCATCTGAGCCAGGCAGATCTGGTTGCGCGGCCCGGCCGGATGTTCGAAGGCGTTCGGCGGTAGTTCTTTCTCGTGCGTACCCCAGCCCATTTCGGCCGTCGTCGTGCCTTCCTCGCGGAAGCCTTCGACGCTCCAGGTATTCACGAATTCGTCGACCTGCTTGGGCTGATCGGAAATCTGGGTATCGCGTTCCGAGCAGTGGATTACCTTGACGCCCAACTGCATCGCCAGCCGGTTGAAGGTCCGATCCGCAATCAGTTGCCGGATGTCCTCGGCAGCCGCACCGACGACTTGCTTATCGTCCAGAACCCGTTCGCCAATGTCGATCAGGGCCTGCTTGGTGAAGTGCGAAATCAACCCCGGGTTTGCGCCGTGTTCCAACACGGCGGTCGGGCCCGGTTCGGCCCACTCGGTCTTCAGCCGGCGCACGTGCTGATGGCGGTAGTACAGCGTGCGTTGCGTCGGATGTTCATACAGACTCCGATCGTACGGATCCCAGACTTCGACTGACGTGTTGATGTAGAGCACGCCCTGCGCATGGCACCACCGGACGATCTCGCAGCAGTCGATATTCCAGGCCAGGTCGACCAGCAGGTCGCCGGCGGCCAGGTGCAGACCCAGAACCTGCCCCAGATTCTCTGGCGTGATCCGTTCCCGCACAAACCGCACCCCCTGGTCGGTCCAGGGCTTGAGCAGCGGCGCGCAATCCTCGAAGTCCAACACGGTAATGTTCTGGTACGGCACCTTGAGATGTTTGACCAGAATCGGCAGAGCACACTGCGCAACCGATCCGAATCCGACGAACAGTACACGCTTGTTGAACTCGATCATCCTTGGACTCCAACCTTGCCCCAGACCACAGCGAACGAAGGCGGACATTCTTGCGTTGTTCTGTCCGGCGGTCAACGGCCTGCCGCAGATTTCTCGTTCCGACGCTTTGCGTCGGAACGCAAGCCACGGACGCTCTGCGTCCTAGGACAGACGACGCAGAGCGTCAAAACAGTTGCGTTCCCACGCGAAGAGGCGGTGAGAAAATCGTAGGGTGGGCCAAGTACTCGCGGCCCACCATCGAAAGAAAGATCATTTTCTTAGAATTGGTGGGCCGCGAGTACTTGGCCCACCCTACCGTGAATCATGTTTGCACATTTTTTCACAGCCTCGTAGCGTGGGAACGAGAGAGGCGTGAAGATGTTCACAGCAGTAGGCCTTACGGCCCGCCGGGGTGCCGTCTATGCGTCGGCCACCGTTAGGACGAGCCGTTTGCCCACGGCCTCGGCGTAGCGCATCAGCGTCTCAATGGTGGGATTCTGGCGCTGGCCGGTTTCCAGCTTGGAAAGGGCTGACCGGTCCATTCCGCTCAACCGCGTCAAGTCGGCCAGGCTAAGACCCTTGTCCTGGCGAGCACACTTCAACTGCTCGAAAACGTGGTCCAATTGCTCGCGGGTCGCCATCCGTTCGTGATGCCGGGCCACGAGTTCGGGAAGCTCCTCCGCGACTTGCTGCCGAATCTTCCGATACTTTTCGGCATCTTCAGGGGACAGTCGGCGATTATGGGTGACGCGTCGCATGGTCATCGTTTCTGTCCTGGTAAGCCATGATTCCGATTCTCCGCTGCCGATGTGGAATTATAGTGCAACACCTCGACGTCAGTCAAGGCGTTGCTTCCGGATGTCCTGAGAATGCAATGTCTCAGAATAGCTTACCGATGCGGCTTGCTGGGTGCCACGTCCCTGAACGCAGCTTTTGGAGTCTCGCATTACGCGTGTTGCCGTTCCGATTACCGCGAAGCGAGTTCCCGCGACAGAACTGCCCTTCAGGCGTCGGCCACCGTTAGGACAAGCCGCTGGCGTTTGGGCCGGTTTCGGCTATCGCAGGATGGAGAATTCGTCTTTGGTTTGGTACATTCTTGGAAGTGTCGCAACTCGGCCGTGGGGCGCCGGGTGCGAACCTGGACGGTGTCCCCTTTACGCCGCGAGGCACTTGCTTCTGGCACTTGGAATTGGGAGATGCGTTTTTGGGACTGGCGGCCTTGGAGTTGCGGCGCACAAGCCATCGCGGAAGGCACGTCACCGGAAAGGCAGGATTCTCGGCACCTGGATTGGCGGGATAACTTGCTTTCGTGTATGCCGGCCGGGAGTACTGGAGGTATTTCGCTGACGGCATCTCTGGTCCCTGACGTAGGAACGGCAGGACGGCGTCAACGCAACCGCCGAGCAACGCTGGTCTGGCGGAGAGCAGTGGCATGCGGCATCCGCTGGTACTACGGTACTTTTTTGGGAAAAGGCTTCTTCTGGAGGAGGTTGAGTCATGGAGATCTTGTCGTTTTTGGCGGCGCATTGGCTCTGGACAGCCGTTGCGGTCCTCGCAGTGGTTCTGGTGGTGCCATCCATCCGGATCATCGGCGCGACCGAGGTCGGGGTGGTCACCAAGCGGTTCTCCTTGAAAAAGCTCCCGGACGACAATCCGATTGCCCTCCACGGCGAAGCAGGCTACCAGGCCGATCTCTTAATGCCGGGTTGGTGTTTTAAGTTCTGGGTGGTGTATGCCGTGGAAAAGCACCCCTGGGTGCAGGTTCGGGCTGGCGAGATCGGAGTGGTCGTGGCCCAGGTGGGCAAACCCCTGCCGGTCGGGGCGAAGTCGGCCGAGTCCGCCCACGAGTTGAACCTGATCAGCAACCTGCGCGAGTGGTTGAAGGCCGGCGGACAGAAGGGGGTGCAGCGCCCCGTCTTGCCGCCCGGCAGTCTTATGCCGGTACATCCGGTCGGTTTTCTCGTGATTACCCGGGAGCGGGTCCACGGACTTCCCGTGGCCCACGAGTTCCAACGCCTCCAGGCCCGTGGCAAGCTCACCTGCGAATCCTTCGGACTGGAGCAGGACCAACTCAAGGTCACAGTCATCGTGCCGCGTTCGGCGGGCAACGGGGGAGTCATCGACACGTGCGGAGTCATCACCGCGCTCGACGGCCAACCCTTGCCGGGCGGGGCCATCGCCAGCCGGTTGGGCGAGTTCGAGGATATCAAGAAGTTGGAAAGTGAGAACGCCACCGACCAATTGCGCATCGAGGCCTTGATCGGGTCAAAGTCCGTTCAGCACAACAACTACCAGGACTTTGACGCCTTCTTGAAAGCCGGCGGCAAGATCGGTCTCCAGCACGACCCGTTGCTTTACGGGGCGTACTTGCTCAATCCGTTCCTGGTGCGGGTCGAAGAGGTTCCGATGCTCGTGGTCAAGCAAGGCGAGGTGGCGGTGATCAAAGCCTACGTCGGGCTACCGACCGAAGACACCTCCGGGGCCGCCTTCAAGTTCGGCTCGATCGTTCGGCCCGGCCATCGCGGCATCTGGCAGGAGCCACTACGGACCGGCAAGTACGCGATCAACCCGAGATGTTACGAAGCCGAGCACGTGCCCACGGCTATCCTGAGCCTCAACTGGTCGGAGGCGGTCAGCGCGGCCCACAAGCTCGACGAGCGTTTGTCGAAGATCGTTGCGAAGAGCCGGGAAGGCTTCGTCTTCAGTATCGAACTTGTCGTGCAGATCCACGTGCCCGACACGACGGCTCCGCGCGTCATCAGCATGGTCGGCACGATCGCCAATCTGGTCAACGAGGTGCTGCAAGCGGCCGTGGGTAACCATTTCCGCGACAAGCTCCAGAGCATGCCTGCCGTCCAGTTCATCGAGACCCGCCAGCAGGTGCAACAAAGCGCGTTGTAACACATCCGCACGCAACTGACCCAATACGAAGTAGAAACCCGCGGCGCATACATCCAGGACGTGTTCCTGCCGGACGAACTGGTCCTGGTTCTCTCGCAACGTGATATCGCCAACCAGGAGAAGGCCACCTACCAAATGCAGCAGGAGGCCCAGCGTCTGCGGATCGACATGGAGAAGACCAAAGGCACAGCCGACATGCAGACCCAGTTGGCCCAGGCCCA
>JAPLNJ010000559.1 GCA_026692885.1 Planctomycetota bacterium | reverse complement strand
AGCTTCTATGCCAGCGGCGGCACGCTCAACGACCAGCGCTCGCAGGTGGCCTACAACGTGATGCACGACTGCTACGACATCGCGGCCATGCGTTGGAACAAGCTGGGGATGGTCTATCTCGACAACGGCTCGCGCGAGGTGGACGTGCACCATAACCTGCTCTGGGCCGCGCCCGGCTCGCTGCAAAGCGGGATCTGGTTCAACCCGCCCAATATCAACGTCAGCGATCGGCACAACGTTCTTTATGGTCTTTTCACGCGGACCAGCGAGGAACTGCGCAACGACGACTTCCCTGAGGGAGATCGCCCCGCCCCTGGACGGCGAAACGCTCGCCAAGCCCGCCACCAAGACCGTTCTGGATGAGCATTCGGCCAAGCAGAAGGGCGTCAAGGCCAAAGTCAAAGCCGACAAGAAGACCAACTCCGGCAGGAAGGCCAAAGCCGCCGCGAAGTCCTGAGCGAAACGATCCCACGCGCGGCGCACAGACTAAGTCGTCGTAACAAAATACGTTGACCATTTCCTCTGTTTCTATGCGGGTGAATTGTATAGTTCCAGTCGCCGTGAAACTTGTCCTTCTTGAGATTGATCGTAGCAAACTCTGCGTCGGACACTTTGATGCCATACTCATAATGTCCCTCGTCGAGTTCTGCGTGAATATGAAGGCCTTCTCGCGTGGCGGTGTGCCCAATCAGATTGATTACCACCGCTCGGCTAACTAACGGACGGCCACGCCAATTCTCCGTGATGTGAGAGAACATTCGGTGCTCAATCTTATTCCACTTGCTGGTACTCGGGGGAAAATGGCAGACCGTGATACTCAGTCCGCTCTCATCCGCCAGTCGCTGGAGGCAGAGCTTCCATAAACGTAAGCGATATCCGTTACTGCCACCGGCGTCCGCCGTGATCAGCAGTTCTTCCGCGTCGGGATACACGCGGCGCCCCATCCTGTACCACCAACGACGAATCGTGCTGACGGCAAACTCCGCGGTATTGTGGTCGACGCCCACATCGACCCAGCCTTCGTTGCGCGTCAGGTCATACAAGCCGTAGGGAATCACACTTCCTAATTTCTTGTCGCGGAAATCGTGGATATCCACCGGCTCAGGGTCTCCCTTCTTCCGCCACTCCCGGCCGGAATTCTTGAATTTCCCAAGCAATTCCTTCTTTTTTGCGTCAACCGAAGCCACCGGTTGACCCCGCTGCTGGAAACGACGGACCTTCCGGGCGATGAATTGAAATTGCTCATCCCGGTCGGGATGCTGTTTGCCTTCGAGCATCTTGCGATTCGCCTGCAGACTGTAATCCATGTCCTGAAGCATCCGATCCACGGTCATGTGGCTGACCTGATGTCCCTTGTGCTGCAACTCTTTCGCCAGTTTTCGCGTGCTCTTACAGGTCCATAACAACGGACACATCGGATCTCCACGTGAACTGGCCTCCAACAGTTCCTCCAGGTCCCGCTCTAAACTCTCGTCTGTTTGACTCAAGCGATAGCGACCGCCCCCGGGCTGCCGAACTCCCGCTCTGATCTCTCCGACAAGTCGAGGCATCTCCTCTCGGATCTCACGAATCCCCTTGCGGATCGTATTCCGTGAAAGTCCCGTCTCGTGGGAGACAGCGGAAATACCGCCGCGTCCTAACGCCAATGCCTCGCATGCCGCCCAGTGGCGTTTCAGTTTCTCGTCCATCATCCAGGACAACCTGTTGTATTTCTCGTGTACCAGCGCTATCATAACCACGCCTCCGTGCAGCTACCGAATTCTCCCCACCTTTCATTTGATACAAAAGCCAACAATTGGTCACGTTATTTTGTTACGACGACTAAGTCATCTGCAGGTCGGCCTTTCGCCGCCGCATTCCCACCTGCTGCCCAACGCTAACGACTGGAGACCGCTGCTATGAGACTTGTCCTACCGCTGGTCCTGTTCGTCCTGGCCCCGCTGGCCGTGCCGCATGCAACCGGTGCCCAGCCGCCGGCGAAACCCAACATCATCTTCATCCTGGCCGACGACGGCATTCCCGGCGTCGGCTGCTACGGCGGCGCGTACAAGACGCCGAACCTCGACGCCCTAGCGGCGGGCGGTGTGCGGTTCGATCGATGTTTCTCCGCGCCGCTCTCAAAGGCAACAAAGTGAAGAAGGGCAATAGACCGCGGAAGAAGAAGTAAATGTTCACAAGAGAAGGACAAATATGAAAAACCCAATCTTGAGTTTGGCAGGAGTTTTCCTGTTCGGTGCTTCCGTGCCGGCAGCAACGTTATCGGATCATGCGGGTCTGAAACTGGCGCTGGAGGACAACGGGAATATTGCCGGGGTCGAATTGAGCGGGGAAAAACTGCCGAACGGGACGGCCAGCGGTTTCTATCTCCAGGAACCGAACAGTCCCAAGAAAGTTGCCATTGTTGGAACCGCCGCTTCCAAAGACGGGAAACTTCATCTGACGCTGACAAGCCCGCTCCAGGCCAATGTGAGTGCGGTGCTGACCGAGGGCCAAGGCTTTATCGAGGTAGTCGGTGTTCTGGAAGACTTGACGGGCAAGGATCGCGGCTTGTGGCTGGGCTTCAACCTGCCGGTGACTACGACGGGCTGGAAATGGGGCCAATCGCTTAGCACAAGCCCGGTCATCACGAACGAATATCCCGCCTATGCGGAAAGCAATAATCTGGTGCCGATTCCCGCCGTGTGGACCAGTAGAGGTGGAATCGCGCTGTGTATCCCGCCGACGGATCCGTGCGTGTTCGAGGTGGGTGCCGATGCCGATGGCATTCGCATCCAGATGGCTTTCGGTTTGTCGAAGGACACCATCAAATTCCCCTCGAAGGCGCCCTTCCGTTTCCGCATCTACTCCATCGATGGCACGTGGGGTTTCCGCGACGCGTTGGCGAAATACTACGACTGGTATCCCGATTACTACCGCATCGAACCGAAGGTCATGACGGCGCTCGGTCATCACCATGACTGGATCAATATGAATTATGTAAGCGAGACGTTCAAAACCGACCGCCAGATCGATCCGACTGTGAAGGAGTACTTGGCCTACACCAAAACCTCCGCACGCATCCAGGGATTGGAGAATGCGAAAAGGCTCAAGACGAATAAGCAGTTCCTCGATGCCATTGCCAAGACCACTACCATTCAGCATTACGAAAAGAAGGGTGCCGCCAACTCCCCGCTGCTGACTGAAGGACGAGCCGCCCTAATCAACAGCATTTGTTATAACCCGGACGGATCGTTTGGCCGCTATAAGACGTCGGATGACGGAGTCGATTTCCCTCACAACTGCGATCCGGACCTCTTTGCCGACAGAAACCTTCCGGTTTATGCAAATATGTATCTGCGCAAAGGCGCTGACCTCCGGAAGGTCGGAAACTTCATTGGCATCCACTGGGACCGCCTTGGGGGGTGGAGCAACTTTCTCAACTACCGTCGCGATCATTTCGCCTACCTCGACCATCCCCTCACATTCGATCAGGAGGGTCGCCCCTGCATTCAAACCCAGTTTACGAACTACGAGCTGTTTGACGCCTACCGGCTGCTGCTCCAGAAGGGCGGCTTGTATCATGAGGCGGCGGGCATGAAGGAGTTCGGTTGGGGCAAAATCCCGAATAAGCCGGCGGGCCAGGAGCGAACCGGTATGTTTTTCCTCGCCGCGGTGGTGGCGGGCGGCTGGCACGAGGGCAGTTTCAAGCCGATCGAGTTGGGTGGCTTTGATTTCGAGCGCATGGTGGTGGGGCGCAAATCCTACCGGATCTCCTCGGGGAATATTCCGGAGCACAAGGAATCCCCGACCTTGGATGTCATAAAGAACGCCCTGGCAAGAACCACGGCCTACGGCTTTGCCTGGCCGGTACAGGTTCAATATTTTTACCCGCCAGCCCATCCCGGCTACCTCAAGGACTATTCATGGTACACCAAGCCGGAGCATAAGGCGCTGTGGGATAAGTATGAACCCGCCAACCTTGCCATCCGTCTCGCAGGCTGGGAGCCGGTCACTTGTGCCCATGTCAATTCCCCTGCGGTGCAGCTTCAACGCTTCGGTCGTGGCCGGAATATCTATCTGACCGTCTGGGGGCCGACGCCCCCCGCATCGGTCGACATCGAAGTCGATGCCGCCAAGCTGGGGCTTAAGGAAACGCCTTCCTTCAGCGAAATGGTCGCGAACACCCCGATGAAGGTTACCAAGAGTCCCAAAGGCTGGAAGCTAACAGTCCCGATGGAAAAGAACATGACGCGCGTCATAAAAATCAACTAGCAAATAGATGAACGGAGACATCAAATGAAACGTACCATGTTGCTGACACTTGCCGCCCTGTTGCTGGCGCCGCTGGCCGCGTTGCCCGGCGCCTCGACCGCGAAACCAAGCATCATCCTCGTCATGGCCGACGACCAGGGCTGGGGGGACACCAGTTACAACGGTCATCCCGAACTCAAGACGCCCAACCTCGACCAGCTCGCGGCCAGCGGCCTGCGCTTCGATCGATTCTACACCGCACACTTCAACTGCTCGCCCACGCGCGCCAGCGTCATGACCGGACGCCATCCGCACCGCATGGGCACCTTTAGTCCCGGCTCGCCCATTCGTCCGCAGGAGATGACGGTGGCAAAGGTCTTACAGTCGGCGGGTTATGCGACGGGACACTTCGGCAAGTGGCACCTCAACGGGAAGAACGGCGACAAGAACACGAAAGTCATTCCGGGCCGCGCCATCCTCGCCAGCGACCCGCTGTCGCCTGGCAAGCTGGGTTTCGACGAATGGGTCTCCGCTGACAATTTCTTCGACCTCGACCCGGTGCTTGGCCGCAACGGCGTGCCGGAAAAGTTTCACGGCGACGGCTCCGACGTCGTCACGGATGAAGCCCTGAAGTTCATCCGCCAGCAGGCCGCGGCGTCCAAGCCATTCCTCGCCGTCGTCTGGTTCGGTAACCCGCATGTGCCGCACGAGGCGCTGCCGGCTGACAAGGCGTTCTACGCGTCGCTACCAGAAGAAGACCAAAACTACTACGGCGAGATCACGGCCATCGATCGCAGCGTCGGCCGGTTGCGGGCGGCGTTGCGCGCGTTGAAGGTCGCGGACAACACGCTTCTCTGGTATTGCAGCGACAACGGCGGCGCCGCGGGGCCGAAGTCCACCGGTAACCTGCGCGGCTCCAAGGGCACGCTCTGGGAGGGCGGTCTGCGCGTGCCCGGCATTGTGGAATGGCCCGCACGCATTCCCAAGCCCTTTATCACGGAGATGCCCTGTTCCACCTCCGATATCTAGCCGTGAGGATTCGCGCCTATGAATTTGCTATGGTTGAAAACTCAGAAGAGTGAATTTTCCACTGCCTGGAACTGACGAATCAAATGAAAACGAAAGGAACGACCATGAAACACACATTCACACTCGTAACCGCCCTGCTGCTCGCGCCGCTGGCAGAGCTAAAAGCCGAACCCCTTCCAAGTTCTTTCGGCGTATGGGATCGGGGTGAGACCAAGGATCCCAAAGAGTATTCCTTTCTAAAAGGAACGTCGTGCGATGCACCTTGGGATAGTGTGGAGAAACAGCCGGGGGTCTATGACTGGAGCGCGATGGATCAGGCGATTGAGACCGTTTATAAGAACAAGACCTCGCTTTACTTCTCCTTTGAGGCCGGTCCGCAAACGCCGAATTGGGTTTATGAAAAAGGTGTCCCCAGGGTGGTGACGGATGACACAAAGCACAAGGGCAAGTTTCCCTGCTACCCTTACTACCTCTCTCCCGAATACAAAACGTGCTACACCCGCTTCATCACAGAAGTCGCCAAACACATTCGCAGCTACCCCAAGGACCGACAGGAGCGCATTGCCTTTATCCAGATCAAGACGGGCTGCACCGGTGATGAGACTCCCTACAAAGGCAAGGCGCGTGACCGCAAGTACGACTTGCCCAAGAGCTCCCCTGAATGGCGCGGCTTCCGATTGGAGACATTCGCGTTGTATGCCAAGCTTTTCGATCAAGGTCCTGACCCGAAAATCAGCCTGCTTTTTGCTTCCATTACCGGCGATGACGAAGACGGCGAAGGAAAGAACCCGGAAGAATGGAAATGGGTCACCAGCCACATCACCGGAGGTTTTGGCACTAAAGCCGGTGCTCTCTCGCGCGGACATCATTTGAGCGGCGAGCGAACCACGGTGAACACCTGGCAACGCTACCTTGTCGATCCCAAAGAGCCCAGGGTCTTTGCCCGGTCAGAGATGGATCAAACTTGGACGAGACCGTGGTATCAGCTCAATGTTCCGCTCAACTTCTATTGGGGCGCGGTGAACGCCCTGAACTCGGGCCAGAGCGTCTGGGACGTCACCAAGAGCGCCATCGAAGCGAGCAAGGAACAGGGCTTCGACTATTCCTTCAACTTTTTCAATCGCTATGCCGGGCAGATTTATCCGGCGAGCGCCACCGATGCGTTCTGCGCCTTGCACAAGGGCTTGGATGCCGCCGATACCAAGGCTTATCCGGAGGCGAAGTTCGGGAAGGCCTCCCACGGAAACGTGGATCGCATGCTGAAGATCTGCGCCGAATATGCAAAGTATGGCGCCCGTGTGGATGATAAAGCTGCCCTGACGATGGGGCAGGTCCAACAGCGGGGCGATCAAACCGGATTCAATGACGTGGGCTGGGATATCTGGCCGGACAACTACTCTCGGTTGCTCGCCCAGATCGATGCTGATGCCACCTCCATCCCGCTCTGGCGCGTCGGCGGCCCTATCACCCCGACGTCCTCCATCTACTCCCGGTTTGCGCGCGGCTTCGCGCATGCCTCCGGCAAGGATGCGATGTATTTCAAGCTGCATGACGGCTTCTCCCAAGACGCCCGGCCCAAAGCTATGTCGATAACCGTCGTCTGGTATGACGGACAGGAAGGCTCCACCTGGAAGCTGGATTACGATGCCGGCACCCCGACCATGAAGACCGCGATGTCAGTCATTGGCAAAGGGGACAAGCAATGGCACCATGAGGTCGTCACCCTGCCAGACGCCGTCCTCCGCCATGATGGAATCAAAGGCGCTGACTTGGCTCTCGTGAACACGGACGCCAAGGACGACATCTTCAGCCTCATCGAAGTTCACCGCGGTGAGCAGGAGCTTCCGGCGCTGCGCCCCCCCACCAATGTGCGAGCATTCCCCGGCTATGCGAAAGGCACCAAATATGGAAAGGGCGGAAATCGCGACAAGGCCAAAAAGGGAGAAAGGAAAAATAAAGCAGGGGCGGAAAAGAAATGACTCACCAACCTCGACACCATTGTGAACACACAACCGCATTGAGGCAACAATCGATGAAACGTCAACACATCATCTTGCTCTTGGTCGCCCTGCTGCTGGCGCCGCTGGCCGCGTTGCATGGCGCCCCGACAGCGAAACCGAACATCATCCTCGTCATGCCCGACGACGTCGGCGTTGGCGATTACGCGTGCCTGGGCAATCCCGTCATCCACACGCCGAGTGTGGATCAATTCAAAAAAGAGTGTCTGACGTTTAGGCAATTCCACGTCAGTCCCACCTGCTCGCCGTGTCGCTCATCGCTGCTGAGCGGACGGCATGAATTCAAGAATGGCGTGACACATACCATCCATGAGCGGGAGCGGATGAGCTTGAAGACCTTCACTTTCGCGCAGATGCTCAAGTCCGTCGGTTATACGACGGGCATCTTCGGCAAGTGGCATCTCGGCGACGAGGAAGCGTATCGGCCCGAGAATCGGGGATTCGACGAGGTCTATATCCACGGCGGTGGCGGCATCGGCCAGACCTAACCCGGCTCCTGCGGCGACGCACCGGGCAACACGAACATTGACCCGGCGCTCTGGCATAACGGCAAATTCGAGAAGACCAAGGGCTATTGCACGGACCTGTTCTTCAGTCAGGCAATCAAATGGATGGACGGCGCGCGTTCGGGCAAACAGCCCTTCTTTGCCTACATCCCGCTCAACGCCGCACACGGCCCGCACGTCGTGCCGGAAGAATACTACAAGCAGTATCTCGGCCAGCCCGGTGTTCAAGAGGGAACAGCCAAGTTCCTGGGCATGGTGGAGAATATTGATACGAATTTTGGCGTGCTGCTGCGGAAGATCGAGGAATGGGGCATCGCTCAGAACACGCTGGTGATTTACTTCACTGGCGACAATGGTGGCACCGCGGGCACGAAGATATTCAATGCGGGTCTGCACGGTGGCAAAGGCACACCGTATCAGGGCGGCACGCGGGCGGTGGCGTTTTTCCGCTGGCCTGGCGGCGGCATTCCCGCCGGTGCCGAGTGCGACGCCTTGAGCGCGCACATCGACATTTTCCCCACGCTCGCAGAACTCACCGGCGCGAAGTTACCTGGGGAAGTGAAGAGCCAGGTCGAAGGACGCAGCCTGCTGCCGCTGCTGACCAATCCCAAAGCCGAGTGGCCCGACCGCACGCTCGTGCATCACGTCGGTCGCTGGGGAAAAGGGCAGGCAGCCGAGTCCAAATTCGCCAAGTGCGCCATTCAAAACTCCCGCTTCACGCTGGTCAACAACAAGGAACTCTACGATCTGAAGGCCGACCCCGGTGAGACAGAGAACGTCATTGGCGCGCATCCCGACGTGGTTGCGAAGCTCCGCGTCGCCTACGATCAATGGTGGAATGAAGTGCAGTCCTTGCTCGTGAACGAGAACGTCGTGGGACCCAAGGTGAATCCGTTCAAGGAAGTTTACTGGAAACAGTTCGGCGGCGAACCAGACGCAAAGCTGCTCAAGCGAATGAATCGGCAGGAGACGTCCACCGCGGATGTCGCGGCCAAGAACGGGAAAAAAGAACGTCGCAAGAAACAGGGAAGAGCCGTGACGACAACACCGTGATAACTGCGATTTCGAAACGCCCGCCCGGAGAACCCGCGTGAAACACATCATTGCCCTCCTTTCCCTACTGCTTCTCACACCGGCCGCGCCTGTTCGGGCGGCCGATGCCTCCAAGCCGAACATCGTGTATCTCGTTGCCGACGACCTGGGTTGGGGCGACCTCCGCACGAATGGCGGCGGCATTCCGACGCCGCGTCTGGACCAACTGTTCAAGGAAGGCGTCCGGCTCGACAACTTCATGGGCTGGTGCGTCTGCTCGCCGACGCGCGCGATGCTGCTGACGGGGCGGCACCCCTTCCGCGTCGGCACAGGGCCGGAAACGGGCGGAGAACTCGCCCGGGAGGAAACCACCATCGGCGAAGCGTTCCGAGCGCACGGGTATCGCACGGGCATCTTCGGCAAGTGGCATAACGGCGCGGACCCCGACACGCCGGAGTATCGTCGCGCGTTCGAGGAGGTTTGGAAGACGATGCCGAATAAGAAACTCCAGGGCGGCCTCGGCGTGAATGAACATGGTTTCGAGGAAGCCTGGGTCTATTACGGCGGCGGCGCGGATTACTTTACGCGGCGAACCGTGCAGGGACGCGGCCCGGTCAGTTGGTGGCACAACCGCGAATACCGGCCGCAAGACATCGGCTACACCGAGGACCTGATCACCGGGCACGTCCTGGAATTCCTCCGCGAAAACAAGGATCGGCCGTTCTTCTGCTATGTGCCGTTTCACATCGTCCATGCGCCGTTGCAGGCGAAGGACTCAGACCTGGCGGGCGTGGATGCGAAGGTAACGGACGAAACCAAACGCGTCTATGCCGCGATGGTGCAGGCGATGGACAAGAACGTCGCCGCCATCCTCGCCGAGATCGATAAGCTCGGCCTGCGTGACAACACCATCGTCGTGTTCACCAGCGACAACGGTGCGACGAAGGAAGGCAGCAATGTCCCGTTCCGCGGCGGCAAGCACACGATCTTCGAAGGCGGCACGCATTTGCCCACGGTCATCCACTGGCCGAAAGGCAGACTCGCCGGTCGCCGCTGGGATGGCTTGTGCGGGGCGCTGGACATGTTCCCAACGTTGATGGCGATGGCCGGTTTGCAGATGCCTGTGACGCGTCCGCTGGACGGAAAGAGCATCTGGCCCGCCTTGCGCGACGGAACGGCCAGCCCGGTCGAGAGCTATTACTGGGCATGGCACAACGAGGACGCGATCCGCACGGCGGATTGGCGGCTGCATCGGTTCTTCGATCACGCTGAGCTTTACGACATCCGCGGCGACATTGGCGAAACCAAGAACGTCGCCGACATGCATCCCGAAGTGGTGAAGTCGCTGACGACGAAGATGGATGCCTGGGCCGAGTCGCTTGGCGCGGCGCTGACGCATCGGCCATCTCCTGCGAAGTATAACGCCAGGCCAGCGCCCGAAGGCGAGGTTCTTGAAGTCACGGTGACCGTCTCCGGCAAGGCGAAGCCGAAGGACCGTCTCGTCGTTCCGATTGCGACGCGTGACTTTTTCCAGGAGGCAACGGACTGGATCGAATTCGACGTCTCCGTGGCGCCCGGGAGCCTGCCCCGCGGGTTCTTCTATTCACCGCTCCAAGGCAACGCGAGCAAGGGCATCACGCCGCTGTTCAAACGCGGCGAAGGGGTGGATCAGTTCGGTCGCGAGCAAGCGACAGGCCCCGAAACGCGGGTCCCGCAGGGCCAGTGGGAGCACCGTGTCATCGGTTTGTGCAGTTTCGCGCCGGGCCCCCTCAGCCATCATGGCCTCGTTTTCACCGGCGGGAAGGCCGGCACCTACAGGATTCGCCTCGACAATCTCCGCATCCGCCGTGCCGACGGGAACATCGTGCCGGTCTGGGCCAATGCCAAGGACACGCTCAGCCGCAAGATCAACGACACGGAACTCTTTACCGACATCCGCGTCCGCAGCGTCCCGCTAGACCAGGCAAAATGAAGGCGACGCAGGCAATCCCCAGACAACCCCAAACTATTCGGGAGCTCGAAATGAAGTACTCCATCCAGATGGTGAAACGACTTGCATGCATTGTCTTGGTCGCTGTGACGGTCGCGGGGGCCGCTGGGGCCGCGCCCGTCGAAGAGAAGTCCGTAACTGTCAAACGCAACGGAGACAAGCGGAAAGCTCGGGAGGCCACCGCCGTGGAGGGCAGCAAGGGCGCTCGCCGCGGCGCCGCGCGTGATCCGAGCGCGGCGGCGGCCCTCGCCGAGCAGGAGCAGGCGAAGGCAGCCAATCGCGGCGTGCTCAACGGGCCGCTGACGGCAGGTGGGCACCGCGCGGCCGGCGCAGGCAACCGCCAGTCGCTCGAGCTTGCCATCGAGGATCTGATCGCCACCTACGGCGACAAGTACCCCCAAGGCAAGGAGTTCCTCAAACGGCTGGAAACCATCCAGAGCGATCGCTCCGAGGAATTCGAGGCGCTGAAGAAGGACGCGCTGCTGGCCAACCCGCTCTTGGATTTCGACCACCTGCTGATGGTCCGCAGCCGCAAGGGCAAGCGCTTTGCGGCCAACTGGCAAACCCAGGCTTCCTGCGGGTCGGCCGGAGACTACGACGACGAGTTGGTGGTGATGTCCCCGATCTACGACGGCGAGGTCAAGGTCGTGTATCAGCCCGGCGGCGGCAAGTTCGTCGGCGACGTGGATCTCCACTTCGATGCCGACCGGGTGTTGTTCACTTCGCACCGCGACATGAACACCTTGAGCGAGGCGCCGGGGAAAGGCAAGGGCTATGCCGTCTTCGAGTTGACGATCGATCCCGCCACGGGGCAGAAACGCGGCGAGCCGCGCGTGGTCTCGCCCGACATGGGCCGCGACGTCGACTGCTACGACGCCTGCTACCTGCCGGACGAACGGATCATCTTCGCCTCCACCGCCAGCTACGAGGGCGTCCCGTGCGTGGGCGGCAAGTCCTACGTCGCGAACCTCTACCGCATGAACGCCGACGGGACAGGAGTCCGAAGGATCACCTTCGACCAGGACGCCAGTTGGTATCCGAGCATCATGGAGAACGGGCGCGTCATGTACACCCGCTGGGAGTACACCGACTCGGCCCACTATTACAGCCGCGTGCTGATGACGATGAACCCGGACGGCACAGACCAGAAGGCCTTCTACGGCAGCAATTCCTATTGGCCCAACAGCATGTTCTTCGCCCGGCAGATTCCGGGATACCCGACCATGTTCATCTCGACGATCACCGGGCACCACAGCAACCCCAAGGGCGGGGCGCTGTGCCTCTTCGACGTTGCGAAGGGACGCTACGAGGCCGACGGAGCGGTGCAACTGATTACCGGCCACGGCAAGCCCGTGGAGCCGCTGGTCCTCGATAACCTGGCCTCGGCCTACAGCCCGATGTTCTATCACCCCTATCCGCTGAGCGACAAGTACTTCCTGGCCATGACCGGGAACTCGATCTACCTCGTCGACGTGTTCGACAACATGCTGTGCTTGAAGAAGGTCGACCGCAAGGCGGGATACTTCGAGCCGATCCCGCTGCGCCAGACGAACCGGCCCCCCCGGATGCCTGATCGAATCGACCTCCGCAGCAAGGACGCCACGGTGCTGATTAACGACGTCTACGAGGGCCCGGGGCTGAAGGGCGTGCCGCGCGGCGCGGTCAAGAGCCTCCGCCTCTACCGTTACGAGTTTGGCCCGCGACACAAGGGCGGCCACTACTCGATGGGCATGGAGGCCGGATGGGATGCCAAGCAGATTCTCGGGACCGTACCCGTCGATGAGGACGGTTCGGCCAGCTTCAAGGTGCCGGCCAACACGCCGTTCTCCGTGCAGCCGTTGGATCAGGATGGCAAGGCCCTGCAGCTGATGCGGAGTTGGACGGTCGCCATGCCCGGCGAGCGGCTCTTTTGCGTCGGTTGCCACGAAAGCCAGAACACGGCTCCCTTGCCCCGGCCGGCCTCCGCCATGCTCCGTCAGCCGAGCGAAATCCGACCGTTCTACGGCCCCGTGCGGGGATTCGGCTTCCAGCGCGAGGTCCAGCCGGTATTGGACAAGTACTGCGTGGGCTGCCACGACGGCTCGAAGAACCTGACCCCCGACGGACGCGACAAGGCGGGCCGCTACCAAGTGGCCGACCGGATCATCGGCACCGGGCCGAACACGGGCAGGAAATTCGCCGAGTGCGGTATTCCCGATTTGTCCAGCCCGAAAGCCGCCCACCAGACGCTGCACCCCTACGTCCGCCGCAACGGGCCCGAGGGCGACTACCACCTGCTCACGCCGCTGGAGTTCCACGCCGACACGAGCGAGTTGGTGCAGATGCTCCAGAAGGGGCACCACGGCGTGCAACTCGACCAGGCTGCCTGGGACCGCTTGATCACCTGGATCGACTTGAACTCGCCGTACCTTGCCTCCTGGTCCGAGGCGGGAGCAGATCCGCAAATCCTCGCTCGGCGGAAAGAACTGAGAAAGAAGTACGCCGGCGACGACTTCGATCCCGAGCAGGTCGTGGATCCCTACAAGAAGCCGGCGAAGAGCATCTTGCCGAAGCCTCACGAGCGGGCGATCGTTCCGCCTCAACCTGCCGTGATCCACAAGGGGAAGCAGAAGTCGCTGGAGTTTGACCTCGGCGACGGAGTGACGATGAAGCTGGTGAGCATCCCGGCCGGCGAGTTCTCCATGGGTAGCAACCAGGAGACCGCGGCCGAGCAGCCGATCTGCCGCGTGAAGATCGACAAGCCGTTCTTCATGGACGCGACCGAGGTGACGCTGGAGCAGTACCGGCAGTTCGATCCCGAATACCTCAACGGCGTCTACGACATGCATTACAAGGACCAGGTCATGCGCGGGTACTACATGAACGATATGCGGTATCCGGTGATCCGTGTTTCGTGGCAGAAGGCGATGGTGTTCTGCCGGTGGCTGTCGAGGAAGACGGGCCGCAAAGTCACTCTGCCCACGGAGGCCCAGTGGGAATGGGCGTGCCACGCCAGGACCGACATGCCGCTGTGGTTCGGCGACCTGGACGCCGACTTCGCGAAATTTGCCAACCTGGCAGATGTCGCCGTCAAGCAGATGGCCGTCAAAGGCGTGAATCCCAAACCTATCCCCAACCCGGACCCTCAGGTGGACTTCGAACTGAAGGACCCGCGGTCGAACGACGGAATTCTCCATCTGGCCAAGGTGGGCAGCTACCAGCCAAACTTGTGGGGCCTCTACGACATGCACGGCAACGTGGCCGAGTGGACGCGATCGGACTACAAGACCTATCCCTACAACGACGCCGACGGCCGCAATGCTGGCGGCGAGGGCCTGAAGGTCGTCCGCGGCGGTTCGTGGCACGACCGGCCTTTCCGTGCGACCTCGACCTACCGTCTGGGCTATCCGGCCTGGCAGCGGGTCTACAACACGGGGTTCCGGGTGATTGTCGAGTAAACGCCGACGGCGGATAGCCGCGCGATACCGAATCACCGATGAGCAGCACGCGTGGCAGCTGCGGGTCGTCCGGCACAAAGTCCCAGGCGTTGGACCGCCCCCCGATCGGCCGGGGAGTTCCCTTCCGAAGCTCTCCACAGGCGTCCCAGAGCGGAACGGGGTTTCGGGGGGCAGGGCGGCCCTTGGCCGCCCTGCCCCCTCGGGACCCCGTTGATTTCCCACTTGCCCCTGCTAGATTGGCCCACTTGAGTCGGAAAAGGAAATTCCTATCAGTCAGTCGCGAAAGGGCAAGTCCATGTCAGGCTTCTGTCGATGGCGGCATCTCGCTCGGCTGGGCGTGTTGACCTGCGTCCTCGGTTGCGTCCTGCGCGCGTTCGCCCAAGAGCCGCTGCCGTGGGTGGATGAGAGCACCACCCTGGTGCTGCTGCCCGACACGCAACAGTACACCAAGTCCCGCCCGCAGTTCTTCGAGGCGCAGACCAGATGGGTCGCCACCCAACAAGCCCCCCGCCGCATCGCGTACGTCGTCCACATGGGCGACATCACTGCGCACGACGCCCCGCAAGAATGGGACGTGGCCAAACGCTCGCTGAGTCTGCTGGATGGCCAGGTCCCGTACGTGCTGATCACGGGTAATCACGACTACGCCGGTGCTGGCCGACAAACCCGGCTCAACGAGTACTTCCCGCTGGCGGCGTTCAAGCCCTGGCCGACTTTCGGTGGCGTCTACGAGGACGGCAGGCTGGAGAACAGCTACCACTTGCTGACGATCGGCGAGCGCCCGTGGCTAATTCTCGGCCTGGAGTTTGCGCCGCGCGACGCGGTAATCGCCTGGGCCGACCAGATTCTGAGCCGCTACCCCGAGCGTCTGGCAATTATCGCCACCCACGCCTACCTCTTCCGCGACAACACGCGATTCGACCACACCAAAGGCAGGCAACGGGCAAATCCGCACGGCTATGCCGACGACGGCAATGATGGCGAGGAACTCTGGCAGAAGCTGGTCGCGCGCCACGCCAACGTGCTGCTGGTGGTTTGCGGCCATGTGCGCACCGGCGGGGTGGCCTACCTGGCTTCCGAGGGCCAGCACGGCAACGTCGTCCATCAGATCCTCAACGACTACGAGGCTCTGCGCGGCAACGGCCAGGGCTTCCTGCGCCTACTGGAGTTCTTGCCCGACGGTCGCGGCGTGCAGGTCAAAGCCTACTCGCCGGTGCTCGACAAGTACCTGACCGACCCGCAGAACCAGTTCTGCTTCACGTTGAAACTTGCCGCGTTGCCGCCCCAGCCCTGCGCCGCCACCCCGCACGGATTGCCTGAGTCGCCGCCAGGAACGACCGCCGAACGGCTCGACGCCCGCCGTTGGCAGCGAGTCCCGGTGCGCACGGCTGCGGACGTGACCGGTCTGCCCTCGGGCAAAGCACCCATGAGCCAGTACGGCGGGCTCGCCGCCGGCGAGCGGCTGCGCGCCGCGGGGTTCTTCCGGACCGAGCGCGTCGGTGGAAACTGGACGCTGGTGGATCCCGAGGGCTGCCCTTTCATTAGCGTCGGGCTCTGCTCGGTGAACCTCAGCGGATTTCCCGTAGACGCCGCCGACAAGAAGTTCGGCGGTACTACGCAGTGGGCCGAGCATACAGTGCGACTGCTCAAGGAGTGCGGCTTCAATACGCTGGGCCGGTGGTCGGACGCCGCCACCTGCAACCAGCTCACGGAACGCATGGCCTACGTGACGACGACTAGCTTTATGGGTGCCTACGACAAGCGGCGGCCCAGGTCCAACGGCGAGCGACGTTTCCCCGAGCGCACGATACCGGTGTTCGACAAGGAGTTCCCCGATTTCTGCGATCAGCTGGCTCAGGGCCTGGCGGCCACCAAGGACGACCCCTGGCTGCTGGGCCACCTGTCGGACAACGAGCTGCCGTTCCGTCCCGACGGACTGTCCTGCTACCTAAGGCTGCCTGCTTCGGACCCGGGCCATCAGGCAGCGGAGGCGTGGCTCGCGGCCCATCAGAAGCAGGCCGAGCACGCCACCGAAGCCGATCAGTTAGCGTTTGTGGCCACCGTCGCGGAACGCTATTACTCCACCGTGCGGCAAGCCATCCTCAAGTACGACCCCCAGCACCTGTACCTGGGCAGCCGTTTGAATGGTCGCAACATCAACGACGGCACGTTGCGCGGCAGCCGGCCGCTCGATGTGGTCAGCATCAACATGTACCACCACTGGTCCAACGACGACCCGCAAATGGACCACTGGGCAGAGCTGTCCCAGCGTCCCATCCTCAACTCCGAGTGGTATGCGATGAGCCTCGCGTCGGCCGAGGTGGAAACCACTGGGGCTGGTTTCCGCGTGCGCTCGCAGCGGGATCGCGGGCTGTTCTACCAGAACCTCTGTATCGGTATGCTTGGCAACCGCAACTGCGTCGGCTGGCACTGGTTCAAGTACAGCGGCGACGCTCAGGACAATTCCCGCGGCTTTGTCGACAGCGAGTTTGAGCCGCATCGTGACCTGGTCGACTCGATGCGCCAACTCAATACGCAGATCTACCCGCTGCGGGCTGCCCTGCTTCCGAAATAGCATGAAACGGCGTCGTCGGTGGGCATGCCCCGTAAACTTCCCCGGAACCGACTCGAACCGCCGACCCGCCGTTTACGGGCTGCCGGGCCTTCGGCCCGCCTTCGCGCGCCATACCCCGCGGCCATTCTTCTCGCTGTTTGTCGTCCTTCTCAAAGTACTCTCGCTCCGGATTCTGATACGTCAGGCCAGCTTCACGCAATCTGCGCCAGATCGTGGGGACGGACACCTTGACGGTCCAACGTTCCTCAAGGATCCGACGTATACGTCCGCAGGTCCAGAAATCGGTCTCAAAGCCAAACTCCGATGCCGGTTTCAGGACAATCCCTCGCCATTGTTCCTCCGTAATTCCTTCCAAGCTACGGGGGTGTCCACTTCCTTCTCTGCGAGACAGGCCTTGCTCCCCCGCTCCAGGCTTGGCGTCCCGGAGGGCCTTGAGTTCTGCTAGAATTCGTTCGTTAGTTCAGCCCCTTGTCCGGTTTGACCCGTCCTCCAGGAGAATCCCCGTGAAAGACCACGCCGCCCGCCGCTTCGTGGCCTGCCTCATCACCGCCCTGGCGCTGCTGGCAGGGCTCCCGCCCGCGGCCTCCACAGCGGCACCGCCGCTGGTTGCGGCCGAGCGGGCGGCGCATTACGAGGAGGCCCTGGCCCGCGCGCAGGCCACCGGTAAGGACATCGCGGTGCTCCAGCGGGGGAGCGATTGGAACCGGCTGGGGGAAACGCTGTACCACGACATCTGGCTCCGGGACGAATTCGCCCAGGAGCTGGGCGATGGCTTCATCCTGTTGGCCGTGGATCTCACCGAGCAGGACGACAGCGGTCAGGCGGCTGATGTGCAAGAGGTGAAAGCCAAGAACCGCAAGTTCTCCTGGTGGGACACCACCTACTGTCCACGAGTGGCGCTGCTGGACCGCGCGGGCCGGGCGGTGGCTTGTGAGAACAAACCGCGGTTGGGCCTGACGCCGGCCACGCTGGCGGCACGCGTCAAGGAACTGCGCGCCGTGCGTGAGCAACGCGACGCCCTGTGGGCGCAGGCCGAGGCCGCGTCAGGCCGGGAGCGGGCTGAGTTGCTTCGTCAGAGCCTGGAGCGGTTGGGCTTCGCCAACTGGGCGGGCAATGAGAACTGCTACAAGTTCATTCACGACAAGATCCGCGCGGCTGATCCCCAAGACGAAAGCGGGGCGGTCCGCTGGCTCGGCTTCAGCGGCGATCCGCGCGACGGTGTGCCGTGGACCGAACCGAGTTGGGCGAAGGCGTTGGAGAAGCAGGAACTGACCGACGCGGACTACGAGGAGGCGTTGGCCCGGATCGACAAGGAGTTGAAAGACCCGCGCAACCGGGTGCTCGACCACGAACGCATCCAGCGCATCATGATCGCCAAGTATCACATCACTGCGCGCTGGCCGAAACACGAGGAACAGCGTTTCGACGTGCAGCGCGAAATCGCGGCGTTTGATCCCGACACCTTCTGGGGCATCGGCGCGCGGGGCGAACTCGGCCTGCGCTATCGTTCCGCGACGCCCATGCTGACCTACGGCTGGGCGGCAAACCAGGTCAAACCCGGCCTGAATACGTGGGACATGACCGACACGGCGTACTTCTTCGACCACGCCGGGCCGTACAAGTTGCGGCTGACCTATTCGGGCGGAAAAGACGAACTGAAAGTGCGACGGATCGCCTTGCTCGACAGCGGAAAGGTTCTGGTGGAAGCCCGACCGGATGCCGGCCTCGGCCCTACCCACGCCGGGGTGGAAGTAGACCTGGATTTCCAGGACTGGCGCGCCGGTTGGAACGTGACACTGCGGGTGGAGGTGGAAGCCGCAGACAGCCACACCGACATCAACGGCCAGTTCGCGGTCGAACCGCAACTGCTGCCGGCGCCACCCCTCGCCGCCGGCCCCGCGGCGACGGATGAGCTGTCCGGAATGCTGGCGCGCGGCGAGATCGCGGCCCTCCGGCGGAAACTCGGCGACGTCTTGCTGGCCGCGGCGCAAGGCGATGGAGGAACCCAACGGATCATCGATTCTCCCCCACTGCGTACCAGCCTGGCGCAGTCGGAGTTGATTCGGGTCTGTGGAGAAGGAAAAGTGGCGGCCTTGGTCGCGTACGACGGCGGGGCGGCATTTCTCCAGACGCTGTTCGAGGCTCCCGACTGGTTGGAATCGTTCCTCGCGGCCGGCAAAGCGGATTGGCCGCAGGCGTTGGAGAATCTCTACGTGCTCCGCCGACACGGGCCGAATTGGGAAGGGCCGCTGAGCCAGCGTCTGGCCACCGCGCTCGCGTTGCAGTGGGGCCCTGGTTCGCGTTACCGGCTCGTGGACCGCTTCCGGCACATCCAGCAGTCGCTGCGGGACGGGCTGCTGCATGTCAGCTTCGAGAGCTTGGACGTGCGCGGGCTGCGCTGGGCCGTGCCCACCTATGGCACGGCTCGGGACTTTCAATTCCTCCTGGATGACCGGCAGACGAGGCTGCGGGATTACTTCGGCGCCCACGGTGCCGTCCGCTACGTCAGCTTCAACGTGTACGGCCTCACCGTTCAGGATCAGTGGAACTACATCGCCCCGTGGGCCCACGTCTACGGCACGGGTACTGGGAACCGGCCGTTTCCGGCGCACCGTCAAGTGGGCGGCGTCTGTGGTACGGTGTCCACGTACGGTTCGGCCGCCGCTCAGGTCCACGGGATCCCGTCGACCGCGATCGGCCAACCCGGGCACTGTGCCTACATCATCCGCGTGGGCCAGGAATGGCCGGTGGCCAACAACGTCACGTGGCCCAGCTACGTGAGCGTGCCCGATTGGGAGGGCACAGGCTATTCCACCCTGCACCGCCTGTACGAGCCGGTGCATCAGGACGTCGAACGATTCATGGCGGCCACGCGTCGGGGCTGGGTGGCGCAACTCCAGGCGACCCGCGCCGTCGCCCAGGTCCGCCTCCTGCCCGGGCTGCGGTACCGCCTGTACCGGCAGGGAGTCAGCGCGGGGCTGCCCGACTTCTCCCAGCTCACGCCGGACCGCACGGGGACGTGCGACACGATTGACTTGGCGACTATCCAGCCCAATCCGCCCGTCAACTTTGGCGTTGTCTGGGAGGGCGAGCTGGAGGTCGCGGGCCAGGACCTGATCCGTATCAGCACACACTCCGACGACGGCAGCCGCGTGCTTGTGGATGGCCAGACCATCGTCGAGGCGAACTGCAGCCGTCAGGAGCAGGACTTCACGCTGGCCGCCGGCCGGCATGCCCTGCGCGTCGAGTTCAGCCAGGGGGGCGGGGCCCTGCACCTGAACGTCGCGGTGACGGGTGCACTGACGGCGGCGGCCACCGACTGGGTCCATACGTACGACCAGGCCATCGCGGCGCAACCAGCCAACTTCGGGATCTGGCTCGACTACGTGAAGCTGCTGGAGACCGTAAAAGACCTGCCCGCCGCGACCTGGCTGGATCTCGCCCGTCGCGCGGCGCGCGAGCTGGCAGTCGCCCACGAAGCGGGATGGGCGATCGTCCGCCGGTGTCTCGAAAAGGCGCTGCCCGGATTGCCGCCGGCCGAGCGGATGGCGGTGTTGGTGGCCTGCCACCAGGAGCTGTGTCAAGAGAGGTGGCTCAAGCCGGAAGGTTTTCCCTACGACGGACTGCTCAACTGGCAAGCGGACAGCCTCGGAGATCCGGCACTGGCCGTGGAGTTCTTTGGCCGCCTGCTCGCGATCCATCATAGCCCGAAGCCGGATGGCAACTGGATTTTCGGCAGCGTGCTGAGCTGGGGCGGGAATCGTTTTGCCGGTAACCCGGCGACAGCGCCCGGCTATGCCAAGGTGATGGAATCGCTCTTCCATGCGCAGGGCGCAGCCTTGGACAAGAACCTGCTTGTCAGCACACTGACGACCGGCATCCGGAAGGCCAGCGAGGCGAGTGATCTGGTCAGTTACCGGCTCTGGCGCGACATGGCCGCGAAGCTGCTGCCGCCGCTCAAGCCGGAGGATGTTCATCTGATTGCCGCGCAGGCGGCCGCTGTTCCCAAGTATGAACCATTCACTGGCGAGTTGCTCAGCAAGGATGGCCTGCTGCAGACCAGCAGCGCCTGCCAGCACGACCGCCCGCTCTCCTACGGGCAGGTTCTGACCGGCGGCTTTGGCGGCTACTTCGACACCAACAACGAGGAGAAACCTTGGGCCCAAGTCCAGTTGCCTGGCGAAGGGGAACTCAGTGGCATCGTGTTGTTGCAGCGTTATGAGCACGCGCCCACGGGGGGAGAATTCCAGTGGGCCGTCCCGCTCAAAGTATCCGTCTCGCTCGACGGCAAGGCTTGGACCGAAGTGGCCACGTTTGATAAGGCCGATACCGTGTTTCGCGTGAACCTGCAAGACAAACGCCTCAAGGCGCGTTACGTGCGTATCGAGCGTCTCCCCGGCACCGACAAGGCCCAGCCGCCCGGCCGCTTCCATTTCCGTAACTTCCTGGTTTACGGTGCGAAGCTCTACTGATCAGGAACCGGCGGGACGCAAGACGGAGGTGCCGTCGAAGAAAGACCGAATTCGGAACCTGCGACAGTCGCACGGTGTTAGAGATGGGGCCCGAGGGGCCGCAACGCTTGGACTACGGAGGCAACCATGAGACACTGCCATCTTCGCGGTCATCTGTCTGGTTCTCAGGGCCATCGCATCAAATTGACGAAACTACTATCATGTCCGACTTGCCAAAGCAAATGCTAGCAGCGAAAGACTTCCGTGAACGGAAAGAAAGCGGCGTCACTTTCATCGTCTGCGATCATGTCTGTGTTCCCAACGGAGGTGAAACATGAGAGTCTTCATAAGCTACATTCACGAGGAAGAAAAGCTCGCGGAACTACTGCAACGGTTCATCCAGGAATCATTTCGCGATGTTGGTGAAGTCTTCCGCAGTGCTGATCCAAGAAGTATCGCCCCTGGTGAGGAGTATCTGAAACGGATCAAATCGGCGCTTCTCAACTCGGACGTATTGCTGGTCCTCTGCAGTCCAGCGTCCGTGGAGCGGCCGTGGATCAATTTCGAAGCCGGTTGCGTTTGGATCAGACCTGAGCAGTCGCGCATCGTCCCCATATGCCACTCAGGCTGGCGAAAACAGGACTTACGATGCCCCCTTGATGAGCGTCAAGCTTTACAGCTGGACGACGAGGAGTTTCCAGCCGCGCTCCAGGCTGCATTTTCCAAAGGGCGCAAGGCCCCGACTGCGCATCGTACGGGAATGAGCCGCCAGCAGCACGACGAGCTGAAGCGTGCAGCTCAACGAACCGGCAGTCGCGAAGCGCCGCCTCGGATTCTTCGTACGGTCGAAGACAGAACTCGAGCGATTATCAATGACCTTAAAACGTGGAAGAAGAAGCCAGCCGGTTGGCGGGGCAAGGAAGAGCCAACGGTTTGGACTACCGCCTTCCTTAGTGCGTTTGCTATCTCACCAGACGAGCCTGCCGTTGATTCCGTCGCACGATTGCGCAAACGGCTGTTCTTGAAAGAGCAAGAGATGCTGAAGAATCTGGCGAGGGCACAGTGCTGCGTCGGGTGCATAATAAGTCCAGTCAACCGCAACAGCCTGCGGCCCGATGGTGCCGACTTTGCCATCAGACGAACCAAACATCTAATCAGTTTTCTGCAAAGCAACGATGACGCATTGCACAACATTGAATGGGCTGTGTCTGAGATCCCGGTGAGGAATATGTACGTCGTAGGCGACATATCTTGCTTTGACGGATATGAACAAGCTCCGAATGCAGATTATGAGCTGACCCTTCGGCACACATCACCATCGATCATCTCCGCAAACGCAGGAGTTTGCAGCCGTCTGGCACGAGATCTCCCCCTCGTAGCCAAGTTCACGGGAAAGAAAGCGGAGAAGAAGTCGCCCTGGCGCGGCTCCCGAGACTTCTTGCGAATGGAAACCTTGCACTACCTCCAAGGCTCCCTCCGCCTGCTCGAAACTCACCGACGGAAGCACCCCCCTGGGCCGTCCCCAGGTACTCCATGACTACCCCGCACCGGGGCACTTAGACAGGGGAAGAAAGCGGGACAGGTTCGCTTATTAACGATTCCGCCTTGCGAGGGTAACGTCCGTGTGGCGGTGCTGGCGATCAATTTGCTCCAGCGGCGTCAAGCCTTGAAAGATGTAAAGCAGGCAGCAGCCGAGCGATTCCGCAGATGGCTTGCAAGCACCCAATGAGGGAGAACAGGGACACCTCAGCGATACTCAATCGCTACGCACGGGAGTCGGATTCCAGCAACTACTTGCGGCTTCTGATCCAACAGGCAGACGCAGGAGATCTCGCATGACAAGGCACGTGTGTTTCTGTTTCGTCGCACTCGTGTTGGGCGGCGCGACTGGTCCGGCCGCCGACGTGCCGACATCGCCTCCAGACGCGAGCGAGATCACCCCAGCCACAACCGATCGCCAGCCGAAAAATCGCGAGCTGATTCGCGATCCTCATTTTCGTACGGGTTTTCGCTTGATCGAGCCCAAGCCGGGTCAGCGGGTTGTCTATGGCCGTCTGGCTGGCTCGGCGGGCGATGCCGAGCCAGCGTGGGATCTCGACCAATGGTCAAGCCGCTTCCCGCTGGTAGCCGAAACACCCGTGGTCCCGCAGCCCGGTGTCCGCCGCTGGGCCAACGCGGCCAAGGTGGTGACTTGGGGCGCGGTGGGCACGGCTGAAGCCGACTTGTCTCTGGCCGTGAACGCGACCGTGGAGTATGGGAAACGTGCCCGGAAGTCCGGCGGCGAACCTTGGGTGCATTTGCTTGTAGAGCAGTACTTTGCCGAACCCCCGTCGCTCATGGCCCTAACCTCCGCCCGGTTGCGGCTCAAGGCCCGCCTGCTGCAAGCCGAGTTCCTGCGCACGGACGAGTACTCGCCAGGCTTGCACGCCGCGCAGTTCCAACTGTTCCTAATGCTTCAGAATCGTAACCGGCAGTCGCCGGGTTTTGGCAAGCTGGTGTGGTTCGGCATCCCGCTCTACGACGATCGTGCTCGATTCCCGCAGGAGCACAAGGCGCAGGATTTCGGCGGCACTGCGATGTTCATTTTCACGCCCGGAGGCGAGGTCTTCGCGGATCGCAGCGCCCACGATCGCCAGTGGATCACCGTCGACAAGGATCTTCGGCCGTTATTGGTCGAGTCGCTCGAGACGGCTTGGCAGCGCGGCTTCCTGCGAGAATCTCGCGACTTGGCCGACTACCGGATTACCGGCATGAATTTGGGCTGGGAAGTGCCAGGGCTGTTCGACGTTGAGGTCCAGGTGCGCGATCTGAGCCTGGAAGTTGAACTGGAGGATTGAATGGATTGCTACTGTCGCGAACCAAGCGTTTTGCTCACCAGGAATGCCTCCGAAACCTACGCTTTCGACGGGCGCAGCGGTCAGGCGTTGTGGCACGAGCTCATCGGCGGTTGGCCGATGATGCTCTGCGGTGAGCAGTTTCTCACGCAACAGGGGCAGCCATTCGACGTGCGGACCGGCAAGCGGTTGGGGCCGGCGTTGAGCTTCACCAAGGGCGGCTGCAATTACGCCGTGGCCAATCCCTACCTGCTGCTGTTCCGCGATCAGTCGGCCAGCTACATCGAGCGGGTCACCGGACAGAAGCAGGACCTTTATGCCGTGCGCTCCGGCTGCAGCAATTCGCTGATCGCCGCCGATGGACTGCTGAACGTTCCCAACTTCGCCGTGGGCTGCGTGTGCAATTATCCGCTGCAAACTAGTTTTGCGTTGGTCCCCCGCGCGGCGCAAGACTGAACGAATGCGCGCGATCCGAGGGCTCTCCGTTCGCGCCGTAGTCAAAAAGATCCGACTTCGTCACTGCCATCGCCCAGCAGGCTGGCGGTGAGCTGGGCGAAATCGAGCGTGGTGACCTCGTTGCTTGAGCCTCTCCGAAGTTGCTCCAGTTTGCGCGTCATGGCGTCGAAGAACCGGCCCTTGGCGCACGGATGCACCGTGAGCCCCCGGACGCCTTGCAGGAGCTTGCCTAACGCTTGGTCTAACGGTGCCGCGGGCGCCGACGGTTCCAGCAGCCGCTGGCACAGATCCCGAACCGTGGGCGGGATGACAAACAGCTGCGTCGTGACCTGGTCGAGTTGTAGCAGGAACTGGTCGCGCAGGGCATGCATCACCGCGCACGCCGGGTCGCTGAGTCCGTCGGCGGGCAGGCAATAGCCTTCACTGGCCCGCAAGCCCGAGACGCCGGAGTTGCCGGCAACGTGCAACACGAAACCGCACAGCATGCCTCGCGAGGTATCTTGGGCACCGACCGTGAGCGCCACCTGGCCCATGGCGGCCGCCGAGCCGAAGTGGCTGCGAATGCGCCGCCGAGCCGTGCGGTAACGCTTGAATTGTTTGTCGCTCAACCCGGCCTTGAGCCGGCTCGGAAGATCGTTGGCCGGTCGATAACGGTAGTCGTCCTGTAACTCGCGGTGAACGCTCTGGGGCGACTTCGGCGGGTGCACGCCGCGCAACGGTCGCCCTGTGAGCTGCCCGTGTTCGTTCGGCGTGTAGGACCGGAAACCGCAGGCCAGGGCACGCATGTGCAGCACGCAATCGCGTGTCAACAAGATGGTTTCGGGCCCCAGCAGTTTGTCCAGGATTTCGACATCAGGAATGCCCGGGTGTGCTTCCGCGAGAAACAAGTACTCCGCGGGGCGTTCGCCCAGGATTCGCTGAAACTGGTCCCACGTCGCCGTATTCGGACCATTGCCTTCGTCCACGATCACACGTACCCGTGTCACGATGTCTCCCCAACGCAAACTCGTGCCGTACGACCCGTTGCCGTTTCGTGAATCCAGCGACGCTAAGTTCGTCAATCGCCGCTTCGAATTCCAGCCGACTGCCCATCGTCGTAATATGCGCCGTCGGGACATGACTGGCAATGGGTGGCGTGTTGCGCATGGGCCTGGACCGTCACCTCACTCCAGCACGCGCGGAAGGGGCCGTCTGTGTGGAGACAATTCTCCGCCCGCCACAGCGGCCCGTATGGAATGGCTCTCCAGATTCGTGTAGGCATCATGCTCTGCGTGTTGGCCTTGGGTTACGGCGGAGCCTGACTACTACGAACTGCGACACGGGCTTCTTCGCCGGTCCTCATCCGTGCTCTGGCTCTGCCATCCGTGCGGGTCTTCGGTGCGGGGATCGCCCGCGTTAAGCAAGAGGAGCGTGTCCAGGAAGGTCTTTCGTCTGACCGTAGCCTGTTTGGGCCTGGTCCTAAGCCTGTGCCTCCCGTCGCGGGCGGAAACGCCACCGTAGCATCCGATCCTGCCCCTGCGCGGGAAGCTGAACATGACGCCGCAGGGCTTGGGTGGGGACGTGGCAGCAGAGTCCAATGAACCGGAATTGCCCCGCACGGATGGCAGAGCCAAAGCACCGGATGTTTGGCCAACCTGATCACACGTCGCCCGACGCTTCCTGTTCAAACCTGTTTCCACCGACGCGGGGTCGGTGGGGCAGTCGTCGGAACCGAAATGCGCTGCTTCAAAGACCACAGTCACCCGGCCCCGGTCGTTCGATTTCCGACGGGCCTGCCGTTATTCGTCCGTCAGTCAAGTCGCCGTGGGCATCTGTGCGTGCATCCCAATTTCTCGCAGTACGCCTTGCCGGCTCTGCCGGCTGGAAGCGAGGCGGAGCCTCGGGGGTAGTGGGTTACGAGGCGGAGCCTCGTAACCAGGGTGTTCAGTCCTGCTGCCGGAGGCGGAGCCGGCGTGGGTTGGGGCGGCAGGGTTGGGGCGGCGGGGGATCGGCAGTTGGAGGAGCGTGTGGTAGAATTCGCAGGTCCCCGGCATCCCGCAGGGCCGCGACCGACGAAGTTGGGAGTTGTGAAGTTACAGGTTAAGACTGGTGCCAACAACATGATTCGCAGCCTGATCACCGCGCTGTTTCTGCTCCTGTCGTTCGCCGTGCTCCCGGCGGCCTTGCCGGCGGAGCCGAGCCGGCCCAACATCGTCATCTTCCTGGTCGATGATATGGGCGTCATGGACACCTCCCTGCCGTTCTTGACCGACGCGGCCGGCCAACCGCAGCGCTATCCGCTCAACGACTACTACCGCACGCCGAACATGGAGCGGCTGGCGGCCCGCGGGATCCGCTTCAACAACTTCTGTGCCATGAGCGTGTGTTCGCCCACGCGCATTTCCATCCTGACGGGCCAGAATGCTGCTCGGCATCGCACCACGAACTGGATCAACCCGGATCGAGACAACGCCGGCCCCCACGGCCCGCCGCAGTGGAACTGGAAGGGCTTGAAGCAGGGGGACGTGACCCTGGCGGGCCTGCTGCAGGCCGGCGGCTATCATACCATCCACGTCGGCAAGGGGCATTTCGGACCGCGGGATGCGGAAGGAGCGGAGCCGCGGAACCTGGGCTTTGACATCAACGTCGCGGGCGCTTCGATCGGCGCTCCCGCGAGCTACTACGGGACCGCCAACTACGGAAATGCCGGCGGCCCCAACCAGAAGACCGCGCCGCAGGCTGTGCCCCACCTGGAAAAGTATCACGGCACGGACACCTTCCTGACCGAAGCCCTCACCCGGGAAGCCAACGCGCGCGTCTCCGATGCGGTGCAAGCGGGCCAGCCGTTTTTCCTCTACCTGGCGCACTACGCCGTGCATGCGCCGTTCAACTCCGACCCGCGTTTCGCCGCGAACTACCGGACTTCCGGCAAGTCGCCCCAGGCACAGGCCTTTGCCACGCTGATCGAAGGCATGGATAAATCGCTGGGCGATCTGCTGGACCGGCTCGAGTCGCTCGGCATCGCGGAGAACACGCTTGTCTTTTTCCTGGGCGACAACGGCAGCGACGCGCCGCTCGGTCATCAGCACGAAGTCGCCTGTGCCGCGCCGCTGCGTGGCAAGAAAGGCGCGCACTACGAAGGCGGGATGCGCGTCCCCTTCATCGCCGCCTGGGCGAAAGCCGACCCCAGCCATCCCGCTCAACAACGTCTGCCCATCCCCGCCGGCGCCATCCAGAGCCAGCAGGCCGCCGTGCAGGATCTCTTCCCGACCATCCTCGCGTTCGCCGGCCTCGCCGCGCCCTCCCAGCATACCGTCGATGGCTCGCGTCTCGATACGCTGCTCGCCGGCCAGCGCGACAGCAGCCGCAGTGAGGTCTTCCTAATGCACTACCCGCACGCGCCGCACCGTACCGACTACTTCACCTGCTATCGCGACGGTCCGTGGAAGGTCATTTATCACTACTTCCCCTCCCAAGTATCAGGCAACTCGCACTACCAGCTCTTCCATCTGGCCGAGGATCCTTTTGAACAACAGGACCTGGCCACTTCGCGGCCCAAGGAACTACGACGAATGATGCAGGGCCTGATCACCGCCCTGCAGAAACACGACGCGGCGTATCCCGTGGACAAGGACGGGATCACAGCGTTGAAACCTACGCTGCCGAAAGACGAGCCATGAGCAGTCGCTTCGCAACCGTGACAATTGGTCTGGCTAGCTCGTCTGGCGACACCAGTCCAGGCCGAGCAGCGAGGGGCTCACCACCGTTGCGCCCGCCTGGGGGGCGGCCCGCCGCCTCGGGGGGCGGCCCGCCGCCGAGTCGGGCCGGTCGGAGCGGGGGCTCCGGGTGAGGCACAGGGCGGGAACCCTCCCACCGACTTACGTCGGGAGCTTCTCGAAAGCTTCTCGGGGGTGATCACGACACTGCGAGCATTTCGCAACGTTATGATCAAGGCCACCGCCGCTGTCAGTCTCACTGCGTTCCTCCTGCTCGTCTGCCTGACGCGGACGTGGGCGCACCTGGCCGCCACGCGGAGAGGTCGCGTGCAGCGCCTGCCATTCCCTCGCGGCTTATCTTCCTCTCCCTTCGCACGCAGTCGAGTCCAAGACTTACCTGACGGTCTTCCAGCCCGGTTCGTAGACTTGCCTGGAGTCTCAATGGATGGGTGTCACCAAAGTCTTCACCAAACTCTAGCAAACCGATGAATCCGGTATTTCTCCATCGAGTCGAAGCGTGCGTAGACGGCTTGCCTTTGGATTGGCGGCCACAAGTGCTGTTGCGAGGATAGTTTTGGCCGCTTATAAGATCGCCAAAGTGGCCTCACCTTGTTCACTCTTGGCCTTGATCAGAATGTTGCGCAAAACACTAGCAGCAGGGGCTCAGGGTGGCTGGGGCAGAGTGCAGCGATGCCCCAGAAACCGGGTACTGGGGCTTCGCTTAGGCTCAGCCGCCCGGCGCGTCGCCAACACCAATAGCAGTGCGCAACCTTACGATCAAGGCATTCACGATTCGACTCGACAGATGACAGGCGTACACCCTTGCCGCGATTCTTGGAGTTGCGCATGCGTCTCCTCCGAGCTTGCTCGAATGGCTTGAGGTTAAGCATAAGTCGGGGTCATTCCGCCACATTCCCCATTGGGCTTGCCCCAGTGGAAATAGGGTTTGGTCACTAACAGCGGCCCCCACCACATCTATTCCCCTTCGCCGCATTCACCGCCGCCTGCGGCGGCGGTGAATGCGGCGAAGGAGACGGGATGTGGTTGCGGTACGCGGCCTTGGTTTTCAAACCTCTTGTCCACTGGGGCAAGCCCAGTGGGGATCGGAGGTTACGCTTAACCTCGTGCCATTCGGGACAAGCCCCGTCGTGGCGGGAAATCGCTCCTGCCGTCCTTAA
>JAPLNJ010000558.1 GCA_026692885.1 Planctomycetota bacterium | reverse complement strand
CGTCGAGGCGCAGGAACTGGTCTTCGAACAGCCCGCCGCCGGCACGCTCGCCGACCAGCAGTCGGCCTACTATCGGTTGTGGGCCGATTCAGGAGACGACGTGGTCGTCACACTCAGCGGTGCGGCCGCGCCCGGCGCCACGGTCTACCTGACCTACGAGGGAGTGCCGACGCGGACACTGTACGACCTGAAGTCCACGCTAGTCGCCGGGACCCCGCAGCTACGGCTGCCGTCGGCGCCGGCCGGGACGTATTACCTGTTGGTTTATCGTGACCTGCCCGGTGCGGCACGGACCTATCAACTGACCGCCCGCCAGCTCCCGTTCGGCGTCACGGATGTGACGCCGAATCACGGCGGGAACGTGGGGGACGTCACGTTGCTGGTCAGCGGCAGCCTGCTGCCTGCGCAGCCCCTGGCTCGGCTCATATCGCCGCAGGGCGAGGCCGTCTACGGGCACCGGATTTATCCGGGCGACGGCACGAACTTCTTCGCCACCTTCGCTCTGAGCGGTCTGGCCGTGGGCGTGTACGACGTCGAGGCCGCCGGTCCGGACGGCGTTTGGGCCGCGGCCCTCGACGCCTTCACCGTCCAGGCCGGCACCGGCGCGAATCTGCAGGCTCGGCTGATCCTGAACGATTTGGTCCGCGCCAACGCAGCGACCACAATCATCGTCGAGTACGAAAACACGGGCGACATCGACCTGGCGTCGCCGCTGTTGCAGATCCAAGGGCCGGACAACTTGCCGTTCGGCTTGGCACCCGACCGGCTGGACTACGCCGGAGCGATCCAGTTCCTGGCGCCGAGCTACACCGGCCCGGCGGGCATCCTGCGGCCCGGCGAGCGGCAAAGGCTCACGCTGCATAGTGTCGCCGCCGCCACCGGCGCCGCCGAGTACACGCTGACCTCGCAGAGCGTGAACCCGCTGCAGCCGTCCACCTTGTTGATCGACTGGGACGCCCTGCGCGAGCAGTACCGGCCGCCGTTCACCGCCGATGACGAGGCGTGGCGGGCCACGTGGCGGATCTTCACGCAGCAGATCGGCGCGACCTGGGACGAGGTGATCCTGACCTTGGCCGACCGGGTGACGGGACTCGGCCTGTCGCACGTAGACAGCCTGGTGGTGGACGAGTTGCTGCAGGAGCAGTTCCGCCAGTCGCTCAGCCGCGGCGGCGGGTTGACCGACGAAGCCCCGCCGTGGATCGTCGGCCACACGCCCGTCCCAGCCGCGGCCGGCGGCGTCGGGGCCGTGGACGTGGACTTCAGTGAAGACCTGGACCCGGCCACCTTCACGGCCGACGACGTGAACATCACTGACCCCGTAGGCCAAGCCGTCCTCGCCACCGCGATAATTCCCCTTACGTCGCGGACCTATCGCCTCGAGTTTCCGGTGCAGACGACGCCCGGCCAGTACACCGTCGTCGTCGGTCCGCAGATCGCGGACTTGACGGGCCGGGAGTTGGACCAGGATCACGACGGCGCGAGCGGCGAGACGAATGATGATCGCTACCGGGCGAGTTTCGGCTTGGGCGGGCCGGACGCCACAGCGGAGGAATACCCGCTGTTTGTGACGGGCCATACGCCGGTCGATCCCGTGAGCCAGACGGACGGTCTGACGCAATTCACAGTCACCTTCTCACAACCGATCCTCCGATACCAGCTTGCGCCGCAAGACGTGATCTTGACGGGGCCGGACGGGGCTGTTCCCGGCTTGTCGGTGCAGCGCTTGTCGGCCCAGCAGTATCAGTTGGCGTTTCCGCCGCAAAACGTGTTGGGCGACTACACGCTCACCGTCGCCCCCGCCATCCTCGGCGGGCCGCCGGTGCGTGTGGCCGCGGCCCGCACTGCCGTCGCGGGGGAGGCGGGGAACGCCTATGTCGGGCAGGCCCAGGTCGTCGACCGGGAAGCGCCCCGCATCGTAAGCAGCAGCCCCGACAATTTGCAGCCGTCCGCAGTGAGCAAAATCACAGTCACGTTCAACGAGCCGATCAAGCCTGGCAGCTTTGGGACCTCTTCCGTTGAGCTTCGCGATCCGGCCGGGAATCTGGTGATTGTGACGGGCGTGGTGCGCAAGTCCGACACGGCCTTCGAGATCACCTTCCCGGAACAGAGCGTGGCGGGAATCTACCGCCTGGAAATCGGCGAAGACGTTTCCTCACGGGCGGCCGAGGATCTCAGCGGCAACAAGATGTCCTCGTTCTTCGGATACTTCGGGATCATCGACGGGCTGGTCGTCAGGGGGAAGATCCAATATGGAGGCGAGTTGCTGCGGTACTTCGGCGACAACGCGCGGGTGCGGGTCCAACTGTGGGAGGCGAAAGGCCAACCAGACGCGATCCCAGGCACCCCTGTCACGGCAGGCGACACGCCGGACGTGCTACTGAGCAACAGGAATGATCTCGCCACGGAATCGTCGTTATGGGGGGACGACCTGGTGAGCAACCTGACGACCGAGACCGGCGAGTTCGTGTTCACCAGAGACGATTCCGGAGAGTACCTTGGCAACACCAATCCACCACGTCAAATCTACTTGGTCGTCTATGCGGCCAATGAATATGCCTACGTGCGGGAAGAGAATAGCCTTCGCATTAATTCCGATGGCTCCCACGCCGGGGATCCGGCTTGGGTTGCGGGAGCACAATGGAGCGGTAGAACCCTATTGTGGTATCTGCGTCATCACGATCCCACGCCGGCGCCCGTGACCCTGCAGGCCGGTACTCAACGACAAGTGGTGGACCTGTCGCGCACGATCACCGATGACCAGTTCGGCTTGTCAGCTTGGGTTCGGGTCGCGGCGAAGGCGATGGCTGACAAAACCGGCGCAACGTCCCGGACACCGATCGCGATTGCCTTCCCGGACGACAACTATGGGGCCGGCAACGCGGTGCATTATCCGGACCCGAACAACGAACGCATCGGCATCGGCACCAAGATGGTCACTTCCCCCGCCACCGTCTTGCATGAGTACGGGCACGCGTTGGAATTCGCCGCCAATAACTACAAAGACTTTCCCTACGGAGTGAGCGGCGCAGGATCGAGCTACGGAATCATCGACGAGTCGCTCGATGCGTCAGGCGCTCCCCTGCTGACGAAAGCCTTCGCTGAAGGCTGGGCGTCGTTCGTGGCGGCCAAAGTATTGGAGGGGCGGCAAGTGGTGGTCGCCGCACCAGGACAACCTGCGGCCACTGGCATCAACGTAGCCGGGGCCTGGTTCGACCAGAACCGCTCCGGACAGTTTCTCGACAACAACGACTTTTGGATGGGCTACGACGCGTTCGGCTATACGGTTGGACAAGATCGGAATCGCAACGGTATACCGGATTACAGGGATTCGGACGTGCGGGCCACCAACTTGGCCGCGAGGTTCGCGGCCGACGGCATCAACGACAACGGCAATATGGGCGCGAACGTGTTGGGGGCCGTGGAAACCATCTTGTGGCACCTCGCCGGCCGCGCGGATGGCGATGGACTCAACGACCTGCCGGGCGTGTGGACCGCCTTGAAAGCGGCCGCCCAGGGCGAGGGGATTCTCTATCGGCAACGTCTGTCCGGTCAAGCACGGCCCCAAGACTTCTACCGCGCCTACATCGAACTGCCCGGCGTGGACAAGGCGAAAGTCGACAAGATCTTCATCGACAACGGCGTGCCCGTCGCGGACGACATCTACGAGGACAACAACACCGAGGCCACGGCCGCTGATCTCGGCGTTCTCCACGGGCCGTGGTCCCAGGACGGACTGATCGTCGCGGAAGCAAAGACGGGTGATGCCGACTGGTTCAGGTTCACCCTGCCCGCTACCGAGACCGATCCCAGCCAACGCCGACAGTACGACACGAGCATCACGCTCGACTTCGACCCGAAATACGGAGACCTGGACGTGGTCGTGGTCAATTTGACTACCGGTGGTCGCCGCAGCAATCTCGCTCGCGGCGGTGGCAGCGAGACCTTCCGAGATAGTCTCTGGAACGACACGCAGTACCAATTCCTCGTGGGAATCGGCGGTCACGGCGTCTTCGACGCCACGGGCAACATTGCCAACCCGATACGCGGCGGAGACTACAATCCAAGCTACAAACTGTCCATCACGTTCGCCCTGCCCGCTCCCGCTGTGCAGGCGGCGCAGCAACCGCAGAGCGTGGCTGTCCAGAACATCGCCGGCAGCCACGATCCGAATGACAAACTGGGGCCGACGGGCTTCGGGGCGGAACGCTATCTGTCCGCCGACGCCGTCTGGCCGTACACGGTCCGCTTCGAGAACGACCTGCGGGCGACCGCACCAGCCGTCCTGGTGACCATCCGGGACCAACTGGACGTGAATCTGGATTGGACCACCTTCGAATTGGGCGACATCCAGTTCGGCGAGCACACGCTCAGCGTTCCGCCGGGCCTGACGTCGTACCATCCCGAACCGTTCGACCTCCGCCCCTTCGGCAACAACCTGCTGGTGGACATCGACGCGCGTTTGGATAAAGCGACCGGGCTGGTCCAGTGGACCTTGACCGGCCTCGACCCGGCCACCGGCGAAATGAGTCAGGACCCGACGGCCGGCTTCCTGCCCCCCAACGACGTGGCCACGCACAGCGGCGAAGGCGAGGTGCACTACACGATCCGCTCCCAGACCGGTTTGCCGGGCGGCACGGCGATCAGCAACCTGGCCACGATCGTCTTCGACTGGAACGAGCCGATCGACACGCCCACCGTGGTCAACTGGATCGACAGCGGCGCGCCGTCCGGCGGAGTCGGGCCGCTGCCATCGACCGCGTCCGAGTTGATCTTTCCGGTCGCCTGGGACGCCACGGACGAGGCCGGCGGCGCCGGGGTTCACGCGTTCGACGTCTACGTCTCGGACAATGGCGGACCGTTTGAACCGTGGCTCCAGGACACGGCCAACCGCACCGGTCTGTTCGTCGGGCAGCCCAATCACACCTACGCTTTCTACAGCCAGGCCACGGACCACGCCGGGCATCGCGAGTCCGTCCCGGCCGTGGCCGACGCGGTGACGACGGTGCAGCTCGTGTCGTGGCAGAACCGCCGCAGCCCGTACGACGTGGACGACAACGGGTGGGTCCACCCGCTGGACGCGCTGCGCCTGATCAACGCGATTAACGGCGGCCTGCGGGACCTGCCTCAGCCTGCCGCGCCGCCCTCCTACTGGGACGTGAACGACGATGGCATCTTGACGGCGCTGGACGTGCTGTTCGTAATCAACGTTCTCAATTCCGGTAAACAACCGGCAGGCGAGGGCGAACCCGCAGCCAGCGGGTCCTGGCCAACCCTCCCTGCTGCCTCGCAGTTCGGCGGTTTCCTCATGCCGCCTGCCAGCCGCAACCCAAGTGGGCCGGATTTCCAATCCGGCCAGGACGGTTGGGAAAAACGTCCCACGCAAGGAGCCAGCAGCACACCGCCTGAGACGCGACCGTCATCGGCAGCCGGACGCCCTGCTGCCGGCGCCCGCCGCGACCCAAGTCCACCGCGCGCGACGGTGTTCGAACTGGGCGACTGGAATCAGCCGCTGGAGGACGCCTTGGATGATTTATTCCGCGCGGCAACGCAGGCGTCTCCAGCATAAGGGATCACCCGCAACGTGACGATCAAGGCCCGCACGCCCAGCCGCGGGCTAGGGCGATGCAAAGTTGGGGTTGACATGGAGAATTGGCACGGTGGCAAGGGCGAGAGCCTGTTTCGCTGCTTGCCCGCAGGGGCGCACGTGACAGATCGGGACAACGTCCTGGTCTTGATCCACAGGTTTTCGCCCCGATAGGGGCAGCCACATAGCAGCCCAGAGCGGAGCGGCGTTCGCCGCGTAGCGCCGCCCTGGGTTATGAGAGGATTGAGAACACTAGCCCTGAAGGGGCGAAACAAGCCTTGGGCAGGCGGACGGAAATAATCTACCCATCGCGGGGCGGCGTCGCGTCCACGTGGTCGCGTCTCTCCGAGACGCGAAACCCGGTCTCGGAGAGACCGGGCCACGTGAAGCGGGTACATTTCCAGGCAGTTGCCTGCGCGGGTCCACCCCGTCAATTCGGCGTGGTCGGGATCGTAGATGTCGTACTTTCTCTGTGGCATAGAGCCACAAGGCCGCCAGGAACCGCGGGTCCACTCATCCGGGCGACAGTCTGACGCGGCCGTCAGTCGTTGTACTCCACTCCGAACTGGCTGGCGAACAAACCAGCCAGGGCGTCCAACGCTGCTTCTGCTTGCGGCCCCGTCGCCGACAGCACAAGTTCGGTCCCCTGGGGGGCGCCCAGCGAGATCAAGCCTATCATGTTGGTGGCATCCACAGTCTGACCGCCCTTCTGGACTGTCACGTTTGCCTGGTGACGATTCACCGTGTTCACGATCGCCAAACATGGCCGAACATGGAGTCCGTGCCGACTGATGACGACGACCCTGCGTGTAGCTGTCTCAGACAATGTTCGAACTCCTCAAAGCAAGCCCCGTCCGTTCCGTGGAAAGTCCCGGAACCTGCGAAACGTCGCGTCACGCAGTCACCAGGTGGTTCAGGGGTGCGTGAACAAGGCGATTAGATTCCCGCCTCTGACGGCGTCAAGGCGTATTCTACTAGAACTCGCTTGGCAATGTCGAGGATGGGTGGCGGAGATCCTCGGCGAGACTGTGGGCATGGCGAGACTGGCTTGCCGATACCAGCCCCGTTTGTTAGGGTAGCGAGTTTCGTCACAGGCAATTCTTCCGACTGTCTTAGACCATGCCCGAAGCGTCGCTGGTTACGCCCGTCGATCCGCAGGCAGCGATTCGGATCCGCGGCGCGCGCATGCACAACCTGAAGAACGTGGATGTCGATATCCCGCGGGATCAGTTGGTCGTGATTACCGGTCCCAGCGGTTCGGGCAAGAGCAGTCTGGCGTTCGACACGTTGTATGCCGAGGGCCAGCGGCAGTACCTGGAAAGCCTGTCGGTCTACTCGCGGCAGTTCCTGCACCAGTTGGAACGGCCGGATGTCGACCTGATCGAGGGCCTGCAGCCGACGATCTGCATCGACCAACGACCTGGTAATGCCAATCCCCGTAGCACCGTGGCGACCGTGACGGAGATCTACGATTATCTGCGGCTGTTTATGGCCCGACTGGGAGCTCCCTTCTGTCATCGCTGTGGCGAACCGATCCAACAGCAGTCGGCCGAGCAGATTCAAGAACGCCTGCTGGCTTTACCTGAAGGCACGAAGCTGATGCTGCTGGCGCCGCTGGTGCGGGGTCGGCGGGGACGGCACGAGGACGTGGTGGCCAAGATCCGCAAGGCGGGCTTTGTCCGGGTTCGTGTGAATGGGCAGATCTATGATCTCGAGGCGATCCCGGAATTGTCGCAGCGTCAGGTGCACGACATCGAGGCCGTGGTAGATCGCGTGATTATCCGCCCTGCCGCGCAAGACCGCTTGGCCGAATCCATCCGCTTGGCGATTCGCTATGGGGACGGCCTGGTCGCGGTGTGTTACCGCGAACCCAGCGAAACCTCGGAGCCGCCCGGGGAAAACAACGGAACGGGTCCCTGGCAGGAGCGGCGATTCAATACCTTGTACGCTTGCCCTCACTGCCAGCTCAGCATCGACGAATTGGAGCCGCGGACCTTCAGCTTCAACAGTCCCTACGGCGCCTGCCCGCGCTGCGAGGGCTTTGGACGGCTGGAGCAGTTCGACCCGGAGTTGGTGATTCCCCTTCCGCAACTGGCTTTGTCCGCAGGCGCGGTGGCACCCTGGAAAGGCTTGCGGCCAGCTGAGGTCCGACGTCACCAGGCGGAATTGGCGGCTTATCTGGAAACGCACGGGGTCGCCCGGGACGCGCCGTTGGCAAGCCTGCCACCCGACACGCTACGCCAGTTGCTCCGCGGCGACGGACAGCAGTTTCTGGGCCTGTTGACCCTGCTGGAAAAGGAATACGTGACGACCACCCACGAAGACCGCCGCGAACAACTGACGGCCTTCCGCGGCCAGGTGGCCTGTCCCGCCTGCGGCGGATCAAGACTGCGGCCCGAAGCGATGGCCGTCCGCGTGGCGGACAAGAACATTCAGGAAATCTGCCGCCTGCCGGTCAGCGACGCTGTCCGCTTCTTTGAGGCGTTGAAGTTTGGCGATGCGCAGCAACCGATTGCCGAGCCGCTGGTCTCGGAAATCGGCAAACGCCTGCGTTTTCTGGAGCGGGTGGGACTCGACTACCTGACGCTCGACCGGCCCGCCGACACGCTCAGCGGGGGCGAACTGCAGCGAGTCCGCCTGGCGACGGGCATTGGTGCGGGGCTGATCGGCGTGTGCTACGTGCTGGACGAGCCGTCGATCGGCTTGCACTCACGGGACAATCAGCGATTGATCGAGGCCTTGCGCGATCTGCAGACGCAGGGCAATACGGTGCTGGTGGTGGAACATGACGAGGCCATGATGCGCGCGGCCGACCGGTTGCTCGATTTCGGACCCGGAGCGGGCGTCGCGGGTGGCTACCTGGTGGCGGAAGGCACGCCCGTGGAGGTGAGCCGCCACCCGGAATCCCTGACCGGCCGCTATCTGCGCGGCGACTTGTGCATTCCACTCCCCAAACAACGACGACGTGTGACGAAAGCTCATGCGATCACTCTGGAAGGCGTGACGACCCATAATCTGCAAGGGATCGAAGCGCGGTTCCCCTTGGGCGTCTTCGTCTGCGTGACGGGCGTCAGCGGATCGGGAAAGAGTTCCCTGGTCAACGAGACCTTGGCCCACGCGCTGGTGCGGCGACTGGGCGGCGTAGCCCCCAAGCCGGGGCCGTTCCAAAGTCTGCGCGGGGCCAGCCAGATCGACAAGGTGATTCAAATCGATCAGGCGCCGATTGGCCGTACCCCACGGAGCACACCCGCCACCTATCTGGGCGCGTTCGACGAAATCCGCAACGTGTTCGCCGGCACGCGGGAGGCCAAACAACTCGGCTATCGCGCAAATCGTTTCAGTTTCAACGTCAAAGGCGGGCGCTGCGAGGAGTGCCAAGGTCACGGTCTCCGGAAGATCGAGATGAAGTTTCTCCCGGACCTGTACGTCACCTGCGAGACGTGCCACGGCGCCCGTTTCAACCGGCAGACGCTGGAGGTGCGTTATCGTGACCGGTCGATCGCGGACGTGCTGGAAATGTCGGTCGACGAAGCCACCGTGTTCTTCGAGAACTTCTCCACCCTACAGCGTCTGGTGCAGGTGCTGCAGGATGTCGGGCTGGGCTACTTGAAACTCGGCCAACCCTCGAATACCTTGTCGGGCGGCGAGGCACAACGTATCAAGCTGGCGGCCGAATTGGCCCGCCTCGACACCGGGCAGACGCTGTACCTGCTGGACGAACCGACAACCGGTCTGCACTTCGACGACATCCGGCGTCTGCTGGAGGTGCTCCAGCGGTTGGTCGACCGCGGCAACACGGTGATCGTCATCGAGCATCATCTGGATGTCATCACGTGTGCCGACTGGATTCTCGACCTCGGCCCCGAGGGCGGTGCGGCGGGTGGGCGGATCGTGGTCGCGGGAACGCCGGAGGAGGTGGCGGCCACGGAGGATAGCCAGACGGGGCGGTTTCTCCGGCCGTTGCTGGGGAATATCCGGCATTCTCCAGAGCGAGTCGATCGGATAGACTAACCCTTTTAATAGCGATTCGCGTTCGATAGCACATGGCAACGGGACTTGAACACGAGGAACAATCCATGATCTTAGCCGGTGACATCGGCGGTACCAACACGCGGCTCGCCTTGGTTGAAGTGGTCGAAGCAGGCCCGCAGCGACGCCAGTTCCGCATCCACGACCCCGACTTGGAGACGTTTCCCAGCGCCAAGTACGCCGGGTTGCAGGTGGTCATTAAAGAGTTCCTGGCGAAACGGAGAGTGACCGTATCTCGGGCGTGTGTCGGCGTCGCAGGCCCGGTGCACAACGGACGCTCCGCGGCGATGAATCTGCCCTGGGTCATCGATGCCCGGGAACTGATGGAGACGACGCAGATCGATCACGTCGCGGTTATCAACGACTTGGAGGCCAGCGCGTACGGCATCTCCTGCCTTGGCCCCAAGGACTTGGTGACGATCAACGCCGGTGCACCTGATGCCAAAGGGAACGCGGCAGTGGTTTCGCCGGGTACGGGCTTAGGCGAGGCCGGGATGTACTGGGACGGCCAGCAGTTTCATCCGTTTGCGACAGAAGGTGGGCATACCGATTTTGCGCCCCGCAACAAGGTGCAGTATCAGTTGCACGACTACTTGCTGCGATCCTTCGGACACGTGAGCTACGAGCGAATCGTCTCTGGACCCGGCCTCGTGAACATCTATTGTTTCCTGCGAGACACGGAACGCAACGAGGAACCCGCTTGGCTGTTGCACAAGATGGAGAACTCGGATCCAGCGGCCACGATCTCCAATGCGGCGTTGGCCGGACAGAGCCTGTTGTGCGAAAAGGCATTGGACCTCTTTCTGGAGTTGTATGGTGCAGAAGCGGGAAATGTGGCGTTGAAGTTCATGGCCCGCGGAGGAGTGTGGCTCGGCGGCGGGATTGTGGTCAAGGTGCTCAGCAGATTGCAGACCACGGGAGGGTTCATGGCAGCTTTTTTCGACAAGGGACGCCTTCGGGAACACCTGGAGAAGATCCCGGTCCGAGCCATTCTCAACCCTTTCAGCGCGATCCTCGGCGCTGCCCGCTATGCGTCCGACATCGCGTGGCCATCATAGTGCAGTCCGCACCGTCGGCTATGTAGCGCGCCAGCCAGCCCATCCTGTCGCGATTCCCGCCGCTCTCCGATCAGAACAGAGGACGCCATTCGCCCGCACCGTGCGGACCAGGGCATGGTCGTGACCGTGACAGGGAAACTGCGGGGCGGGGAAACAGGGGGATTGCGATGCCTGGCGGGATCGGCTACACTTCCGCGTTGTTCTTACGCTCATTTGTGCGCGGAGGCAATCCCATGGCTGCCGTGTATTTCAAGCCATCTACTGACGCTGACCTCACCGCCGAAGACCCGCTCCTTGATCCTTCTGGCGAACCATCGCTGATCTATCAACAGCTTCTTGAAAAGTCTGGCGTCGCCTACCACAAACTCGACAAAGAAGGCCGAATCATCCAGGTGAACCAAACGGAACTGTCCATGCTCGGCTATGACCGTCATGAGATGGTCGGTCAACCGGTGTGGAACTTCGTTCGGCCGGACGAGCGGGAACATGTTGAGGCCGCCACGCTGGAAAAACTCAAGCGGGGTCGCTGCGAACTGGGACAGCCGTTGGGTTTCACTTTCGTGGGGAAAGGCGGGACCCTCGTACCCATCTTAGTCAACGACTTCTTGGTCAAGGATTCCGCTGATTGCATTACCGGGATTGTCTCGCTTCTCAAGTGCGTGAGTATCGGCCAACAGATCAGGGACAGGCTTCAGGAAGATCCTTCCATGATCGATAGCCTGCCGGTATGCGTCCTACGCAAGAACCGTGAAGGCCAGTTTACGTACGTCAACAAGCGTTTCTGCGAGGAGTTGGGCATAACTCGCGCAGAGATTCTAGGAAAGAAGGACGCGGATTTCTACGACCCGGAGTTGGCCAAGAAGTATCGGGACGACGATCTTAAGGTCTTCGCGGGCGGAAAGATCTTTGAAACGATCGAGAAGCATGCGAGACGTAAAGGCGGTCAATCTGAAATCGTTGATGTGCAGGTGCTGAAGACTCCAGTCTTCCGTTCGGATCGGAACGATGTCGCCGATTCGGATAACGAACTTAAGGAGGTGCAGGCTGTCTTCTGGGACTGCAACGAACCGGCCGCAGTATTGGCAGCTTTGGTGAGGGCCAAAGAGCAACTGTATCGCTCACTGATCAGTCATGTGCCGCTTTGGATCTATCGAAAGGACGCAGATCTCCGGTTCAGCTACGTGAGCGACCGATATTGCGAACATGTGAACAAGAGCCGCGAAGAGATCCTGGGTAAGACCGACTACGACATCCACCCTTTCGAGCTATTCAAGAAATATGAACGTGATGACAAGAACATTTTGCGCACCGGTGAGCCGTTTGAGGAGGATGAAGAGCATCAAGTCCAAGGGCAGAAACCGATTTTTGTTCACGTGAAGAAAACGGCTCTGGAAGACGAGAAGGAGAACATCATTGGGCTGCAAGGGGTTTTCTGGGATGTTACGGAAACGCACCGAGCACACGAAAGGCTGAGGGATCTACTGGTTGAGAAAGATGCGCTTCTCAGACAACAGGAATCGCTTCTTAAGGAAGTTCATCACCGCGTAAAGAACAATCTGGCAAGAGTGGCAAGTCTGCTTTCACTCCAATCGCTCCAAACTTACGGGGACCGTGCAGCGAACTGGTGTTCTCAGAATTGCATCAATCGCATATACAGTATGGCGCTGGTGCATGCAGAACTCTATCGTTCGGACAATCTGGCTCACATCGATGCGAGTAAGTACTTCGGCAAGTTGCTGGACAGTCTGTTTGCCTCCTACGCCCCACATCGCGTTAAAGCGTATCGGGGCCCATCAACTCCTCCTTTCTGTCGCCGATAACGGCGTGGGATTTCCTAGCAGTTTCCACTTGCCCGATGCTGAAAAGTTGGGATTGAAGCTCGTGTACCAATGGGCAACAAAGGAGCTGGGCGGAAAAATTGAGCTTGTCCCTTCACCCGGTGCGAAGTTTCGGATCACGTTCGAAACCCAGGACCCCTTGAAACGAGGTGACGATCGTGATTTTGCCGATGCCGAAGATTCTCGTCGTTGAAGATGACGTTGCGCAAGCGATGAATACGACCGAGAGGTTACGGAGGTTGGGATACCGTTTGGCTGGGGACTTTGCTGCGACCGGAGCAGATGCAATCCTTTACGCCGATACGTTTCGGCCGGACATCACGCTAATGGACATTAGCCTTCAGGGGGGCATGGACGGGATCGAGGCTGCACGCGAGTTGATCACGCGTTTCCATATTCCATCCCTGTTTGTGACGGCTTTTGGCACCCGGTTGGAAGGCACGCGGTGGATCCCCAACTTAGGTGTTCTGTCGAAACCGTGGAGCAATACGGAGTTCAATGCGAAAATGGCCGAGGCAACGTGGGAAATTAGAAACAAGCGGCGCGGGGACTTAATTGAGTGGGACATAGCTGGCGAACTCTCAGAATCAGAAATTCGCGAATTGGATGAACTGCAGCGGGAGGCCGACAAGGTACTGCACGAGATCGCTCCGCCAACGCTTGGCGACATGGAGCAACGAATCAACAAAGTGCTCGGAAACGGCGGGAAGGAAGTGGAGGGCTGACATGGAGCCGCTGCAAGCGTTCGAGTATTTGTCCGAGCCACATACACCAAAACACGGCCCCCGGGGTTACTGCCAGTACGAGTCCTTCCGCGATTGGTTGCGAGACGAGTTCAGTTTTCGGTGTGCGTTTTGCCTTTGGCGCGAGCCTTGGGGACAACGCCGAGGTATGTTCCATATCGACCATTCCAGGCCGCTGTCCCAGTACCCTGAGGGCCGGTGCGAGTTTGACAACTTGCTCTATGTCTGTGCGGGATGTAACGTGCTCAAGCGGGCGATCTCTTTACCTGATCCACGGGTGGTTCCATTCGGCCGATGCATGCACGTTGAACAAGACGGGAGCATCCGGGCATTGAACGAAACGGGCCTAAAACTGATCAGAGTCCTTCGACTCAACAACGAGGAACACATTAGGTTCCGTGCTTGGATGCTCTCGGTTTTGCAGCTGCTTGTTCGCGATCATCATCGCGAACTCCTTGTGGAACTCCTCGGTTACCCTGCGGATTTGCCGGATTTACGTCGAAAAAGAAAAGTGGACAACTCGCGTCCCGAAGGGCTGGATCGTTGTTGCTACGCTCTGCGCGAACGCGGCGAACTCTCTGAAATTTACTAGTGCCAGTTTCAGGGGGCGACCCTCGGATAATGACGACGATCCCAGTTCATGCCAGCCCAAATCCAGATCGACGGCGTCAACCTACACCTCAGCCCCACCCACGAGGTGCGGGGCGAGTGGATCGGGCAGCAGGAGATTCTCCAGCAACTGCTGGCGTGCTGGCTGGTGGTGAGCGACGACGATCTGCCGTTGACGCCACGCTTGGTCGGTGTGCCCGGGATCGGCAAGACCGCGTTGGCCGTGGCGGGAACAAAGGCTCGTCGGCAAGAGTTGCACATCTACCAATGCACTGCCGACACGCGTCCCGAAGATCTGCTGGTGACGCCGGTCCTGGCCGAGAGCGGCAAGATTGCGTATCACGCCTCGCCGCTGGTGACCGCCATGCTGCGTGGCGGCGTCTGCCTGCTGGACGAAGGCAACCGGATGAACGAGAAATCCTGGGCCAGTCTGGCACCGCTGCTCGACCATCGCCGTTACGTCGAATCGGTCGTGGCCGGGATCACGATCCACGCGCATCCGAACTTTCGTTGCGCCGTGACCATGAACCAGGACGATTCGACCTATGAAGTCCCCGACTACATCCTCAGCCGCCTGCAGCCCACCTTGACGCTAGGCTTTCCCGACCGGCAGGACGAGCTGGCGATTCTGCAGTATCACTTGCCGTTTGCCGAGGCGCACATGCTGGCCTTGACGGTCGCCTTCCTGCAGCGAGCGCATGGGTTGAATCTGGACTTCTCGCCGCGCGACGGCATCAATCTGCTCCGCTACGCCTTGAAGCGGCTGGCGCAGGACTCCGCACATCCGCTGAGCAAGGACGCAGCCTGGCGGGAGTCCTTGGAAGCCTGTCTGGGCCAAGACGCCGCGGACCTGGACAGCCTGGCTGAACGCCGGGCTCGGACGCTGGGCGGCGACGCTCTGCCGCTGGGCCTGGGCGACTTCTTCTTCGATCCTGACGATCCGCTGCATCCGGATCGCGACGAGGAAGAAGACGAGCGTTAGCACTTGGCACTATACCACACGCGGTTGGCATTGGCTCGTTTAACCCGGAGCCAACGGCGACGGCGCCCGGTGAAACACGCCGTCGCCGTTGGCTCCGGGTTAAACGAGGATGCGCCATCCTCAACCGCGTGCGGTATAAACCGGCCTGGGACTGTTAGGCCCGTTCTTCCGCTTTACAATCGCAACCTGGGACTCCATCGATGTTGCACGCCGCGTTGCAGATCGGTCCGCGCATCTCGGTTCTGCCGATCATTCACGGCAGCGGGGACTTTGCGCTGGAGGTCCGGCGGGTGCTGCTGACGCACCCGTTCGACTGTCTGGCCGTGCCGCTGCCGCCTTCGTTTCAGACCGCAGTGGAACGAGCCATCCAGTGGCTGCCGACGCCGACGTTGGTAACCCAAGCGGAGTCGGCGCAATGCTTCAGCGACTGGTCGCCGGAAGCCGACACACCGGACGAACAGGAAGACGACGACCTGCCCCAGCGAAGCTACGTGCCCATCGACCCGTGCCAGGGCGTGATCATGGCCCTGCGTGTGGCGCTGGGCGAACGTCTGCCGCGCAAGTTCATCGACCTGGAGACGTCGCGGTTCCTGCCGCACCGCGCTGTGTTGCCGGACCCTTATGCGCTGAAGCGAGTCCCACTCGAACGCTTCTCGGCCGCCATCCTCCCGCAACTCCCGCGCTTGCCCGCCGGTCAGCCGCAGGAGCGGGTCATCCACATGGCCCACCGGCTCCGCGAGTTGGAGCGTCAGTACCAGTCAATTCTGCTGGTATGTTCCGTGCTGGATTGGCCGTGGCTCCGGGAAGCTTATCTGGAACGGACTCCGGTGGCGGCCGAGGACCAGGACGTCAGCGAGCCGGTCCTCTACCAAGCCAACGCCCGGACCTTGATCTTCTTGCTGGGTGAATTGCCGTTCATCACGGGCTTGTACGAGCGCGCACGCGCCGACTTGGGTGACGACGAGAACCTGTCGATCGACGGTGTCAAGGAACTGCTGCTGGCGGCGCGCGACGCCTATCGGGAGGATCTCCAAGGCCGGGCCCGCCAGATCACGCCGTGCTTGCTGTCGCAGTGCCTGAAATACATCCGGAACCTGTCCTTGATCGAGCGGCGGATGACGCCCGACCTGTACAGTCTGGTGGTGGCAGCCAAGCAGGTCTGCGGGGATCAGTACGCGATCCACCTGGCCGAGACGGCGCGCGAGTACCCGTACGCCGAGGATCTGGGCTGCGCGACGATCAAATTGGGCGTCGATCGCGGTCAACTGCCGGACGGTGAGATCGTCGGCCTGGTCAGCCGCCTGCCGGGGCCACCGATGGTTTGGCGGAATTGCGCCCTGCAACGGCGCCCCGATCCCCGGGAAGTCCGTCGCTGGCAGATGCAGTGGAACCCCTACTCGCAGTGCAGTTGGCCGCCGGAGGACGAGCGGATTGAGGATTTCCGCACCCATGTGTTCGATCGTGCCCAAGCGGTCATGGGGGCAGATCTGGCCCGCACGGAGAAGTTCACCACCAGCGTGATGGACGGCATCGACATCCGCGAGACGCTGCGGCACTGGTACGACGGTGGGATCTACGTCAAGGTGCTACCGCCCAGTCGCGGGTACCTGGACTGTGCGGTGATGCTCTTCGATGCACCCGCCGACCCACGCGATTATCCTTGGCGGACGACCTGGTACGCCGAGCATGACGAGGAGTCGACGCTGGCTTTCTTCGCCACGAATTTCCACGACGAGATGGTGGGACCGGGTATCTGTCTGGCGACGTACGGCGGGGCCCTGTTTCTGTATCCCCCTATGTCTATCCCGGACGTCTGGTGCGACCCGCGATTGGACTTCGCCGAAACACTCGAAGAACGGCTGCTGGCGGCGGCCTGCCTGTACAGTCGCTCTGGCCTGCTTGTACAGTCGCTCACGGCAGATCGTGTTGCTCAGTGCGTTGCCACCGGGTGCCGGTTGGCGGAGGTTGGCCCGGCGGTTTCGCAAGCAGTGGGTGCATTTGCCGCTGGGACAATTCGGGGATTCCACCATCCAGCAATTGCGGATGGTCCACGTGCTGAACGGCAAGGAGGTCCGCAGCCACGCGGCCCGGTTCATCCGCCGTCCTTGACCAATCGGCCTGCACACGACATCATGGGTGCCTGCGACGAGGCATCGTGTAGGTCAGGCTTTCCAGGCTGACGTCAGCCTGGAAAGCCTGACCTACTTTGGCTGCGGCTGGACCGCGTGAGGAGACATTCTTGATGAACATCGCCATCTTGGGCACCGGACGGGTTGGTGGCACGCTTGGCATGCGTTGGGCCAACCGGGGGCATCGCGTCACCTACGGCGTCCGCGATCCGGAGTCCGCCGAAGTCCGCGAAGTCTTGAGCAAGTCTCCCCAGGCCACGGCGACCACGCTCCGCGCGGCGGTGGAAGCGAACGCCGTGGTGCTCTTGGCCTTTCCTTGGCATGTGACCCAGGAAGTGTTGAAGTCGTTAGGCGACTTAGCCGGGAAGATCTTGCTGGACTGTATCAACCCGATCAGCGCGGACTTGCAGCGATTGGAGTTCGGCTTCACCACGTCGGCCGCCGAGCAGATTGCCGTCTGGGCTCCGGGTGCGAAGGTCGTCAAAGCCTTCAACACGGTCAGCAACGCTTCGATGGCGAACCCGTCGTTCGGCGGCGAGAAAGCGGCCATGTTCTATTGCGGAGACGATGCGGAAGCGAAGGCCGTCGTCCGATCCTTGACCGAGGACGTCGGTCTGGAACCCGTGGATGCCGGTCCGCTCCAGCAGGCGCGGCACCTGGAGCCCCTGGCGCACCTCTACATCCACCTGGCCGTGTTCGGTGGCTGGGGCGATTGTGCGTTCCGGATGGTGAAACGCTGAAATCAGCGGTATGCTACGACCAGACGCGAGTGGGAAGAATTCGCCGGAGTTACTCCCATGGCCAAGCCAGATCGAGAACCCGATACAGGCCCCGCCGCGAATGGGGCCTGCGATAAAACGCTGCCCGTCAGCGGTGAGGCCGGATTCACCTCGAGCGTGCCCTCCCGCTCGTTCGGCGACTACGAACTGCTTGGCGAAATCGCCCGCGGGGGTATGGGTATCGTCTACCGGGCTCGGCAGAAGAGCCTCAACCGGATTGTCGCCTTGAAAATGGTGCTGGCCGGTCAGTTCGCCTCGCAGGCGGAAGTCCAGCGGTTCCATGCTGAAGCCGAGGCGGCCGCCGGACTGGATCACCCGGGCATCGTGCCGGTCTACGAAGTCGGCCAGTGCGAGGGGCAGCACTTCTTCTCGATGGGGTACGTCGAGGGGCGCAGCCTGGCCGCCAAAATCGCCGATGGACCGCTGCCGCCGCGGGAGGCGGCGGAGCTCACCAAGACCACGGCCGAAGCGGTGCATTACGCCCATACCCACGGCGTCATCCATCGCGATCTGAAACCGGCTAACGTGCTGCTGGACAAAACCGGTCAGCCGCGGGTTACCGACTTTGGCTTGGCCAAAAAAGTCCAAGCCGGCCCCGCGCTGACGATGACCGGCCAGATCTTGGGTACGCCCAGCTACATGGCACCCGAGCAGGCCGAGGCCAGGATGAACGACATCGGACCGGTCAGCGACGTCTACTCGTTGGGGGCGATCCTCTACGAACTCCTGACCGGCCGACCGCCGTTCCGGGCCGCCACCCCGCTGGAAACGTTGCTCCAGGTCATCGCCACCGACCCGGTTCCCCCGCGGCTGTTGAACCCGAACGTCCCTCGCGACCTGGAAACGATTTGTTTGAAATGCCTGCAAAAGGAGCGGTCGCTGCGGTATCCCACGGCCGAAGCCCTGGCGGCCGACTTGGCCCTGTTCTTGAAGAACGAACCCATTCAGGCGACCAGCATCAACCTGTTGGATCGGGTGACTCGGGCACTGACCCATAGCCAACACGAGGAGCACTTTAAGGACTGGGCGCTCACCCTCTGCCAATTCGCCGCGGTGATTTTTCTGACGCACGCCACGCAGTACCAGCTGACCGTCGCGGGCTACGAACGTTGGCTGGCCGTGTGGCTTCCGCGGTCGACGATGTTCTTGCTCCTGTTCCTGGTGTTGTGGCGCAGCCGGAGTCAGTCGATTCTGCCGACCAACGCGGCCGAACGCCCGGTGTGGGCCATCTGGATCGGGTATCTCGTGGCGCTGTCTGCCGCGTGGGCCGTCTTGCGACTGGAGCATCACGCGTATCAGGAACTCTACCCACTGGCGGCGATTCTCAGCGGCTTCGGCTTCTTTGTGATGGGGTGTCACACGTGGGGTGGAAGCTATGTGATCGGGTTGGCCTTCCTGGCTGCGGCGCCCTTGTTGACGCTGTGCGGTCCGGTAGCCCAGTTGCTGTTTGGCCTGCTCTGGGCCGTCTCGCTGTTGATCTTCGCCGCCCGGTGGCTGTACCTCGCCCGCCAGTAAGCCCCACTCGCCGAGTGGGACCTTGCATCCGCGTGGTTCGCCAAGAAAAAATAAAACCCAGCCGCGGGGAACGGCTGGGTTTCGGAGGGCCTTTGGGACCCCATCAGATCAGGCTTTGGCAGGGCGAGTTGGAGGAGTACTCGTAACCCAATCTCACGGGGCGGATGGCAAGGAGCTTGTTTGGCGGCGTCTTCCCGCCGCTGATAACATCGGCAGAGCGGACCTTGTCCAAGCACGGATTCCGATCCGCGACGAACAACCGGCGAATCCCCTCATGTCTGCCCAGCCGGCGTAGTTTCTCCGGCGTGCTGGATTGGTGGCCTTGATCGGACGGTGGCGCCCTGCTGTCGGCGCTGGCAATGATCCGGGTGGCTGGTGGCTGAGCCTAAGCGAAGCCCCAGTACCCGGTTTCTGGGGCATCGCTGCACTCTGCCCCAGCCACCCTGACCTCCTGCTGCTAGCGTTTCGCAGCGTTACGATCAATGCGGCGGCTTGGTAACCGTCTTGCGGTAGACGGTGCCCATGATTTCGCCTTTCCTGTCAGCGGACGTGCGCCTCGTGATTTGTGTCACACCGCTCGATCAGGACAGTGGTGTCTGCCGATTCTCCGCCCGAAGTCTCGCGTTCAGATAGCTTCCAACCGCGAACAACACCATGCTGGCAAAACGTGTAATGAATCGACTGCGATCAGCCTCGCAGCTTGCGACTTCAGCCACGGCTTATTCGCCGACGAACTGCAACGCCCGCTCGCGCACCGGTTCGCTCCCACACCGAATTGACTATCTCGCTCAATCCCAGCAGCCCGGGCAAACGAGCGAATGCCAGCCGCACGGTACCACGGCTACTTCCGCGGCTGGCGGTCGATCGTCGCCACGGCGTGCAGACCGTCTTTCAGGAACGTCAGTGTTAGGGTCATGTCGGCAAAATTACGCAACAGACGGCCGAGTTCGCTGTTGGCCGCGGGCGCTGACTGCTGACGCGGGGCCAGCGCCGTGCCGTGCAGCGTACAGGTCACGGACTTGCCGTCGGTCGACAGCTGATACTGGCCGCCGTCCGGGCAGAAGCAGTGGGCATCGCAGAATCGCTCACCCAGTTTCACCAGCGCGGCGTGAATCTCGTCCGCCGTTTTGTCCGCGGTTGTTGGCGGCCACGCGCGGGCCAGACTCGACAGCGGTCCGACGTTGTTCAGACAGGCTTCCCGGTTGTTCTCGGCCCACCCCAACTGGTAACCGGTCAGCACCTGTTGCCAATGCTGCGGCCGGATGCGCACCAGGCCGTGGCCGACCACGTCGCGGGCGGCGTCTGGCTTCGCGGCGGGGCCCGCCTGCAACGCCGCCAGGTCCTCCAAGATGTACGGCTGGCTGGCCACGTACAAACCGTTGCCGATTCGCGCCCAGAAGAACCGCCATTTGATCGGTCCGAAGCGAACCCCGTAACTCCGCGTGAGGGGGTCGCCGGAGGAAAGCTGGTAGTAGTCCTGCTCGACGCCGAACAACTCCGCTTGATTCCCAAAACGCCGATGTGCGACGCGTGCCAGGAATCCGTCCAGCCGCACGAGGAATTCGTCGACGAGCTTCGCGTCCTGCACTGGCACCGACACGTAGACCGGTGAATTCAGGGCCGAGATGAACACGCCGGCCATCAACATCCACTCATTCCCCCGCCTCCCGCCTCCCTGAAACGAACCGAGCGACAGGCCCAGCAGCCGCGGCAGGCTGAAGTCAAACATCGGCTCGGAATCGTACACGTGCAGGCCGATATAGTTGCCGATTCCTTTCGACAGGAACGCACCGATATTCAACTGCCCCAGGACCTCCCCGGACAGGCCGAAGAGCTGCGGACGCTCGTAGTACAGCTGAAAGGCCAGCTGGTCTTCGGGCTGCAGCGCGACCGGTTCCCCGCCGGCCCGCGTCATCAGGGCCGCCAGCGTGTCGGCGGCGATCGTGTTCCGCAGGAATTGGATGGAACCATCGGCGAACGCTACCAGGAATCCGCCGGGCGGACGCACGGCCAAGCCGGCCGCGGGTTTCTGCCAGTCGACCTCCAGGTCGTCGGGTTTCGTCCACACGACGGCATGTTCGTCATCCGCTTCGACCAGCATCAGGGTGTTGGACGTGCCGTCCGTGATGTCGCGCATACTGATCTGCCGCGGCTCGGTCGGGCAGATGGTCTGGTCACCCCGCAGCGTCACGAACTTCGTCTTGCCTGCGGCTGCCAGTTGCTTGTTGGCCGGCCGATACAACTCCGGCATCTCGGCGATCAGCTGGCGGTTGTGTTCGCTGTCCCAGGGTTCGTTCCGGTGGAATTTATCGTAGAGCGCTCGGTGCTCGGTGAAGGCCAGGACGTGGACCCGCCAACTCAAACCCGATTTCTGGCCTGTGGCGTCCACGCTCGCCGACGGAAAGAACTTGAACGTGTCGTGGTAGTTCTGCCAACCGCGGGCCAGTTGTTGAAGCGTCCTGCCGACGGCCTCCGCTTTGCGTTTGGTTGCGGCCGCCGCTTCCGCCTCGCGCTCAGCAGCGGGCGCCGCCTCGGCTTCTTCCGCCTCAAGCAGGGATTGCAGCCCCGATTCACGGATTAGGTTCGCCTTGTTCAACCGGACTGCGACGCTGAAGATGTTCCGTTTCGGCACGGGTAAGCTATCGAGCGGTTCCGGCTTCCCACCGACGGATTGGGCCAGGCGGGTGTAGATTGAGTTGTCGATCAGCGGCAGCACAATCGTCTCGACGCGGTAGCGCTGGGGGGCGACCTGGATACGGATCGCAATCGGATCGAAGAACGTTCGCCAATACTGTTCGTACTCTCCCAGAAACTGCCGATAGGCGGCCGCTTCCGGTTCCGTCACTTGCGTCAGCGGAATCTCGCAGCAGGGGATCAGGCCCTGCGGACGCCCGTGGTGCGAGCACACCCCGCCGGACCCGTCCGCCGACAAGGTATAGCGACCGCCGTCAGGACAGCTCAAGTTGTCCTTGCCGAACTCGCCGGGTGAGCATTTCCCCGCCTCCAATTCCGGCAACGACGCGGGGACCCGACCGCGTTCCGTGCGATACAGCAGGCTGGCGTGACCGATCATCCGCAGATGATTGTAGCAGACCATCCGGCGCCGCTCCGTCAACTTGACCTGCGGTCCGACGAGCCGGCGGATGAAGGGATCGGACAGGTACACGAGACCGTCTTCCTCGGCCGCGCCGCGTGGCATCAGCGTACGGATGAAGGCGAATTCCTTCGTGTCTCCCAGCCGAGTGACGGCTTGACCCTGCGCGTCTTGGCCTCGGATGGCCGCAAGCACCCGTTCCAACGCAACCCGCGAGTTGCTTCGCACGTGCAGGTTCGGTTGCGGGTACGCCGCGAAGACGTGGACGGCCCGGTTGGGGCTGGTCACGTGCTCGTACGGGACGCCCAGGCATTCGCCCTGGCTGCGGCGGGCGTCAGGCTGCGACTTCGCGGCCTTGTCGAGGAACAGTTCCATTTGCGGCTTGAAGACAGCTGCCTGCCGGAACCGGAACAGGACCGTCACGTCGCTGCCCTCACGCAGGAACAGGTCGCTGCCCGTGGCCGCCACGTCCTCGACGACCAGGTCGTAGAACGGCCGCAGCAGTCCGCTGGTTTCCAGGGCCAGTTGCTGCTTCAGCCGGTCGCCGACCAATTGTGAACGGGCCTCCTGCTGCGACTGACTGAACAGGTGCGTGCCCCACAGATCGCCATGGTCCGCTAGGTCCAGCAGCTTGGACAGCGAGCGGAATTCGACGAAGTAGAAATCGTCCGGGACGCAGCGGGCCAGTGGCGAGATTTCGGGTTGCTTGTCGCCCAGCATTTTCTCCCACGGGTGGCTCTGGATCGTGGGGCCGGTCAGTGTCGCGATCGCCACGGGCGTGCCTGGGGGCGGAGTCTTGCCCTGGGGCGCCGGCGTCCGGTTGGGCCGCGGCCCTGTCGGCCGCCCTTCTTCGCCGCGCATGGTATCGAGTTGCAGGCTTTCCTGCACGGCGAGTGCTCCGCTAAAGAGATTGAACAGGTCCACGCCTGCCGTCCGTTGGGGATCCTGCGGACCCGGTCGCGGCTGCCAGGCCGCCACAGTCGGCAGGATCTGTTCCAGACGGTTCTCGCGCCGGGCCAGTTGCAGGGCGACGTACTGCAGGAAGATGTCACGCGGATGCAGGCGGACTTGTTCGAGCGCTTCGTCCAGTGTCCACGCGTTCGGCCCGACCGGCTCCGCCGCCTTCAGGCCGGCACCGCGGCCGATCAGTCCCACCGCTACTGCGGCTACGAGCACCACAGCCATAAGACACGGCCGAAGAACAACTCCCTCGCCCCGGTACTCCGGGGAGTGGGTTGGGGTGAGGGGCCGAAAGCCAGCTGCCGAAGCTACTTCTTGGCCGTTCCTAAGACGGATGCACGGGTTCATGTGTGTTCCTTTTGGAAAGAGTTCCGTGGCCCTGCTGTTGGCTTTGAGTCTTAGCGAAATTGAGTTTCCACCCTGATTTCATTCCGGGAGACAAGAAGATTGGTGACAAAGAAATGGGGAACTTCTCCCGTTCCAAAGGAACATCTTTTTGTCATCAATGTTTTTGTCATACTGATTGGGCAACCGATGCCTTTGTGCGTCCATAACGGAACACCGCCTATTCCGCATCCTCAGCCGTCGCTCCGGGCTCCACTCCGCAGTTTTGCGCGGCTCACCCCGACCCTCTCCCCGGAGTACCTGGAGACTGCTGAAAAAGTCGTGGGGTAAGCTTCCAGCTTGCCGAATGCGCAGTTCAGGAAATCTTGAGAATTGAAAATGTGCAGACCTGGCAAGCTGGAAGCTTACCCCACTTCGGTCCGTGCTAGTATTTCAGCAGTCTCACCTGGGCGAGGGAGTAATTTCGGCCCCGCCCTTACTTCAAGAGCTGGGACTGGGACTGGCCGAGACGGATGGTCTTCGAGGTCGGGAGGAAGAGCCCGGTGTTCTCGTCACGCCCTTGCAAGAGATACCGCGGCCTGAGCTGGTCCTGTCGCTCGACCGCCTGGCGGCAGAGCGTGCCGATCTTGCCACCCTTGACGCGGTTCAGGACCAGGGCCAGCTGCGTGCCCTCGAACCCACTCAGCATCTCGTAGTCGCCGTCGCTGTCCCCGGCGGCGAAGACGGGTTCGCCGCGCGCACCCAGCACGCTCCGGATAGCCTCGACTTTCCCCTGGTGGTGGGTCTGCACCCAGCCGGCCTTGTAAGCGGGTTGCAGCTGGCCGTCCTTGACCTCCAGTTCCATGCCCAGCACGTGGTCCGTCGGCACGCTGTAACCGAAGCCCTCGCCGGCGAACACCTCGATCACCTGCTTCAGGCTCGCCGTGACGATGTAGACGTCGATCCCGGCTGCGCGCAGGCTGGCCATCAGGTTTTGCATCTCGGGCTGCACCCGCAGCCCGCTCGGGAACGTCACGTCGATCGGGCCCGCCTTGCCGACGAAGTTCCTGGGACCCCTCCAAGTCACCTCGCGCAAACGCTCACCGAGTTGCTCCTGGATGGTCGTCCGAGCGATTTCGCGGACCTCGTTGGGCGTGAAATTGGAGAGGAAATAGAGCATCCAGACGTAGCTGTGGCCGGGGCCGACCTCCGCGCTTGCCGTGTATGCCTCGTACAGGAACAGCATCTTGGAAACGAAGTCCTGGAACTGGGGCGTCGCGCGCAGGTCGTCCAGGGCCCCGACGTCGCCCCGGCCGCTGGTACGGTCGTGGAGGTAGGCGTAGTCGGCGATGACGTCCTGGTGCACGTCGCCCAGCTTCACCCGCCGCGAACCGGCGTCGGCCTGCACGTCTCGGTACGCATCCTGGAAACAGGAGCGGAACTGGTCCTTGTCCAGGCGGAACTTGAGGTTCCAGAGCTGATGACGGAACAACGCTTCCCCGCAATCGTGAAAGGCACTGGTGTCATCCCAGTCGAAGACGGCGTAGGGGGGCTGCTGGGCGTTGTAGGCAGGACTTTCCTGGCCATGGTCACGCAGGAACTGCGCCAGCACCGCGTGGTTCCGCGGCGCCCAGTTCATCTTCTCCAGCGCGAACCCAGGCCGAACAGCGGACACGGTCAGTGTGACCGCTACGACCCAAGTCCACTTGCGGTTGCTTCTCATCACGGGCCTCCGGTCGCGAAGGTAGCTGAACTCGTGAGAGTTCAGGGGTTTGGCGAAAACACCTGAGTTCTCACAAATTCAGCTACGCCAATTTGTAACGCCGCTACGAACTTGGAACCACTGTGCGCAGGCCAAGGTACGCCGGTGCCTCCGCAATTGCAAGAGCCGCATGTTCCGCGACCATCACGTCCACGATGGAGTCCTAGGACCAAATAGTTCTTTCCTGTGTCGGTATTCACATTTTGGCCTTGAGCCAATGCACCCCGCTTGTCCGGGGGGATACTTACGTGCGTTGCTACACGCGGGCCTTATTGAGTCCTGCGCTGATCATGGAATGACGCACTGGGGGGCGGGCTCAGACGTACAGAATTCAAAATTGGCGGAGCTACGTTTTCGCCTTCGGAGAGCGACCTACCCGCCAATTTTGAATTCTGTACGTCTGAGCCCTACATAGTTCTTCAGAGCAAGAATCCGGCGGACAAGTCTGGTATTTTGACTGGTACGCGGTATAATGGACGGTCGGAGATTTTTCGCCATGTGGTCTTCCTCCCTCGCCTGTCTGTGGCTGACGTTGGGTGTCGCTGATGCCGCGCCGGAGGCCAAACCGCCGCTTGAGATCCGGGTCGGGTTGCTGGCATACGAGGATTTCCGCGCGGATCTTCAGTACTACGACCGTCTGTTTGCCGAGCTGACCGCGAACAGCGATGTGCCCGTGCGTTTTCGCCTGACCTCCGGCACCTACGGCGATGTCCTGCACTGGCTGGCCCGCGACCGGATCGATGTGGCGATCGTCACCCCCGGCATTCTGGCTGCCGGCCTGACTGGGGACGAAGGCAGACCGGCTGCACGCGGATACTCGTACCTGGCCACCCACACCGTGCCGCCCGCGGTTTCCGAAATGGCGCTGCCAGATCGGCGACAGCCCGGCCGACACACACGTTGCCGCTCGGTCTGCGTGGTCTCCCAAGCCTCGCGATTCCACACCGGCGACGACTTGCGGCAGGCGCAGCGTCAAGGGAAAGTCCAATTCCTGTTCGTCGATCCCCTGTCCGTGTCCGGCCGGATCGCGCCCGAGTACGCCTTGCAGCAACTGGCGATCGAGCCCCGCCCGGAGCAGATCACCTTCACCTTTTCCCACAGCAATTCGCTGCGCCGGTTGGGAGACGAACCCGCGTCCGTGGCGTTCGTGTGGGACGACGCGCTGCGCGCCGCTCCGGAAACCGCACACCAGGTGCGGCGATTGCCTCTGCCGGAATTGGACAAACTTTGGATGCCGGTCGAGGTCGTTGTCGGGCGTCGCGGCTTCGAGCAGGCGGAACTGGTCCGCGCCCTGCTGACCGGGCTGCGGGCCGACGAATTCACCTACTTGGCAGACTGGCCGACTCATTTTCGCCCCGTGCGCCAATGGATCGAGGCGTTGCGACTACCCGCCGAGGTGCCCGCCGTGCAGCAGATTCCGTTGCCCACCCTGGGCGAGATCCTGCTGCACTACGGCCGGTCGCAGCCCCGACCGCCGCGACTGGCGCTGGTGCTCTCCGGAGGCGGCGCCAAGTGTGCCTATCAGGTCGGTGCGGTGTGGGCCCTGGAAGAGGAACTGGCGCGCCTGCGGCAAGAGCATCCACAGGAGGCCGGCCTGGACATCGCGTTGGTCGTCGGCACATCGGGTGGCGCGATCAATGCCGTGCCGATGGCCTTGGGGATTACCTCCAGCGCAGCGGGACGTACGGATTTTGGGAACACTTGGAAGTAAATGGATCAACGCACGATCGTGCGGCCGCCGCGGCTGGTCCGCGCCAATATCGGCCTCTGGTTCGCTTTGTTTCAAACGGGCCTGGTCGTCTGGTGGACACGCCGGAAGCATCCGGACGATGCCAACCGCCGCGACCGGCAACGGTGGCAGGCCCTGGTCACCCTGGGACTGCTGGAAATCGCACTGGGCTACTTGCCTTGGGCGCCGTGGTCGCTGCTCGGCAACCACCACTTGCTGCACCATGCCTGGCTCTGGTGTACCTTCGGCATCCACGGGTCCGCTTGGTGCTTGTTGATCGTCGGGGCCGTAGCCTTGGCGGCCCGCCGACTCCCGGCACGACACCGACCGCATTGGGTCTGGCCGCGCCGTTGGCTGGCGGCCGTGTTTTGGGTCGGGTTGCTCAGCTTGCCGGTCATCCAAGTCCTGACCGTGCTGTTCTACGAGGAGACGCTGTCCGAGGGGACCGGCATTGCGGGCGTCCTGGGACAGCAGTTTGCCCGGCTGGTCGACGCTCAAGTGGCCCGCGACGGCTTACCGCCGTTGGAATTGGGCAGCCCGCGTGACGATCGCGAACAACTCCAGGCGGTCAGCCGACAGATCATCGAGCGGCGTTTGCTGAAGCGGGACATGGTGCTGACGGGGTCCTGCCTGGCACAGTCCAGTCAGGAGTTGCCGCTGGATCTGTACTTCTACGCCGCGGCTGAGGCCTCGCGCCCGCCGCCACCGCTCGGCCCGCGCGGCATCGCCCTGGCCGAGCGGCCCGATCTGCTGTTGGATGTCGTCATGGGCTCCGGCTCGATCTATCCCATGTTCCCCCCGCGGCGTCTGGCGGATTTTCCTCGCTTCGGCGAATTCACGGACCTGGTCGACGGCGGCTTTGCCCACAACAGTCCGATCGAGGCCGCGGTCCTGTGGGGTGCCACGCATATCGTGCTGATCCAGGCGTCGCCCGAGGAACGGGTGTTTCGCCGCAATTTCTGGGAGAACGCCACGGCGGCTTTCAATCACTTGTATGATCAGGCGCAGCGCGTGGACGTCCAGTCGAAGGAGCAGGTCACGGTGTTCACGCTGACGCCGCAGGCACCGCACCTGTGCGTGCTCGATTTTGCCGACAACCTGATCAACCAGGCGATCGTTAAAGGCTATCGCGAAGCTCGCGGCGAACGACGCGCGGGCCAGCCCGGCGAGCCCCGCTTTCGCAAGGAACTGGGCGAGCCGACGTTCTGGGTCCCGCAGTGAGTGACGCGCGCAGGTTGTGGGGCGCCAGCGAGGTGGCTTATACTGCGTCTGCGTCGTAGTCGTTCGCGGGTCGCTCGACAGGAGGTTCAAGCATGCCGATTGCTTTCCGAATGGGCCGGATGGAGGTGAGCAATGTCTTAAGGAGATCACGATGATTGGGTCGGGCGCGGCTTTGTCCGTGTTCAGGGTCCGCCGTCGGCCGGATCTGCGTCCCCGCCTCCCGCCGAGATCGCCAACCCAGTCCAACCACGCGGTTAGCTAGTTGCGTTACGCGGTCGCGGTGGCGAAAATGGGGCCAGACAACCCAAGGAGACCGAATGATGTCTGAGACGCTGCTGCCCACCGTAGATGAACTGAAGACGCTGACGCTGCGCGCGATGGTTGCGTATGCGGTGCGGTGTGCGAGACGGGTGCAACCGCTGTACTGGCAGGTGCGGGAAGTCACCCACCGGGAGAAACACGAAGCGGCAATCGAGACTGCCTCGACGATAGCCGAGCAGTTCTGTCGCGGCGAGCCCATCGTTGCCGCCGCCGCCGCCGACGCCGCCAGAGCCGCCGAAGCCGCCGCCGATGCCGCTGACGTTGCTGAAGCCGCCGCCGAAGCCGCGGAAGCCGCCGCCGAAGCCGCCAGAGCCGTCCGAGCTGCCGCCGATGACGCCAGGGACGCCGACGCCAGAGCCGCCGATGCCGCCAGAGCCGCCAGAGCGGCCTTCGCCAGCGCCACAGCCAGCGTCACAGCCGCCACCGCCAAAGCCGTCGGCAAAGCCGCCGTCGCCGCCGCCAGAGACGATTATTACCGCCTCGTGTCGTTGAACCTGGAAGGTTACCCGGACCTTGGCCCGCCCATCGACCCGACGGAAAACGGGCCGCTTGGACCGCTGTGGTCGGCCGGACCGCCGGCGTGGTTCACGCCACGGAGGACCGGGCCGATTGGAGCATCAGACACGCCGACAAGATCGCCTTGATCGGAACGTTGCGATTCGTAATCGCGAAGCGATAGGCCGAGGGCGAGTTATGGAGTCCTAGGTTGCCAATGGAAAACGAGAGAACGTGGTTTGGGAGGGCGACGCTCCCGCGGAGTCGTGGGCCGTCCCTGACGGCCCGTTCCAGCTCGGCGGGGTGCCCACTGGGCCCCTCGCCCTCCCTTGCCATTGGCAACCTAGGACTCAATCGTCTCCAAACTCGTCATCGATCTCAACAAACACATAAGTGCTCACATGCGACGGGCCAAGGGACACGGTATCGCCGTGCGTCAGCACCCGCCCCTCGTCCCCCACAGCGGCCCCGTTCACGAACGTCCCGCACGTCGTGTCCGCGTCAACGATTCGGAATTCCGGCCCGTCAGGCGTCGCCCGGCGTCTGATTTTCGCATGGACGCGGGAGACTTCGTGTGGGCCAAGGTACATCGTGTCCGCCACGTGGTAGTCGATGACAACGTCGGACAGCTCTTCGCCCGGCGTCGCAGCCCTGCCGATGACCACCTCGTCCACCGTGAGTGGAATGATGCCGACCGTCGAGGGGCCAGTACCGATCAGGTAGGCTCCCGGCTTCAGTTGCTCCAGGACGGTCGTAATGTGCTCCAGACGGTCGGAGCGGTCGACCATCATCATTATCGCGACGGTGTTCAGGCGTGACTGCATGACGGCTCGGTCGATGCTGTCGGCGATCTCGCTAAGGTCCGTCATGTGGGTATTCCTGGTTGAAGACTGGCCTGCTGCCATTCTGCGCAAAGAATTCGGAATCTCTCCGCTGCGATGGGCAGTGGCTACTTGATCAGTGGCTGTTAGTTCACTACGTACTGACGCACCTCGGTATCGAAGCAACCTGGTAGCCCTGAAAGGGCGAAACAAGGCGGTTCCTCTCACTCGCATCGTTCGTCCGACGTGACCAAGGTTTGTTTCGCCCCTTCAGGGCTAGTGTTCTCTATTCTCTCCTAACCCAGGGCGACGCTACGCGGCTAACGCCGCTCCGCTCTGCCCTGGGCTGGTATGTGGCTGCCCCTTTGGGGCGAAAACCTGTGGATCACGATCAGGCCGTTGTCTCGATCTGTCATGTGCGCCCCTGCGGGGCAAGAAGCGAAACAGGTTCTCGCCCTTGCCACCGTGCCAATGTCCCATGTCAACCCCAACTCTGCCTCGCCCTAGGGCGAGGCTCCCGCCGAGCTGGAACGGGCCGTCAGGGACGGCCCACGGCTCCGCGGGAGCGTCGCCCTCCCCATCCACATTCTCTCGTTTTCATTAACAACCTAGGACTCAATAGGACCCGACCGGACTCCCGCCACGCGAAACCCGTCGTCCTGGTATCGGAACCCGGATCCGCCGTGTCACGCCCTGACGCGGCGAGCCAGGCAGACATCGTGAGCGGTCTGGCAAGGCGAAGTCGAACTGCACCCTCGTAGCATGGATCTCCAGAGCCGTGCGTTGGCGGGGCGAATTCGAACCACACGGCTCTGGAGAGCCATGCTACGAGGGCGCTACGCCTTCCGCTACGGCTCGAAGGGGTTCGACTCCGCTCCGCTGCGTGCGAACCCCTTCGGCCTTCGCTCCAGGCTCCGCTCGCTCTTGCCTGCTGGGCTCAGCGTGGGGACTGGACTGCGGCCAGCCGGAAGCCCAGGTTGCAGCTCCGGCCCGACGGCGAGATCCTGCCACGGTTCGCCGACCGGCAGTCCGCGGCCGTGTAGTACCAACTGCCGCCGCGAAACACCCGGAGGGAGGCCGAGCCGGGCCCCGACGGATCACTCGCCGCCCCCGCCGCATAAGGATCGTACCCGTCCGCACACCACTCCCACACATTGCCCTGCAGATCGTACAGCCCCCAGGCGTTGGCCTGCTTCTCGCCCACCGGGTGCGTCGTCCCGCCCGAGTTCTTGTCGTACCAGGCGTACGTCCCTAATTCCGCCTCGGAGTCGCCGAACGAATACTTGCTGGTGCTGCCAGCCCGGCAAGCGTACTCCCACTCGGCCTCGGTTGGTAAGCGGTAGGTGCGCCCCGCCGCGCGCTCTTCAGCCACTTCCGACAGCCGTTTGCAGAACACCACCGCGTCTTCCCACGAGACGGTCTCGACAGGAAGAGATTCGCCATTGAACTTACTCGGGTTGTTGCCCACGATCTTCTGATATTGGGCCTGCGTCACCTCGTACACACCCAGATAGAACGGCTTGGTGATCCGCACGCGGTGTTGCGGCTTCTCGTCGGAACCGGCGCCACTCTCCGACTCCGGTGAACCCATCAGGAACTCGCCGGCCGGAATCAACATCAGCTTCATCCCGATGCTGTTCGTGAGCGTCTCCGGTGTCGGGGTAGGCACATCCTCGCTCACATCCACCGGTGGTGGAGCGGACGTACGGGCAGTCTCCGCAGGAGCTTGGGGACTCCCGCGGAACGGCGAGAAGATCATGACCAGCAACACCAGGATGGCCAGAACGCCCAGCGAGACCGCGCTGGTCGGTATCCAGTTCCGACGCAGGAACTCGCCCACTTCAGCGATTGGTTCCGCCTTCGGCACGGGCCTCGGTATGCGCGGCAAGGACGCCGGCGAAACCATCGCCGACAAAGGCAACTCGGTCGTCCACGGGTCGTCGGTCGGGGTAAGACCCGCCAACGGATCGGCGGCAGAATCGGTGACGCCCGGACGGGGAACGTCGATCGGTACTCGACAGACGGGACAAGGGACTTGCTTGCCATACAAGTGCGGTGCGGCTTTGAAACTCGATCCGCAAACGCACGTCACCACCACGGGGATCGCCGGTGCTGGCGGCCGGGGCGAGGCCACGGCCGGCGCGGGCTGCGCCGGTTCCACCAGGACCGGCGGCCGAGGGGCAGGTCGGGAGCCACGCGACGGAAACAGCAGTCGCTCGACGGTTTGCTGCTCTTTCGCGGCGAGACGTTGGACTTGGCCGCCGGTGATGATCTCGTCCAACAGCGGTACTTGCTCCAGTTGCCCTTCGGCGGCCAGGATCAGATGCCCCGTGAGCGATTGAAGCTCCGCATCTCCCAAGTCCCACAACTGCTGCAACGTCGCCGATAAGCCGGGATTCTGGTAATCCACTTCACGAAACAACAGATTGTCGCCGTTGTCGTTCCGGCGCCACAGATCCCCACCCCCGACGATCACGCCCTGGATCGCCGTGTAGATGGCCAAGTGCGAGAACCGGTCGATCTGGGCATTGTAGATCGCCTCCCGCAGACGTTGCGGATGCTGATACGCCGGATGCCCCACTTCGCCCGTCTTGAAGCCCGCCAGCGCCGGCACGAACATGCCGTCGTAGTCCACCAGTTTCAGACTCAAACGGCCCGTCTCCGGCACCGGTACCAACAGCACATTCCCGTGCTGCAAGTCCCCGTGCGCCATCCCGGCCTCCTGCAAGCGCGTCGCCAGCCTGGGCCACAGCTCCAGCAACTGCCGCAGATTTTTCGGCCGGTCCAGATGCTGGCTGACGAATTGATTCAGACTCAGCCCTTCCACCCAGCGCATCTTCAAGATCGGCACCCACTGGTCGCCGACGCGCAGGCCCGGCTCGACAACCTGAAATTCGACGGTGAACGGCAGGTGGGCCTGGCGCAGATGCGCGCCGATTTCGCGGTAGCGTTCGCGCAGCCGCGGTGTCTCCTTGACGAAGCACTTGACGGCCCAGGTATTGCCGGATTGGGGACAATGGACCCGATAGACGTCGGCGAAACCGCCGGCCCACACTAGCGGCAGCCCGAAGGCATTGACCGCCAGTTCCCCGCTGCGCAGTTCCTCGTCGCTGACGCCCTGCCGCAGGTTCTGAATCGCTTCGTTGTATTGCGTCCGTTGAGGAGCGGGCATCATCGCCAATCCGAATTATGGGTTATCAGCTGCCTTTCCATTTGAATCAAGTTCCTGGGGTGGTGTAAGCCCAATGCCGCTTACCTTGAGCCGTCGCGGCGACGACGCCTCGAAAACTAAATCGACAGGCCGCAAGGTCGGTGGGGGCGGGAGAAGGTGAATTCGCGGCTCGCGGGACCTACTCGATGGTTCCCAAACAGCGCTGATTGTGCCACAATCAGGCCATGCTGATCCCACGTTTCACGATCCGCTGGTTGTTGTTCGTGACCGCCGTCTGCGGCGTGTTCTTTGCCATCGTCGCCTCGGCGCTGCGGCAGCACGTGTGGGCCATGGCGGTGTCGATCGGTGTCGGGAGCTTGGTACTGGCGTTCCTGTGCTACGGTGCGTCGTTCGGGGTGGCGTATGTGTTGACCTCACTCCTCGGCGTTCTGCACCGGGTGCCGCGTGGCGGATCGCCGTTTGCCGGTGTCGCTCCGCCGCCCCAGATCATTCCGCCCGATGAGTTGGAGTAGCCGTATGGCCTGGAGCGAACATCTTGCCACACTGCCCATGAACAGGCCCGTGCCTGGCTGCCCGCGGGCAGGTTTGTCCCTTCGTAGAGCGGAATTTATTCCGCTTTTCACTGAACGGATTGAAATCCGTTCTACGACAAAGCTGCCTGCGGGCAGTCTACATGCTTTGGCGTGCCGAGGTGAGGTTGGTACATCGGCGCTGCGCTTGATGTACCCTACGGGCTGTGAAAGAGTCAAATCGGCCAACGCTGCTTGCACAGTGATGGGCGAAAGAGCAAATGCCGAAGTTGTTTCTCGGCCGTTCCGCGGGGGCCGGTGCGCACGTGCCTCCAGCGGGTTCGTGCTTATCGCCCAGTGCGTGGCCCTTCTGGCGTTCAACGTTATCCCCGGACCGCAAGTCGCATGGGCCGGTTCCGGGACAGTCGTGACACTCCCCAATACGGCCACAAAGTGGAAGAGCGGTCTGAAACTGGAAATCGATACCACGTGGATCAACGGCGACGGCTACCGTCCGGTCCGCGTCGACGCCATCAACTGGCCGCCCGGTCCCACAACGGCAGACCGTACGTTTCGCATTGTGCTCCGCCCGCGATCGTGGGAGTACGGTGACGCCGCTCAGAGCGTGACGTTCTATATCGAGCTGCCTCAGGGCGCCGCGCGGGCCCGCACCGCCGTCTCGATCCCGCAACATTCCGGGTGGGGGACGTTGGAAGTGCAAGCCTACGAGGATGGCGTGTGGCTGGAGGACGTCTCCGGAAGTCTCGGCCTGGCTACCAGTAATACGTACGCCTGGAGCGAGGCGTTGCCGGGGATGCTGATTATCGACTCGAACGCGCCGGTCGCCAATAACGTCTTCCTGGGACCGCCGTCCGCCCAGACGCCTCCTCGCCTGCCCGACCTCCGCCAACTCGCCAGTCGTTTTCCGAATACGCAGTACTACGGCGCTCCAACCAGTAATGTCCCGCTGACCTCGGCATCGAACACCACCGATGCGGAGACCCTGAACCTGCTGAACAGCCTGACCAAAGTTGCGCTGCTGCCGCCGAGCGAATTGCCGGCCAAGTGGATCGACTACACCTGCTTCGATATGATTTTCCTCTCGCTGGAAGAACTCCGGTCGCTGGCCAAGCAGCATCCGGACCAGTGGCAGGCCATCCGGGCGTGGACGGCCACGGGCCCGACGCTTGGCGTCTTCGGAGTCGACCTCGACTCGCCCCAGTTAGCCGAGTTGGAGGAGTTATTGGCGGTGCTACCCGCCGCCGCCGACACGGGCCGCGCGGGGCCGTGGCCGGGATGGACGGTCCCGTCGCCACCCGCGACGAAGGAACAAGTCATCCGCGGCCTCGATGAAGTCTATTTGCAGCAATCGCGAGCAATGGGGACGCTATCGCCGGGGACGTCGCCGGCCGGGGAAGCGTCCAAGCCGGTGGAGACGAAACCGCCGGATGCCAAGCCGGAGCCTGCCTCGCCGACGCCGTTCATTTGGCGGTCAATGGGCCTGGGACGTGTGGTGGCATGCCGCACCAACGCGCCGTTCTCGCCCAGCAACCCTGACTTAGCTTGGCTGTTCAACCAACTCGACCCGGTCAATTGGCGGTGGTATCAGCGGCATGGTTTCTCGCTCCGCCGCGAGAACAGCGAGTACTGGAATCTCGGAGTTCCCGGTGTGGGCGCGGCGCCGATCAAGTCCTACCTGACGCTGATTACGCTGTTTGCGATCGTCATCGGCCCGGTCAATTATGTCGTGCTGCGTCGTCGGCGACGGCTGTACCTGCTGTTGGTGACCGTCCCCGGTGGAGCGGCGCTGGTGACGGGGACGCTGCTCGCCTACGCCCTGATCAGCGACGGCTTGGGAGTGCGGGTGCGGGTGCGCAGTTTCACCGACGTCGATCAGCGGCGGGGACAAGCCGTCGCTTGGGCGCGACAGTCCTACTACGCCGGTTTGGCCCCATCGCGGGGCCTCGCCTTTCCCGCCGACGTCGCCTGCTATCCCATCGAACAGTTTCCTGAGGAACGCCACGGGAAGCGTCGCAGCCTGATGTGGGACGACCAGCAGCGTTTGCTCTCCGGCTATCTGTCCTCGCGGTCGACAGCTCAGTTCATGGTGGTCCAGTCGCATCCGAGTCGGCTTGGCTTGCAGGTGGCCGAGATGGCGGGGCAGTCCGCGCCGCCGCAGGTGACCAACGGCCTGAATACCACGCTGGAGAAAGTCGTCCTCTGCGACACGCACGGCAAGTACTACTGGGCCAGCGACGTGCTACCGGGGCAGGTGTTCCAGCCGCAAGCGACGGAAAAGGATGTGGTCGCCCGCGAATTCAAGTCCGCGTGGCTCGCCGATCGCCCGGCCTTTCCCGTCGGCTATGACTCGCAGGTCTACAACCGCGGCTTCGGACGACGATACTACTATAACAACGTGGACCAGGGACTGCCGCCGGCGAAGTTCGACGTGGGGATCCTGGAACGTAATCTGAAGCAGGCCGCGTACTCTGAGTTGACTCCGCGCAGCTACCTGGCCATCACCCGCACCGCGCCTGAGCTGCCCTTGGGGTCTCGTGCGGCCCGTGAGCAGGCCAGTTACCACGTCGTTACAGGCAGGTGGTAAATGATGGTTGGCACGACCAGCGGACATCCCATGATCGAGCTTCGCCGACTGCACCGGCACTTCGGTCGCACGCGGGCAGTGGACGACGTCTCGTTTGAAGTCCCCCAGGGCACGGTGTTCGGCTACATCGGTCCCAATGGCGCTGGTAAGACCACCAGCATGCGCATTCTCGCGACGCTCGATTTGCCCACCTACGGCGACGCGCTGGTGGACGGCTTCTCGGTCGTCAACGATCCGGATCGTGTGCGCCGGCGGCTGGGGTTTATGCCGGATTACTTCGGGACGTACCCGAATGTCGACTGCTACGAATACCTAGATTTCTTCGCGCGGGCCTATGGCCTGGTCGGCCGCGAGCGGCACCAGGCGTTGCGGCACACCATGAGTTTCACCGGCTTGGACCAACTGGCCCAGAAGCCGATTCGCGGGCTGTCGAAGGGCATGAAGCAGCGTCTCTGTCTGGGTCGCGCGATGATCCACAATCCCAGCGTATTGGTATTGGACGAACCGGCGGCAGGCCTCGATCCCCGTGCCCGTATCGAACTGCGGGAGATGATCCGGCAGTTAGCCACAGCCGGCAAGACGGTTCTGGTCAGCTCGCATATCCTTACGGAACTGGCCGAGATGTGCGACCAGGTGGGGATTATCGAGCAGGGCCGGCTGTTGGTCACCGGCGCGGTGTCGGACATGCAGAGGGCCCTCACGACACACAGCGAGGTGACGCTCCGCGTGCTCGGCGGTGGCGAGACACTGTGCCAATGGCTCAGCCAGCGCACCGACGTACGGAACGTCTCCGTCGATGGGGAACTCGTGCACCTGATCCATGACGGCGGCCGCGAATCACAAGCGGATTTCCTGAAGGAAGTCATCCTCGTTGGCTTCCGCATCGCCGCCTTCGGCAGCCGCCAGAAGTCCCTGGAGGACGTGTTCCTGCAAGTAACCCGCGGAGCCGTGCAGTGAGAGCCGGAGAGGCGAGAGCCGGAGAGCCGGAGAGCCGAGGAGCCGAGGAGTCGAACGCCCGCCAACTGCCAACTGCCCCCCGCCAACTGACAACTGACAACTGACAACTGACAACTGACAACTGACAACTGACAACTGACAACTGACAACGGACAACTGACAACGGACAACTGACAACTGACAACGGACAACGGACCAAGAACCAACAGACATGTCTCTAACCACTTCCGACCCCGCATCCCCCTTCGCCGACGCGGCGCCCGGCTTCTGGAGCCGCGTGGACCAGGGGCTGGAACGGAGCAGCGAGAAGCTGAATCCGATTCTGGTCAAGGAAGCTCGTCAGGCGCTGAAGAGCAAGCAGTTCCTGATCACCTTCATCCTGCTGCTGGTCTGTGGTTGGGGCTGGTCGCTGATCGGCGTCGCGCTGGTGGGGCCGGGCATTTACTACTCGCCCAGCGGCCCGTTCATGCTGATCGGTTTTCACATCGTGCTGACTGTCCCGCTGCTGTTGATTGTGCCGTTTTCCGCCTACCGTTCGCTGTCCTGCGAGCGCGAGGACGGCACGTACGAATTACTATCGATCACCACGCTGTCGTCGCGGCAGATCGTGACGGGCAAGTTGGGCAGTGCCCTGCTGCAGATGCTGATCTATTACTCGGCCTTGGCGCCCTGCATCGCGTTCACCTATCTGCTACGCGGCGTCGATGTGTTTACCATCGCGTTCTTGCTGTTCTACTCGTTCCTGGCCTCCATGCTGTTATCCGTATTTGGGCTGTGCGTAGCGGCGATCACGCGGGCCCGCCACATCCAGGTGCTGTTGTCGGTGGGCTTGTTGATCGGCTTAGTGTTCGTCACCATCGTCTGGTGCATCTCGTGGAGCGCACTGACGTATGAAGCGGGACGGATGCCTTTCGACGATGCCGACTTCTGGATCGCCCAAGCCGCTATTCTCACGGCCTGTGTCACGTATTTTCTGCTGTTCCTGTTCGCGGCTGCAGCTCAATTGAGCTTTGCCAGCGACAACCGTTCGACGAAACTGCGGATCGTGATGGTGGTGCAGCAGGT
>JAPLNJ010000557.1 GCA_026692885.1 Planctomycetota bacterium | reverse complement strand
GTCCTGGGATAGCACAGATGGCAAAGCCGGGGCTCGGATTGGCAACTCGCAAACAAAGCAGCAGGACGTTTCCTGTGGACGATTCCATCACCCGCCTCCGTGGGATCATGATCTTCGATTGCCGTCCGTCTTGCGCATCCGTGCCCCGGCCTTGCCATCCGTGCTACTAAAGTGAAACTACTGGCGGTTGCCGTACCCGCCGTCGGCTCCGGGTTAAACGACGATCCCTGGGCTGCGACTCCGCCCCCACAAACCGACCTCGATTGCTTATACTCAACCACATGCGATATCCAATCCTTGCCGCGCTGGTCTTATTGAGCCTCTTCCCGTCCTTGGGAACGGCCACGGATCTCGTCTCCTTTCGGCGGGAGGATAAGACCGTGTACGTGACGGGCCAGGTTGTCACGGAAGCCGTGGACGGCGGCCTGCTGGTGCTGGATCGCGAGGGCATCCTGTGGTCGGTGCAGCCCGAGGAACTCTTGAAACGCTCCGCCGATGACACGCCCTTCAAGCTGTTCTCAGGCGACCAGCTTCACCGGCGACTGCTTGACCAGCTGCCCGCGGGTTTTCAAATCTACAGCACGGCCCACTACCTAGTGTGCTACAACACGTCGCGGGCTTACGCGGAGTGGTGCGGGGCGCTGTTCGAGAGGCTGTACTGGGCCTTCAAGAATTTCTGGTCCCACATGGGGCTGACGCTGCACGATCCGGAAGCCCCGCTGGTGACCGTCGTCTTCGACCGCCAGGAAGCGTACGCCAACCACGTCCACAAGGAACTCGGCGAGGCCACGCCGAACATCGTCGCCTTCTACAGCCTGCGGTCGAATCGGGTCACGATGTACGACCTGACCGGAACGCACGGCCTGCCGGGTGGCGGACGACTGGGCACCTCGACGCAAATCAATCAGATCTTGATGGATCCCGGAGCCGAACGCATGGTGGCCACGGTCATTCACGAAGCCACGCACCAACTCGCCTACAACTGCGGCATGCACACCCGGTTCGCCGACATCCCGCTGTGGGTCAGTGAAGGTTTGGCCGTGTACTTCGAGACGCCTGACTTAAGGAGTCGCCAAGGCTGGCTGAATATCGGTGGCGTGAACAGATACCGGCTCGGCTGCTTCCAGCAGTATAAGAAAAACCGTGGGAGCGACTCGCTGCAGAGCCTGGTCTCCGAGGACGGACGCTTTCGGACGACCAATCAGGCGTTGGACGCGTATGCCGAAGCATGGGCGTTTAACTACTTCCTGATCAGTCAGAAGAAGAAGGAATACGTCCAGTACCTGCAGCAGTTGGCCGAGCGAAAGCCGATGTTCTACGACACTCCCGAAGAGCGGCTGGCGACGTTCCGCAAGATCTTCGGCGACAAGCTGACGACTCTCGACGCTGATTTTCTGCGTGCTATGGCCAAAGTCAGGTGAAGTTGTAGGTCAGGTTTTCCAGCCTGACGTCGATTCGCGTCAGCGGTAGGGTACATCAATCGCAGCGCCGATATACCGATCGCCCTGAGGCAGAACGGTCTCGGGTGGTGAGCGGTCCCAAGGCTCCGCCGAAGAATAACTCCCTCGCCCCGGTACTCCGGAGTGAGGGTTGGGGTGAAGGGTCGAGAGGCAAATGCCGAAGTTATTTTTCGGCCGTGCCCAAGGTACATCGGCGCGGCGCTTGATGTACCCTACGGAAACACCTACTTGGGTTGCGGCGACGGGCGAGAAACTGTTGACTCGCGGGCGTCCCTCGCTTGTATGTTGCAGTCGGGACACAGTATCATGGCGCCCAGTCGGTGGGCTGGCACACGTTCGTCGAGCGACGTCCCAACCACTCCCCGAGTTTACCTTCCGTGTTTACCTTCCCTGGGACAGGCTCCCGCCTTTCCCACCTCACCTTCCTTGCGGCGACCTAAAAGGAGCTGACCATGGCGGAACAACGTAAGCCTGAACGGACCCTGCAATCTTCTCGTCGATCGTTTTTGAAAGGCTCCACGGCTGCCGTTATCGGCGGATCGTTGGCCGCGGCGATGGGTTCCGCCCGCATGGTCCATGCGGCCGAGAACAACACGCTCAAGGTGGGCTTGATCGGTTGCGGCGGCCGGGGCAGCGGCGCAGCCCTCCAGGCACTGAACGCCGATCCGCAGGTCATCCTGACCGCCGTGGGCGATGCCTTCCCCCAACCGCTGGAGCAAAGTCTGGCCTCGCTGCGGAAGGACAAGGAGATCGGCGGAAGAGTCAAGGTGTCGCCCGAACAGAGCTTCGTGGGACTGGATGCCTTCCAGAAAGTGATCGACAGCGGCGTGGACGTGGTCTTGCTCGCGTCACCGCCGGGGTTTCGCCCGCAACACCTGGCCGCGGCGGTCAAAGCCGGGAAACACGTTTTTTGCGAAAAACCGATGGCCACCGACGCACCCGGCGTACGGTCCGTGCTGGAATCATCGCGGCTAGCCAAGGAAAAGAACCTCGCGTTGGCGTCCGGGTTCTGTTGGCGATCCGAAAGCGGGCGGCGGGAGTTCTACAAACTGGTCCTGGGGGGCACCCTCGGCGAGATCAATGCCATCCACGCGACCTATCTCACCGGTCCGGTGAAGCCCATGCCGTCGGCCAGCGAACGCCGGGCCGGCCTCGGCGACCTGGAATGGCAGATGCGCCACTGGTACAACTTTGCTTGGTTGTCCGGCGACGGACTGGTCGAGCAGGCCTGCCATAGCATCGACAAGATCCTCTGGGCCATGCACGACAAGCCGCCAGCCAAAGCGGTGGCTTGCGGCGGGCGCATGATTCCCAACCACGAAGGGAACATCTACGACCACATCAGCGTGTTCTACGAGTGGGAGAATGGTGCGCGCGCGACGATGGCTCAGCGACAGGTAGGCGGCTGCTGCTCGGACAACTCCGACTATCTGTTGGGTACCAAAGGCAAGGGAACCATCAAGGGCGGGAGTGCTCCCGTGATCGAAGGCGAGACCAAGTGGCGTTACGAGGGTCCTAAGTCGAACATGTACCAGGTCGAGCACAACGAACTGTTCGCAGCCATCCGCGCGGGTCAGCCCCTCAACCACGGGGAATGGATGGCGAACAGCACGTTGACGGCGCTCATGGGCCGCATGGCGGCGTATACCGGTCAGGAAATCACCTGGGAAATGGCCAAGAACTCGCAGGAGAAATTGGTCCAGGACAACCTCGCTTGGGATATGAAGTTGCCCATCGTGCCGCTGGCCATCCCTGGCGTTACGAAGTTTTCCTGAGACACCGCCATGTTAAATCGCCCTGCACTCACGGCTTTCGCGCTCCTGGCCAGCCTGCTGGGAGCCCCCGTAGGGGCTACGGACGTGGCTCCTGGCCCCTACGATCGGCAGGTGGCCGAGCATCTGCACAAGCTCGCGGCGGACGCCTCGCCCGTGCGTGCCCGGGCGGCCGAGGCGTTGGGGTTTCTCCGGGTGTACGCCGCTGAACCTGCGCTGCTCGCACGACTGGAAGATCCGGCCGTCGAAGTGCGGCGTCAAGCGACGATGGCCCTGGCCTGGTGCGGCAGTCGCCTCGCGGTCCCGCCGCTGTTGCAGAAGCTAGACGACGCGGACTGGTTAGTATGTCAGGCGGCCCATGTCTCGCTCACCAACCTGACGGGCATGGAGTTCCCGTTCGACGCAAATGCCTCCGCCCCGAGGCGCACGGCCCAAGCCCGGGCTTGGCGTGCGTGGTGGGCTGCGGTGCCGGCGGATCGACCGCCCCAGGAGGTATTGGATCTGCTGGGACGGGCCGGCCCCGTCGGCGGATACTCCGTTACGGCTTCGACCACCTACAGGGGCCCGCCCGACGTGTTGGTGGACGGTCAAATCGGGTCGGAATACTGGCAAACGAAGGATGTCGATCCGCCCCAATGGTGCACGGTCGACCTGGGCCGGCCGATCGACGTCAAGCAGGTCACGGTGCACCAGTACGGCCCGGGCTACTGCCTGACCGAATACGAACTGGCGATCAGTCTGGACGACCGGACTTACGAAACGGTGCGCAAGGAAAAGGGCAAGACCCCGCCGACGCTGACGATCGAGTTCGTTGCCCGCAAGGCTCGGTACGTGCGGATCACCAGCTTCGGCTCGGAGAACCCCCACTACCCCACTACCTTCTTTGAAGTCGAAATCAACGGGAGCGGCCTGGGACGCTCGGACGCTAAGCAGTTGCAAGTCTGGCGACAGGAACGGGGTGTGCGGGCGCTGGGTGCGCTCGGCGGCCACGGAAGCACGCCGGCCATTCTCGAAGTACTCGGCGACAGGCCGCCCAGCGCACCGTTAGTTCGGCCACTCGTCCGAGCCGCGATTCGCGCGTTGGGCCGGCTTCGGCAAGAGGCCGGCTTCCAGTACCTGGTGACCTTGCTGGACAACCCGATGTGGGCCCGCTGCGCCGCCGACGCGCTGGGAGATTTTGGGGACCGGCGCGCCGTGCCCCAGCTGCTGGCCGCCTATCTGCGGTATGCCAAACTGCTCGACGGCAAGGACCCGCCGGACGTGCCGGCGGACGACAAGATGGGTTTTCCCAGCGAGGATCGCATGCTGGAGACACCTTACTGGATCGCCTATGCCCTGTGCCGGTTACCGCTGGATGCCCCCGCCGACCTGCAGGAATTGCGGGAACTTGCGCCTTTGGTGATGGCGAATCTGCCGGGGGACAACGATACGTTCATGCTCTATCAGCCCGAAGTCGGGCACCTACTTACGCGGCATCTCCTGGAGCGGTCGGGCCTGCGTCAGGAAGCTTGTGAACAAGCGTTCCAACGACTGGGGCAACCGCGGCGTGTTCCTCCGCCGGGCGACAACCGCCCGTGGTCGATATTCCCGCCTGCCCGCGTGGCGACTTGGTTGCCCGCCGTGTGCACCGAGTCGGCGGACCTGCCCCGGCTGGCAGCGCTGCTGTCGTACCAGGATGGCTGGGTGCGGATGAACGCGGCGAAGGCGCTGACCTTTCTGGGCGACCGCCGCGCGATCGCGCCGCTGGCCCACACGCTGGCGAATGCCAAAGCGGAAGTGGAATTTGGCTACAGCGGCGTCTTCAAGAACGAAGAGTATACCGACCCCGCGCCCCGTTGGCGCGAAAGCCTGTTGCGCGCGCTGGGGATCCTCGGAGCGCACGACCATACCGGCCTGTTGGTCGGCATCCTCAACGATCAAGGATCGGTGCTCGAAGTCCGGCGTGCGGCAGCGGACGCCTTGGCGGATCTCGGCAATCCCGCCGCCATCGCGGCCTTGCAGGAGGCGACGGTCCGCCACGATTTCTTCAGCATCCGACACGTGGCTCACGATGCCCTGCGAGCTCGCGGGATTCGAGTTGAGACGGGAGCAGGGGCACGGGGCGGGGAAGGAACGCCTGGCCGACCCGATTCGGGGTATCGCTCCACGCTGTCCCAGCTGCCCCACGGATCGGCGGGAGCCTCGCCCGCCCCTGCCCTTGGCGCGAGTGGAACCAGCAGCGGATCCCCGGGCCTTGGTGAGCTGGAAGCGATCGTCTTCATCAAGGGTGATAACGACGTCCCGAACACGCCGCAAACCGTCGAACAAGCGGATCGGTGGCGGCAGACGTACGTCGTTACGGACGAAGGCCCGACCTACCGTCCCGGCGACAATCTGTACGTGCTCCGCCCGCCGCGTCCGGACGGCGCAGTCACGCCGCTGACGCGGTTCACGGAAGGCTACGTGGCCGATCCAGAAGTCTCCTGGGAGGGGACCGAGGTCGTGTTCTGTCACCGCGGCAAGGACAACCCTTGGTGGCAGATCTATACGATCGGAGTGGACGGCACCGCGCTGACGCAACTGACCGAGGGCCCGTACCACAGCATCTGTCCGGTCTGGTTACCGGACGGGCGGATCGCGTTCGCCTCCAGTCGTGTGGGCATCCGCGACGAGTATCACGGGTACGCCTGTACGGCGCTCTGTGTCATGGACAGGGACGGCCGGAATCTTCGCCCGATTGCCACGAATATCGGCCGTGACAACGAACCCGCGGTACTGCCCGACGGCCGCCTGGTGTTCAGCCGCCTGGAGGTGTTCTATTCGCGGAACAAGACGGAACTGACCCTGCACGCCGTGCATCCGGACGGGACCAAGGACGTGGTGCTGTACGGCCCGGAGCGGCGCGCGTTCTGGCGCCAGCTGGAGCATGGCACGCCGGATCCGGCCGATGTCCAAGAAGCACCGCTGACCCATCGTGTGCTGCGTATGACTCAGCCCCAGTCGCTGTCCGACGGGCGGAATATCATTGTCTCGACGCAAGGCGGCTTGACACGCATCGAACCGCGGCGAGACACCGAGACCTTGCTCTGTCCGGATCTGAAGGACTACGCCTATACCACACCGTTTCCCTTGCCGGACGGCCGGGTGCTCTGCTCGGTGACTTACAAAACGCCGGACCGGAAGCAAGTCGACTTGGGCATTTACGTGTTCGACCCCGCCACCGGCCGGCGAGAGTTGGTCTACAACGATCCGGCCACCGCCGACTACGAGGCGCGACCGATCAGGGCCCGAGTGCGGCCACCGGTGCAAATGGTCGAGGAGCCTGGTCGAGGCTACAGCGGCCGCTTTTTCTGTTCGACGGTGTTCGCCACCCAGGAACGCGACGTGCCGGTCCGCGGACGGTTGGTGCGGCTGATCGAGGGCGTACCGCAAGTCGGTCGCCACAGCACCCAGACGAATCCGCCGGAGCCGGTCTGGAAGAATCACGGAGGCACGTTGGCACGGGTGTTGGGGATGGCGCCGTTGACTGCCGACGGTTCGTTCTACCTGGAGGTCCCGGCGGATCGTCTGCTGCATCTGCAGGTGCTCGACAGTGATCGCCGTGTGGTCGGCAACCAACTGACCTGGATCTACACGCGGCCCGGGGAGGTCAAATCGTGCGTCGGCTGTCACGAGCATCCGCACACGACAGTTCCCTCGCACCAGCCGTGGGCCGCGCATCACCCGCCGTTGGATTTCCTGCCGCGAGGGGACGAGTTCGCCTACCGAGCCAAAGCCTGGTTCAAAGGCTCGCTGCCCGGGGAGATCGAGGAACGCACCCGGACGGTGCGGGCCGTGAATCTCTTGGGGCGGTGAAGCTGCGCGCCTGTCTTGTCGGTGGACGAGCACGGCGGGGAATACATCCACAGCACCGGGGGCCTGCGTGGAAAACAGGGAGCATTGCACGAGGACGGCATTCGCGTGCCGTTCATCGTGCGCGGTCTAGTTGCCAACAGCGGGGGCTTGCCCCTATGCTAGAATCCCAACGACAGTCAGGTTCGCTGTTTCCTACGCTAAGAAAGGAAGATGAGATGATGAGTGAGCGTCGCGAGTTTCTGAAGTTAGTGGCCGCCGGTCCGGCGGGCGCCTTGTTGCTTCCTCTGTTCGCCGAGACCGGCCGGGATACCCTTGCGGCTGATGTCGAATGCGCGGCAGGCGTGTTGGGCAAGCTGCCTGAGAATATCATCTACAGCAAAGAGCATCCCGGTGCTTGGAAGGGCAAGGAAGGGAGCCACATCCCCACGGTAGAGGCCAAGAAGTCGGCCGATGGTTTGACTCTGACTCTGCAAAACAAGCACATCATGAGCGAAAGCCACTACATCGTGCGGCACACGGTAGTCACTGAATGCGGCAAGGTGTTGGGCGCCAAGACCTTCACCTGGAAGGATCAGCCGCTGTCCACGCACGAGATCAAATTGGCGGCGGGCGAGAAGTACGACCATGTGTTCGTGCTGTCGTACTGCAACCTGCATGACCTGTGGTTGGCGCACACGGAACTTAAGGTCTAGTTCCACGCGTTGTCCTCCCACCGAGGCTGTGGAAGAATCAAATTGGCCACGATGTTTGCACAAGGTGTAGGGTGGGCTGTGCCCACCAGGCACAAGCAACTGGGGTGGGCACAGCCCATCTATTTCTTCACCGCCTCTCCATGCGTCGGCCGGCCTGACCTAGGCCGGCCGTTTTCGTTCCAAGAGCACCAGCATGTCCACCAGCCATCAGGTCGTGCTGCGAGACGTCACCAAGCATTTTGGTGAGCGGCTCGTACTGGATCAGATCAGTTTCACGATCGAGCCGGGCGAGACGGTGGCGCTGGTCGGCCCCAGCGGCGGCGGCAAGTCCACGATCTTGCGTTGCATCAACGGCCTGCAGCCTTTCGACGCGGGTGAAATCCTGGTCGGCCCGCACACGTTGCGGCCGGCTGCACCCCGGGCCGCGGCGGCCCAGGTGCGGCGGATGTTCGGCATGATTTTTCAGGACTTCCAATTGTTCCCACACATGACCGCGCTGCAGAATGTCATGGAGGCGCCGCGACAGGTGCTGAAACTGCCGAAGCCGGAAGCCCAGCAGCGAGCGCTGGCCCTGTTGCATCGCGTGGGCTTGGCGGCCTGGGCCGACGCCTACCCCCGGCAGCTTTCGGGGGGCCAGAAGCAACGGGTAGCGATCGCCCGCGCGCTGGCACTGGAACCGCGCGGCTTGCTGTGCGACGAGATCACCAGTGCCCTGGATCCCGAGCTGAAGGTCGAAGTGCTCGCCGCAATCGAAAATCTCAAACGCGACGGCTTGACGCTCGTCGTGGTCACGCACGAAATGCACTTTGCCCGGCGCGCTGCGGACCGCGTGTTTGTGTTGGCCGACGGCAAGATTGTCGAACACGGACCGCCGCAGCAGGTGCTCGATCACCCGCAGATGCCGCGCACGCAACGGTTTCTTGGGCAGGTGCTGGCGTAGTCGCCTGCCCCGCCCCTGAGGGCCTTGTCAGTGGGCTTCGATTACTTCTTGGCGTGCTTCGGGATGGAACTGTAGCGGTAGTCTAGGCATCCCTGGCACGAAGCAACTCGCCCATTACGTCGTCCCAGGAGATCAATGCGACCGACCCGCTGTCGATGGCTTCCAGACGCCGCTTGATCTCGGCCGACCACGCGGATTCAACGTCATCGTCCGCCTGCGAGTCCAGGCTTTGAATCAGTGAGCCTGCAATTTCAGCGCGATCCGCGTCGGGTAGAGAGAGCGCCGTTCTTAACAACTCTTGCACTTGACTTTTCATGGCTTGCATGATCTCCGAATTGCCCAGCCGGTCGCAAGCGGAAGCATCAGTCGATACGCGGCCCCAACGCCACTGGTACGGCTACGAAAGCGAGCGAAAGTTCTGTCAGTCTACCATCCGCTTCGGAGTAGTAAACACCACCGGAGATTCGCGAGGTTATTCCTGGACAGCCGCTCAGGCCTGGCTGAGGCGGACCAAGTCCGCCAGCACTTTCCTGGCGCCGCCGCTGTCGATGGCCTCCGCAGCCAGCTGCGCACAGACTGCCAGATCAGGATTCCTGCCGGCGGTCCACAACGCCGCAGCTGCATTCAGCACGACAATCGCCCGCGGCGTCCCCGGCGCGCCGTCCAGGATCCGCCGAATCATCGCTGCGCTGGCCTGTGGGTCAGCGACTTGCAGGTCGTCCAGGGTGGCAGACGCCAGACCGAATTCTGCTGGGGTCCACGAGACATCCCGGCGACCCTCCGGCGTAACCAGGCTGACGTGCGTGGGACCGCTGAGCGTTACCTCGTCCAGACCATCGGCGCCGCAAACGACCACCCCGAGCTGGGTGCCGAGCAGTCCGAGGGCGGCGGACAGGAGTGGCCGTAGATGTGGGCGGCCTACGCCGAGCAACTGATACGGCGAGCCGGCCGGATTGCAAAGCGGCCCCAGCAAATTGAAGATCGTCGGCACGCCGAGTTGTCTGCGCACGGCGGCGATGTGTTTCATCGCGGGGTGCAGCTGCGGCGCAAAGCAGAAGCAGATGCCGACCTCCTCCAGGCAACGTTCCACGGTTGGCACCGTGGCTTCGATGTTGACGCCCAAGGCGGCCAGCACGTCCGCCGACCCGGACTTGCTGGTGATGCTGCGGTTGCCGTGCTTGGCGACCGGTACGCCAGCGGCGGCCGTGACCAGGGCGGCGGCGGTGCTGATGTTGAATGTGCCGGACCGATCGCCGCCCGTACCGCAGGTGTCGATGACTCCCGGCCGCGAAGTGTGGATCGACGTCATGTGCTGTCGCATGGCCTGCGCCGCGCCGGCAATTTCCTCAACCGTTTCCCCTTTTTCGCGTAGGGCCAGCAGCAGGGCAGCGATATCCTCGTCGCGGCATTTCCCCTGCATGATCGTGTCGACCACCTGGGCCATTTCTGTCAAGGGCAGGTTTTCGCCGCCGCAGATACGGGTCAAGATATCTTGCATAGTTCGAGTTCTAGGCTCTACCCGGGTTGGCTAAGCCGCGAACCTCCTTACAATGTTGCTATTCTGAACGCCGCACAGTTCTGGCAGCAAGGGTGACTTCCATGTCCAATGTCCTACGAAACATCCCCTCCGTCAACGAGTTGTTGGAAAGTCCGCCGCTACGTAAGTTGATCGACCGGGCCAGTCGGAACGTCGTGGTGACCGGGGTCCGCAGTTTCCTGGAGAATCTCCGCGAGGAGGTGCAGAACGCAACTGCGGACATCAAACTGCCCGCTCCCAGTGAACTGGCGGAACGTATCGCCGATTGGATTACGACGGAAACCTTGGCCAATTTGCGGCCGGTGATCAATGCCACGGGAATCATCCTGCACACCGGACTCGGGCGGGCGCCGTTGGCGGACGCTGCGGTTCACGCGTTGGTGGACATTGCCGGGAACTACGCCAGCCTGGAAGTCGACGTGGAAACTGGGCAACGTACGGAACGTATGCGGGATGCCGAGAGATTGCTACGAAAGATCACGGGCGCGGAAGCGGCCGCAGTCGTCAATAATAACGCCGGGGCCACGCTGCTGACGCTAGCGGCGTTGGCTGCCGGACGCGAGGTGATCGTCTCGCGCGGTCAGTTGGTCGAGATTGGGGGCAGTTATCGGCTGCCGGACGTGATGGAATTCAGCGGTGCGAAGCTGCGCGAAGTCGGTACGACTAACAAGACCCGCAGTGACGATTATCGGGCGGCGATTCGACCGGAGACGGCCGCCCTGATGCGAGTACATTCCAGTAATTACTCGATTGTGGGTTTCACGGAGCAGGCGTCGCTCGCGGAACTCGTCGAACTGGGCGGCCAACGCAATCTGCCGGTGATCGATGATATCGGTTCCGGGGCCCTGGAAGACTTTACGGTCTACGGGATTACCGGAGAGCCCCAGGCCACGGCAAGTATTAAGGCCGGGGCCGACGTGGTCTTGTTCAGCGGAGACAAGTTATTGGGCGGGCCCCAGTGTGGCTTGATCGTGGGGCGCAGGTCCCTGCTCCAGAAGATCACCGCACATCCGCTGATGCGAGCTCTGCGGGTGGACAAGCTGACCTTGGCGGCCCTGCTGGCGACCCTGCAATTGCATCAGGATCGGGAGGTCGCGGAGCGATCGGTGCCGGTGCTTATGTTGCTGAGCACACCGCTGGCCAATCTGCAGAACCGGGCCGAACGGCTGGCCCCGCAGTTGGCCGCGTGTCCGTCGATTGCCTCGGCCGAAGCCGTGGCCGGGCATACCTATTTGGGCGGTGGGTCGGTGCCGGGACAGGAACTCCCCACGTGGTGCATTGCGCTCGAATCCGCGCACGGTGGCGTGGACGGCTTGGCTGCCGCGCTCCGCATCGGAGCGCCTTCGGTCTTCGGACGGATTCAGAAAGATCGCCTGTTGCTGGATCTGCGCACGGTGTTCCCGCGGCAGGATCTGCAGTTGGTCCAGGCGGTACAGCAGTTGAGCGGCAGCACTCCGGATAGCGGGGGGGATTTGCCGGCGGCCCTACAACCGTAGGCAGGTCGTTGTTTCAGTTTTAGAACCAGGGTAACAGGAAAGGGTAGCATCATGAGTGTTTTGGTCACGAAGCCGGCTCCGGACTTTAAGGCCCAAGCCGTCATGCCCGACGGCTCGTTCAAGGAAGTCAGGTTGGCGGACTACAAAGGCAAGTACGTTCTGCTGTTCTTCTATCCCTTGGACTTCACCTTCGTCTGTCCCACCGAGATCATCGCGTTCTCGGATCGAGCGGACGAGTTTGCCAAACTGGGCGTGCAAATCCTCGGTTGCTCGATCGACAGCCACTTCACGCACTTGGCCTGGCGGAACGTGCCGCGGGCCCAAGGCGGTCTGGGTGACATCAAGTATCCGCTGATTGCCGACTTGAACAAGAAAATTGGCGAGGCTTACGACGTCTTGTTGCCGGGCGGGATTTGCCTCCGCGGTCTGTTCCTGATCGACGAGGCCGGCGTTGTGAAGCACCAAGTGGTGAACGATCTGCCGTTGGGCCGGAGTGTGGATGAGGCCCTGCGTATGGTCCAGGCGCTGCAGTTCGTGGAGGCCCACGGTGAGGTCTGCCCGGCGAATTGGAAGGCAGGTGCTCGAACCATCAAGCCGACCCCGGCGGCGAGCAAGGAGTTCTTCAGCGCCGAATACGCCAAAGGCTAATCCGGATGCCCGTCAGGCCGGGCTGGGGATTCTCGAAGCCCGGCCTGATTTTTATTTTGTGATGGCGGCGCGGCCGCATCGGTCGGGGTCCGGCTGGGATGCCAAGTTTCTGGAGTTTTGGGGATTCGAACTTGCCGGGCCGTATGGTAGACTGACGGGCATCAGACAAAGCCGACAGTGTGGGTTGGGCGTGGGTTGGGCGTGGGTTGGTAGTGCGGCGTCACCGGTGTCTGCCTGTCGGTCGGTCGTCGCGTGCACTTGGACCGACGCCTGATACCGGTCGGCACCACGGTCTCTGTTTCTCGAACATGTCCGCAGCGCGGGGGGGATATCGCGTGGCAACGGTGCTCATTGTCGATGATAACGCAATCGATCGACGGTTGGCGGCCAGATTGCTGGAGAAAAACGGCATGACGGCTTGCTTCGCAGAGAACGGGCAGGAAGCGCTGGAGGTCATCGAGCGAAACCGTCCGGACATCGTGTTGACCGACATGATCATGCCGGTCATGGATGGCTTGGAGTTGGTCCAATGCATCAATCGGGACTATGCGGCTTTGCCCGTGATCTTGATGACCGCGCACGGTAGCGAGGAGATCGCCGTCAAGGCGCTGCACAGCGGGGCCGCCAGCTATGTGCCGAAGCAGAGTCTGGTACGCAGTTTGACCAACACGATCCGGGATGTGTTGGCGGTCACGGGCACCAAACGCGACACCCAGAAGGCGTTGGGTTGTCTCACCGAAGCGCATCTGCAGTTCACGCTGGACGTGCAACAAGGCCGCCACGAGCCTCTGGTGGGGTTTTTGCAGGAACAGTTGAAGAGCTGGAGGCTATGTGACGAGGCCGATCTGATTCGGGTCGGCACGGCGCTGCATGAAACATTCATTAACGCCGTCGAACATGGCAATCTGGAACTGAATTCCGATTTACGCAATGATCCCGATGGCGGCTATCAAAAGCTGGGCGACGAGCGCCGGCAGCAACCGCCGTACTGTGACCGGCGGGTGTACGTCACGGTCAATTTTACCCACGAGTTCGCCAAGGTTACCGTACGTGACGAGGGACCTGGATTTGACCCGCGGTCCTTGCCCGACCCCACGGATCCGGAGAACATCGGCAAGATCAGCGGCCGGGGGTTGTTGCTGATCCGCACGTTCATGGATGACGTGGCGTTCAACAATTCGGGGAACGAGATCACGTTGATCAAACGCAAGGCGAGTTGATCCGCCGTCTTCTTAGCGGTGGGCACGCGGATTCCCATGACCGAAACCAGGCAGTCCGTATTGCTGATCGTTTTGTTCCTTTGTGTAGCGGTGGCGGTTGATCTGTTACCCGGCGTCGCGCTGGCGGGCGGCGCCGCCTATGTGTTGGCTGTCGTTGCGGCCCTGCGGTGGCCTGGCCGCCGCAGGGCGCTGGTCACCGCCATGCTGTGCTCGCTGGCCGCCACGATCGGTCCAGTGGTCGGGCTGTTCATGCAGGCTTCCCCGGCGTCCTTCGTTTCTTTGGGAGTCAATCGGCTTGTGACCTGGGCCGCGATTTGGGGCGTAGTCTGGATCAGCGGACACGTGCAGCGTTTGCGGGATACACTGGCCACCACGAACCAGAAGCTGGATCAATCTACGCTGCGCAGTTCGACCGTCCTGGGCCAGAAACAGGAGCAACTCCAGTCGGAAATTACACAGCGTCAACGGGTCGAGCAGGTCTTGGGACAGAAGGCGGAACAACTCCAGACGGAAATCGACCAACGTCAGCGGGTGGAACAGAGGCTGAGCCGGAAGCTGGAACAATTGAAGGCGGAGACGACTCGACGACAACGGATCGAGCAGGCCCTGGGAAATGCCGACGTCCAGTTCGGTTCGCTAGTCGACAGTCTCTCCCTGCACTTGATTCGGAAGGACCGGGAGGGCCGGTTCATGTACGCCAGCCCCTCGTTCTGCAATTTAGTCGGCAAACCGCTCGAACAGATTCGCGGTAAGACCGATTTCGATCTGTTCCCCAAGCACTTGGCCGAGAAGTACCGCCACGACGACGAGCGGGTACTGGCCACCAGAGAGAAGTTCGAGGATGTGGAAGTCCATCCCCGGCCCGGTGGCGGCAAAATGCACGTCCAGGTCATGAAAATGCCAATCTTGGACGCCGCCGGGCAAGTCGTCGGCGTCCAAGGACTGTTCTGGGACGTGACGGATCAGAAAGTCGCGGAAATCGAACTCCGCGAAAGCGAGGCCCGCAAGAATGCCATTTTCTAGGCGGCGATGGACTGCATCATCTTCGCCGACGAGCATGGCCAGATCGTCGAGTTCAATCACGCGGCCGAGGATGTCTTCAAGTACCCGCGCCGCGAGGTCATCGGCAAAGACATGACCGAGGTCCTGGTCCCGCCGGAGTTGCGGGAACGACAGCGAGCAAACCTGCTGCGGTTCTCCGGGGCTGGCGAGATGGGTTCCATGATGGGCCGCCGTCTGGAAGTACGCATGATGCGCAAGAACGGGGAGCAGTTCGACGCGGAGATGACCACCCAGCCGATTCCGCTGCAAGGCTCGGTCGGGTATGCCGTGTTCGTGCGCGACATCACCGGCCGGAAGCAGGCGGAGATGGCCCAGCGCCAGGCCAAGGAGGCCGCGGAAGCAGCCAATCAGTCAAAAGGAGCGTTCCTGGCCAACATGAGCCACGAGATCCGCACACCCATGAATGCCATCATCGGCATGACCGACTTGGTGCTGGACTCGGAACTGACGGAGGCCCAGCGTGAATATCTGGAAATGGTGCGTGAATCGGGCAACTCGCTGTTGGGGCTGCTGAACGATATTCTCGACTTCTCCAAAATTGAGGCAGGCAAGCTCACGCTCGAAATGGTCGAGTTCGACTTGCGCAAAACCTTGGACGAATGTCTGAAGTCCATGCGGTTTCGCGCCAGCCAGAAGCATTTGGAACTTCAGTGGCAGGTGGCCCCCGACACGCCGGATCGGCTGATCGGGGATCCGCAACGGCTGCGGCAGGTGCTGTTGAATCTGGTCAGCAACGGGATCAAGTTCACGGAGCAGGGCCAGATCAGTGTCAACATCCGTACCGAGGCACGGCTAAGACAGGAAGTCGCGCTGCGGTTTGCGGTCACGGACACGGGCATCGGCATTCCACCGCAGAAGCACGAGAAAATATTCGAAGCGTTCGAGCAAGCGGATGCGACCACGACTCGCCGATTCGGCGGCACGGGCCTGGGCCTGTCGATCTCCAAGCGGCTGGTCTCGTTGATGAAGGGCAAGATTGGCCTGCAGAGCCAAGTCGGCGAAGGTACTACGTTCCACTTCACGGCCCGCTTCAAGCTGGCCAGTGAGCGGCTCGCAGTCGAGGCTCTGCCTGCGACAGTCCCCGCCCCTGCGGGTCCGCACCTGCCAATGCACATCCTGCTGGCCGAAGACAGCGTCATGAATCAGCGGCTGGCTCTCGGCCTGCTCCACAAGAATGGACACCAAGTGGTCGTTGCTAAGAATGGCAGGGAGGCCTTTGAGGCCTACCAGCGAGAGCGGTTTGACCTGATCCTGATGGATGTGCAGATGCCCGAGATGGACGGCTTCGAGGCTACGGCCGCAATTCGCGGGCAGGAGCCGGAGGGAACGCACATCCCCATCATCGCCATGACCGCACACGCTCTGAAAGGCGATCGGGAACTCTGCCTGGTGGCCGGTATGGACGCCTATATCTCCAAACCCATTTCGGCCGCGGTCTTGTTCGAAACGATCGCCAAGTTCGCCGTCAGTTCACGTCCGATTGCGTAGACTTCCTCGGCGTCCAGCACCCAATCGTTCCGCTCGAACAAGCGGGCGATCGCGGCCTTATGGATCTTCATCTTCAGGCCGCCGACACCGATAGCACCGTACCCGGCCACGCCGCCGTAGTTGACCGCTTTGTCGGTGACCTGCAGGCCGGCGAGGCCCACTGGGGGCACGGCATTCAAATCGATCGCGACCCGCAGACTCGTGCACGCTTGCCACGCCGGTGCAGACAGCAGCTCAATACCGGCCGCACCTGCCGCGATCAGGATCTGAACGCCCGGCAACGCGGCGGCCGCCGCTTCCACAGTCCCCGCCTCGACCGGCGTCAGCTTTGCACCGGGCACTCGCGCCGTCACGTCGCGGCAGACCGCCGCGGCACGGGCCAAATTGCGGGAGGCGACCCGCACCGCACTGCCGGCCCGAGCCAGCAGTCGGACCGCACGTTGGCCCACAGGGCCGGTCGCCGCCAGCACCAAAGCCTCGGCCCCGGCCAGCGGCTGATGCCGCGCAGCGGAAAGCACCGCCGCCGCGGCCGTGGTGTTGGCGCCGCTGGCGTCCAGCAGCACCGACACCCGCATGGGCCCGAAAAAACAGGCCGTTACCTGCTGCAACAAGGCTTCGCCAGCAGCCACGTTCGAGCCGCCCACAAAGATGGCCGTGTGCCGCAAGTCTTGCGGGCCGCGGGTAAATATGGCGCCGTGCACCAAGTCACGCACGTTCCCAGACGTGACGCCCGCATACTGCAGCAAGTGCTCGACACCGGCGTCCACCGCCACCACGGCATCAAACACGCTGGCGTGCGAATCGGAGTCGAGTTGGAGTAAGATCTTGGAACGACTCATGGAGTTGGTTTCCCGACAGCAGAAGACTCCGTCACAGGGCCGGGTTCCTCCCCGGCCAGCCGTATCTTATCCGCCCCGCTCACGCTTGCAACCCGGCCAGCCGTTTTCCCAGGCTTGGGAACTCTAACGCACGATTGGGTTCCAACTCGGGTTAGCGATCCTTGGCCTGCTTCTTGGATTTCTGCTTCCCCGGTTGATGGGACTTGCTTTGGTGGTTGGCGTTTTTCGGCTTGACGCTGGCGGCCTTGCTGTCGCCGTTGTAGACCGTGATGTGTACCTCCACGGACCAGTCCGATAGGATGCGAATGCCTGACAGGATATTCGTTTGATTGCCTGACAGCAGGTTGACTTCCGGTTGGTTGTCCGAAAGCAAGTGCGATTCATTGTCCTGGATGCGGCACTGATTGTCGGTCAGGAGTCCCATCTTGTCCGGTTTAATAAGGCCGGAAAGACTTGGCGCCGGCAGTTTACTCACCACATCCAACAGGCCGCTCATCCCACCCTTTCTTGGTCCGCCATCTTTTGCGGCGGATTCGGTTTCGGCGGCGGTAGCTCCGTTTGCAAGCAACGCCCATACCAGCCCTGCCGACAAACACACACAGACTTGCCCCATTCTCATCGTTGGTTCTCCTGTCAGATGGTCGGAAACACACCACGGAGTTGCTACTGTAGCTACCGCGTGCAGCGGAGGCAAGAATCCGCGTGCCGTCCGACAACGGAACCCACGGCGACCGCGGAATGGCGGTGTCTCCGTTGGCTCCGGGTTAAACGACCGGACACCACCCGCGTGGGCAAGATCGGCAGTTGGTTGTCGAGGTGTGGCCAGAAACGGCCTAGACATGAACCGCAACAGGCCAGCTGTGGCCGTCGAGAAAGGTGGCTAAGGATCGGCCGCGGCAGGGTTCTTGGAGCTTGCGAACGGCTTTGGCTTCAATCTGCCGGATGCGTTCCCGTGTGACCGAGAAGATCTGACCGACTTCCTCCAGCGTGTGGGTTTTGCCATCCGCCAATCCGAATCGCAACCGGAGGATCTCCCGCTCGCGATAGTCGAGTGTTTGCAGCGATGCCTCGAGGCACTCCTTCAGCGTCTCGTGGTGCACTCGTTGCAGAGCATCGGCCTGGTGACGATCCTCGACAAATTCGCCGAAATGGCTGTCGTCGTGATTATTGATCGATTGGTCCAAGGACAAGGGCGTCCGCGACACATTCAGGATGCAAGAGGTGTCCTGGAGCGACAGGCCGGCGCGCTGCGAGGTTTCTTCCGTCGTCGGCTCGCGCCCCAATTCCTGCAGCAACGCGTATTTTACATTCCGAAGCTTGTTCATGGTTTCGAGGATGTGGACCGGCACGCGAATGGTGCGACTGTGGTCGGCGATGGCGCGCGCAATCGCCTGTCGGATCCACCACGTGGCGTAAGTCGAGAACTTGAAACCGCGAGCCTGTTCGAACTTATCGACGGCCCGCATCAGCCCGGTGTTGCCTTCCTGAATCAAGTCCAGGAAACTCAACCCCCGGTGCCGATAGCGTTTGGCGATCGACACCACCAATCTCAGGTTTCCGGCGGACAGACGCTGTTTTGCGGCGTCGTACTGCTCACGATACTCGGCCGTCTTCTGGATGCGCCGCCGGAGCGTGGCCGGACTCTCGTGAGTGATCCGCATCAGATCGCATAGTTCCTGACGCAAGCTCTCACTCGCGGGGCGCTCGCCACGGTCGCCCGCCTGCGTCTCGTGCAGTTGACGCTGGAGCCGGTCCATGAGAGTGTCGATTTCGACGAGTTTCTGGAAGACGGGTTGCAGCCGGTTGGTCCGCAGATTCAACTCTTCGATTAGCCGCACAGCCCGGTTTCGCCGGCGCACCAGCGCTGCCCAAGCAGTTCGCCGGGCAGCTCGAGGCTGACTTCGGCTAATTGCCGTCCGAAAATCGCGGTGGTTACGGAGCAAGAGCTGGCGGAGCGTGTTCAGATGCGGCCCCAGACGTCGCAAGGTCCGCTGCTTCTCGGCCAGGTTGGTCACGGCGACCTCAATCGTGTGGTCCAGTCGCAATTGCCCGGAGCCGACTTGTTCCAGGATCTGCAACGCTCCCTGCAGCACGAAGTCGGTGGCCAACAAACTGTGGCGATAACGAGCCCGCGTGCGGTCAATCTCCTGCGCGGCAGCGATTTCTTCCGCCCGATTCAACAAGGGGGTCTGCCCCATTTGCAGCAGATACAGCCGGACAGGGTCCGTGGTGGCATCGCCTGCCAGTGGCGTGTACGTATCTTCTGGCTCCCGGGGCAAGTCCTCCTCGAACATGTCCGAGAACTCTTCGCCCGCGCCGCCTTCGAGATCACCGCCTTCGAGATCACCGCTCAGAGAATCCCTGCTCCCGTCCCACACTTCGTCAGCGGTAGTGTGTCGAACCCGGTGTTTGACCTTGCCATCCAGAACTTGTTCTCTTGCGTCGCTCGCCGTCGCCCTGCGTCGTCCGGAACCAAAACGCGTCGTCCCCCTGCGGGTAGTCTTTAGCACGGTAAGCCTCTTCTAGTGCCGAATGTAATGATCACGCCGTATACGAGCGGCGTAAGCCCTGTTCGGTGCTAAGGATCGTCGCATCAACAACTGTCGGGTTTTCAAAGTGGTCATCACGCTCCGCGTGATGACATGTCGTCACGGCGGAGCGCGACGACTACTGTACTTGCGACACTTGTTGATGCGTCGGTGCTAGCCGCCCAGGCGAATTTCGCTGTCAAATGTTGATTCGTCGTCGGCCCACCGCAGGCGAACCTCGGCAGATCGTTGCGGACGTCCCTGTACGTTAGCTCATAAATCTCTGCCGAGGTCGAAAACTTCGCGGCTCAGCCACGCCGTGCACGGGGTTGATTTGGGCGGCCCTGACCGTTAAGTTCATGCCACACGAAATTAAGCAACTTCGTATGCCTGGCTCTCCAGAGCCGGGCAGAATCGGGAGGGGCACAACCGGTCTTCCTCGCACGACATAGTAAGGGCCCAGAATCGTAGCTGAATTCGCCAGAATTCAGGGGCTTTTCGAGGGCGAGGACCTGAATTCTGGCGAATTCAGCTACATTCCGAGGACGACCGGTTGCACCCCATCGGGAGCGACTCGCCGCGGGGGAGTCGTATACGCAGGGCTCTGGAGAGCCATGCTACTTGGTGGCGACCCCAGGTCGCGTTGGAGAGTCTATGCTCGCATTGCTGCATTCCCTCTTTTGGCGACTGGCTGGTTGGCTCTGCCGTCTGCGGTATCGCGTCCGCGTCCAAGGCGGTGAACAGCTCCAAGGTCTGCGTGGACCGACCTTCGTGATGCCTAGTCATCCCGGCTATATCGACCCTCCTTTGGTATTGAGTCACTTACGAATCCAGGGAGGCATTCGGCCGGTCGTGTTTTCGGGCATGTATCGCCAGCCGGCGCTCTATCCGCTGATGCGTCTGGTGAATGCGTTGGAGGTCCCGGACCTCAGCGAGCAGAGCCGCGGCGCCCGCGAGCAGACGTTGACGATGATCGATACGATCGTGGCCGGCGTGGAACGGGGAGAGAACTTCCTGATCTATCCGTCCGGCCGTACGCGGCGGCGGGGGCGCGAGGAAGTTGGGGCGGCTCGGGCCGCTGCGGAAATCATCCAACGCTGCCCCCAGGCCAACCTGGTGCTCGTTCGCACTCAGGGAGTCTGGGGCAGTATGTTCAGCTATGCCTGCACCGGCACACAACCCCGACTGGGCCGTTGCGTGTTGCGCGCCATCGGCTGGATGTGCGCCAACCTGCTGTGCTTCGCGCCGCGGCGCGAGGTGACCATGACGATTGAGGTGATCGACCGCCGCAATCTCCCCGGGCTGAGCCGCGAACAGCTCAATCCGTACCTGGAAGACTGGTACAATCGCGGCGGGCCGGAACCCCCGGTGTATGTGCCCTATCACCGATTCTTGGGCCGCCGGACGTACAATTTCCCCGATCTGACCAAGACTGGCCAGGTCGATCTCGGGGCGATTCGGCCGGCCACGATTCACGCCGTGAATGAACTCCTTGAGGAGCACCTGGGACGACCCCTGAGCGACGCGGACAAGCAGCTGGACACTCCGCTGGATCAGATCGGCCTGGACAGCCTCGACCGCATGGACGTCGCGCTGCGCATTGAGGATCGTTTTGGCTTTCGTGCTGATCGCGTGGCCGACACGGTCGGTGAACTCTGGGCGTTGGCCGAGGGCCTCCTGAAGAGCACGGGCGACGGGGCTGCCCCCGTGCCGCCCGCTTGGAACCGTCCGCCGAACACGACCAAGCCGCTCGAAGTTCTGGCCGACACGCTGCCCGAAGCCTTTGTCCGGAGGGCCTTGAGGCACCTTGGCGACGTGGCGGTGGCGGATCGGATCTCCGGCGTACTGACGTACCGCAGACTGCTGGTCGGAGCGCGGCTGATGGGCAAGCGATTCGCGCGGATGCAGGGCGACGCGATCGGCGTCCTACTGCCGGCCTCGGCAGCCGCCGACCTCGTCTTCTTCTCCCTGCAGCTGGCGGGCAAGCTGCCGGTGCTGCTGAACTGGACCACCGGTCCCGCCAACCTGGCCCACGCCGTCGAGAAACTCGACATCCGGCATGTGGTGACGTCGCGCAAGTTGATCGATCGGCTTGGTATTGAGATCCCAGGGGCGGAGTACGCTTTTCTCGAAGACTTGCGATCCCAGGTGGGCAAGTTCGAAGCGGCCGCCACCCTGCTGGCCTCCTACCTGTTTCCCGGTAGTTTTCTCCACGACCTGCCGCGACCGGGGGTCGACGAGCCTGCGGTGGTGCTGTTCACCTCAGGCTCCGAGAGCACGCCGAAGGCCGTGCCCCTGAGCCACGGGAACCTGATCCACAATGTACGGGCCAGCTTGGCCGTGTTGAATGCGACGCGGGCTGATGCGATGTTGGGCTTCCTGCCACCGTTTCACAGTTTCGGCCTGATGGGCACCCTCGTGGCGCCGATCCTGTCCGGCTTTCGCGTCGTGCATCACCCTGATCCCACCGATGCCCGAGGGTTGGTACGGTCTGCCGCTGCCTATCAGACGACCTTGCTGGTGACGACGCCGACTTTCCTGAGTTACATGCTCAGCGTCGCCTCGCCCGAAGATCTCCGCCAGATCCGCATCATCATTACTGGCGCGGAAAAATGCCCGGAGGCGTTATTCGCCCGCACCAAGCAATTGGCTCCGCAGGCGACCATCCTGGAAGGTTACGGAATCACCGAATGCTCGCCCGTCGTGTCCGGGAACCGTCCCGGCCACATCAAGCTGGGCAGCGTTGGTCAACCGGTCGATGGCGTGGAAGTCTGCGTTGTGCACCCGGAGTCACGGCAACCGCTGCCTGCCAACACCACGGGCCTGCTGCTGGTCCGCGGCCCTTGCATATTCCACGGGTATCTGAAGTACGACGGCCCCGACCCCTTCGTCCAGGTCGCTGGAAAACGCTGGTACGTGACGGGCGACCTGGTCCAACTGGACGACGAGCGATTCATTCATTTTCGCGGGCGGCTGAAACGGTTCCTCAAGGTGGGCGGCGAAATGGTTTCTTTGCCCGCGCTGGAAGAGCCGTTCAACACGCTGTACCCGCCCACGGAGAACGGACCGCAGGTGGCGGTGGAAGGGATCGAGACGCCGAGCGGTCGCTGGATCATGCTCTTCAGCACCGCCGACATTCCTCTACGCCAAGCGAACGCCATCCTCGCCGAGGCTGGCTTCCGCGGTGTGATGCGATTGGACGAGGTTCTGCGAGTGGAGGCGATCCCGGTCCTGGGCACGGGGAAGACGGATTACAAGGCCCTGCGCCAGATCGTGGTCGAGCGGGCGCAAAGCAAGCCGGCGTAACGCGGCTTGGCCGGGTCCTTTGCCGATTCGCCGCTGCCGTTGCCGGATGAGGCTGCCGCAGCGTGCGTTATCGCTTTCGTGATTAACGCGGTTGGCAGGGCCAGAGCACGCATGCCCTTTCCGAGCGGTCTTCATCCGTGCTCCGGCTCTGCCATCCGTGCGGGCCTCATTGGGTCCTGGTTGTCGCCGAATTCCATCAAGCGGCTTCGGCGAAAGGCACTTGCCGCAGCAATGTTGATCCGAGCGGCAGCCCGGCGTCTACTCTACTTCCCGCAGAGCTTCTTCATTGCCTCACCCATCGCCGCGCCAGGGGCCGGACGAGCGCACCTCACACGGAGACCCACTTCAGTCGACTCTTGGCCGTGATTCGCGAGTACCTCGACGCTGACCGCAATGCGATCAATCCGTCGCGGTTATGTCAAACCCCAGTTGCATGGCTTTCGCCAAAATCGCTTGTGCCCACCGCGCTTGCCGAATCGTGGGCAAGGCGCCCTCACGTAGCCTCTTTCCGACGCTGTAGGCAAGGCTACGTTCCCGATGTTCCAGGATCTCGTTGACCTTTGGCCAACGGGACATTCTTAGCCACAGCTTGCAGTCGTAGGCCGCCACTGCGGCAATGACCGCGTCCTCTTCGGATAGCGAAACAGGCTGATGGCACGCTGACGTGCCGACTCCGTTGGGGACGAGTGGTCCGGTATCGTCGTTGTCCTTGGGGGCTGAGCTTGATCCGGCTCGGCATGGGAACCTATGCTGGTCGCGGTGTCATTCAGTACGGTAGTGGACATTGGAACGTCTCCTTGCTGGTGCTAAGTGCCTGTCAAGAAACAACTCCGTGGTTTTGTCGTAGAGCCGACTTCAGTCCGCTCAGGCGGAATGAATTCCGCCCTACGAAGAGTGAACGTGTTTGGCAGCGGGCAAAGCGTGTCGGACAACCCGAAGTCTTTGAAGTTGCGTATTTTGGTTCCGCCGACTGCCCCACCGACCTCGCGTCGGTGGATACAGGTTTGAAAACTACGCGGAACCCCACAAAACTCGCCCCCGTTCCGCCCTCGCCGCCCCACCGCCGCCAGCGGCGGCGGTGGGGCGGCGAGGGCGGAACGGACGCGCCACGGCGTGGGCGTCGTCTAGTCGCCAAACCTGCATCCACCGGAACGGGGACGGGTGGGGACCATGAAAATGCGTAACTTCAGAGCCCGAAGTCGCGCGTCGCCACCGGACTTCGCGGGTCATGATGAACAGCGGGAATACACCCGGCACCGAACGTTGCGCCGGCGGGATCTCCTCAGGTCCGAGTGCCGCGGCGACATCTTCCGGTGGACGTTTGGCATTCGATGAAAAGCAGCCGATAATCGCCGCATTACGCCCGCGACAACGCTGGCTTCGAGAGGGCATGGGCGAAGGAACCGCGCACGCCCCCGCCTCGGACGGCGCATCCGAGTCATCACTGGGGACACGAATAGGTTGAGGCCCAACTGGGCACACGGAGCAGTCCCGCCGCCCGCTCCAATTGCAGACCCGACGGCCATCGTAGCGTCAGCGCCGCCGATTCCTTGATGCGCGGCGACCCACGTCCAGCCGGGATACGAACCCGGCTTCGGGAAGCAACCCCAGACGCGGGGAAAATCGCTGCCTGCGCGGCTCACGACGGCCGGGCAGCGGTCCGACATCCGACCCTCCGCAGCTGCGGCTTGGGCGACAAGGACCGCTGCAAACGCAACTGGCAGCGCGCCAACGACTTGTTTTAACATGATCGTTTCTCCTTTTGCTTCCGGGATGGACGCGGGCAACGTCGCCCGCCATGATGGATAGCGGGATCAGTTACGGTCCTGAACGCGGATTCTTGGATTTGGTCTGGAAAGCAATCGGGTGGTCTTGGGAGATCGTCAGCGATAGAATCATGAACGACCCATCGCCAATGAGGACACCAGCCGGATGACGCTGGTTCCTGCGATAGGCGAGAAGCTGGCGAGGATTTCGCGATGCCATCAGTCGATGACGTCCAGACCGCGTTCGAGTTCGATCGCGTTCTGTTCAGCCAACATGCTCGTCACGAAATGCGTGCCGAGCCCTTGGGCCGTATTCGCGAACAGGAAGTGACTGAAGCCGTTGCCACTGCCGAGCAAATCGACGACTACCCCGATGACGAACCGTATCCAAGCAGCTTATTTCTGGGGTGGACGTCGGCCGGCCGCCCGTTGCACTTCGTCATCTCCTATGATGAAGCAGCGGGATTGGCTATCGTGGTTACCGTTTATGAGCCCGACCCGCGGTTGTGGATCGATTCCAGGGAGCGAAAACGATGAAGTGTACGTTGTGTCACGGTGACCACATCGCCAAGTCCACGGTTCAGGAACGCATCCCCGTCGGCAACGACATCGTGCTGGTATCGATCGAGGTTCTCGTCTGCCAATTGTGCGGCGAGCGGTTCTACGACCGTGCGACGATGCATCGGCTGGAAGAACTCGAAGACGACTTGGCAGCCCGCAAGCGCCCGCTTCGCGAGATTGGCAAGGTGCTGGAGTTGATTTCCGGCTGACCCGCTCGCGCCACAACCGAAAACGGTGCCGCTGTGCAGGTCCGGGTAGTCCAAAAGGAAGGCGACGCCCAGATTTCGTCCCGTGCAAACCCCTGGATGACAGCCCGGCAACCGTCGATCTTGAAGCAAAGCTATCACCAACCGAAACGCTGAATCGGTTCCTGACACCTTTCGGCTCGAAGGCCCTGCGATTGGAGGGGCGGCCATCTTGGTAGGCGCGGCGGGTGCGACTCCATCCGTTTACCCCGTGCGCCGTGCGGCGGATGGACGAACTTGACGATCCCTTCGCGGCCGTTCTCCACGTATTGACTTTTGTTTACCAAATCCGTAAATTAAAAAAGTCGCCAGGCCGATTATGGAAGTACGGTTCGCTTCCCGGAAGATACAGAAGCTGTGCAACTCGGACAAAGAGATGCGTGCCAAGCTGGGGCCTCGTGGTGCCGAGCGTCTCCAGCAGCGGCTCCTGGAGTTGCAGGCAGCTACGCCCCTGGAGGACTTGCGACACCTCCCGGGTCCCCGCTGCCATGAACTGGCGCAAGACAGGAAAGGACAGTTGGCCGTGGAGCTGGTGCATCCGCAACGGCTCATTTTCGAGCCGGCCAGTGATCCGGTGCCCACGAAGGCGGACGGCGGATTGGATTGGCCGCGAGTGACGGCCGTGGTGATCGTCGAGATCGTCGACTACCACTAGCGGCCGCAAAGGAGTAGGCGATGACGCGTGGAAAAGGAAACCGGACGACAACCTACCCCTACGCCCCGGACTACGCCGTGCCGCCGGGGCGGACACTTCAGGAAACCATCGACGCCCTGGGCCTTGACCAGCGGGAGCTCGCGCAGCGCACGGGGCTGTCTGCCAAGCACGTGAATCAGGTGGTCAAGGGCGTGGCGTCGATCACGCCCGACACCGCGATTCGGCTGGAACGCGTCACGGGCGTACCGGCGCACATGTGGAACAATCTGGAGGCGAACTACCGCGAACAGCTCGCCCGACTGGCGGAGAAGCCGCGCATCGAGCAAGATCTGTACTGGCTGGAGACAATTCCGACCAAGGAGTTGGTCAGCCGCGGCAAGCTCGCCCCGCACAGCGATCCGGCCGCCCTGTTTGAGCAAGTGTTGCGTTTCTTCGGCGTGGCCAACCTCGCAGCCTGGAAGGAAGGCTGGGAGTCGCCCCAGTTTGCTTTCCGTAAGTCGCGGGCCTTCGCCGGCCAGACGGGCGCATTCGAAGTCCGCTGCCAACCGTACAGCAAATCGCGTTTCGTGGACGCCCTGCAGGCGACCCGCGGGTTAACCGTCAGCGAGCCGAAGGATTTCGTACCGGCCATGATCGATCGCTGCGCCGCGGCAGGCGTGGCCGTGGTGTTGATCCCCGAAATCAAAGGAGCCCCGGTGAGTGGTGCGGCAAAATGGATCACGGCCCGCAAAGCCATGATCGGCCTGAACTTGCGGGGCAAGAGTAACGATCGTTTCTGGTTCAGTTTTTTTCACGAAGCCGGCCACCTGCTGCTCGACAGCAAGAAGCAGGCGTACATCGACGTGGATTCCGGCACCGACCCGCATGAAACAGCTGCCAATCGGTTCGCTGCCGACTTCCTCATCCCGACCGGCCGGGCCGCTGAACTCCGCCATCTGACGACTTTCGCCGCTGTGCAGTCCTTCGCCCAGTCGCTCGACATCGCCCCCGGCATCGTCGTCGACCGTCTGCAACACGAGGGCCTCATCGCATACAACCAATTTAACGGGTTGAAGGTGTGGTTGAAGTGGTCCTCCGAGACCAACCCGTGATCCCAGCATGTGTTCTCATTCACGCCCGCAGGATGATTGCGGTCGCTCAGTCAAGATGACCTATTCTCACCCAGCGAGAGGAGGCCTCAGATGAACAAAGAGATTCTGCTGAACTACATGCTTTGGCACGTGCAAATGTACGCGGATTCCGTAAACGAGGATCTGAGTCAAGACCCAGATTCGGCTGCGTCCAACTTGGATGAGCTGAATCCCGCCGACGAGGATCTCAACGCCCAGATTCTCCGGCTATACAACCGGCGGGAAAACGCCTGCAAGTACCCACCCTCATCTCTCCCCAAATCGCCCAAGGAAATGATCTCGGTACTGAGGGATTACTACAAGGATGATGTGACGAAGATTTCACTCGTGCTCCATCATTACTTTCCGGACCAATTCGTCTTCTATAGAGTGTCGAGGTTAGACGACGAAGTTTTTCGGGGGTTCGAGTTCTTCTCGGATATGATTCCCGATTTTGACTTCGACTTCGAGCGTGTGCGGCGAAACGGTTTCGAGGGGTTCATCGACGCGAGGGACTATCTCAACCATCTCTCCCGTCTTACGGTAGCCGTCGTCTGCGGAAAGTGGGTGCCGATCTTGGGCGAGACGCGCAACCTGATTTGGCGGAACGTTGGGTCGGCGACACTTCTTCCGCAATCGGTGTTCGAGTTTCTTGGTGCCATGTGAGGTTGTCCTGCTAGAACGAAGTCTTGAGAATGTGCCCAGGTTCTGAGGGTTCGCGGCCACGTTCTTCTGCGCGTGGCCCGTTCAGCAGGCGGTTGCTTTCATGATGTTTGCTCGACGAGTTCAAGGGCCAGACCCAGGGCCTCGGCGACGGCGTGCAACTGTGACACCGGTACATCCTCGCCCTATTCGATGGCACGCACGACGGTCGACGGCACGTCGGCGATTTGGCCGATCTGGTAGCGGGTCAGGCTGTTTTTTTCGGCACATCGTGAATCCGCTTTGGAATCCCTGAGGGAACTGGACGCGGTTCAGCCACTTTCGGCGGGAAGTCCTTCTCGGCCCCCTCACGGATTTCCGCCGCCAATCGGCGTTCGTCTTTGGTCAGCGCGGTTGTGCCTTGGACGGGACCGGCTCGCCCACGCACAGCGGGCGAACCGCCTGGACTACGTCGGCAAGCCGCTTCCCTTTGCCCGTGGGTAAGTTCGTCCTAGCAGCGCCGGTCGAAACACCTTCCTGATTTCTGGTATTTGCCGCGTCGCGGCTGCCGATCATAGCCGCGGGTTTTAACCCACGGCGGTCCATCGTAAGAATCCGCACAAGTCGCGTAGCGACGGCTGAAGGTACCCCCTCGCGCCCTCGGCAGTTCAGCCGTCGCTACGCGACGACAGCAGCTCGGAGAAACACCCGCCGTGGGTTGAAACCCACGGCTACGTTCAGGAGGTCGCTCCGCGACTAATTCTCCGTCGCCTCCCGAGACAAGCGGTTCGCACCCATCATCGGAATGGACCGGCGGGATCCCCGCCAGCGAACAAATCGGCGACTTTCCAGACCGTTCGCTCGAACTCGAACGGCCCGCGGCGCCCTGTCCGGATGGCTGCCAAGACTGGCTGTCGCTCCGCCATCGCTTCGCGCAATTACTCGATCAGTTTGCCCAACAGCACCGCGCCGCGTCTCTGCATCCACGGAGCCCAGCCAGGCGGCGGCTCCTCGTACGCGGCCACACAGCGCACATCCACGGTCCCTACGTCAACCAACCCGATGGGCACTTTCACTTGCTCGCTCCAACTTGATCCGGCCATTCCGCGGGGGTATCCGCATGAGGTCGTCCGTTACGTCAACGACGTGACATAGTGGCCCCCTGACGTCGCGGCCAGCGCCGAGAGTTGTGTCGTCGGCTACCAGCCAAGAGTGTCACCCGAGCCAATCGCTACCAAGTTTCGCGGTGGACGGCGTCCTCGCGGTAGCGAGTGCGCGGTTCCGGTGACTCCGCTGGCCAACCGACGGCGATCATTGCGACGGGAATCACCGGTTCGGGAATCTTCAGCAGCGTGCGGATGTGCTTCACCCGATCCTCTCGCGGATGTACTCCCAGCCAGCAAGCGCCCAACCCCAACGTGTTCGCGGCCAAGAGCAGGTTTTCGACGGCCGCGGAACAATCCTGCAATAGATACGACAGCTGCCGGTCGTGTGTTCGTTGGAGGTCACCACAGACGACGATTCCCAGCGCCGCGCTGCGGAGCATCGTACCATTCGGTAACCCCTCGGCAATCTTCGAGAGCATCTCGCGATTGCGGACTACGATGAACGCCCACGGGTCTTTGGCGACCGCCGATGGCGCTGCCATCGCCGCCTGCAGGAGGTCTCGCACCAAGTCATCCGCCACATCCTGCTGCCGATACGCACGAACGCTACGTCGGGAAAATAGGTGGTTCAGCCTTGGGTTCATGGCAGGCCTCCTGGGCGTGACCGTGAGTAACTTGCCACTCTCGTGACTTCGGGGATCGGCGTCCGATTTTCCGCCTCGCGTGTGAGCTTATGCCCGAGGGGACTGCGGGTCAAGCGGTTCAGCCGAAACTACAGTTCAGCAAACTACAGTCTCCAGCGTGCGTTGTCCCGTCACTTCCCCTTGCTGACTATGCCCACGCCGGATGTGGCGGTCGATGACTACCGGAGCATCCTCCCAGACTGCCCCGGCGTTGACCAGATCGTCTTTGATTCCCAAGAAGCCGGTGACGTGCACTCCGCCGTAGACACCGGCCGAGATTGGGATCCAGCCACCGTGGCAGATGGCGGCGATGAGCTTACCGGCCGCGTCAAACGCACGCACCAGTTCCTTCACTCGAGCGCCACGACGCAGTTGGTCAGGCATGCACCTGCCAGATACAATCCGTCCGTTGAAAGCCTCCGCGGAGACTTCGCAAATCGCTGCGTCGGAGACACACGGATAGCCGTGTTTGCCAACTTATTTCTGCCTGCCTTCTGCTCCGGCGACCCAGCCGGGAGGAGCTCCGGTCAGAAACTTCAGTTTGTCGTGTTGAAGTCCATTTCGCCGCTTGCTATACAAGGGCTTACCTGTTTGATGGAGTGACAACCGTGGCCAGCCTTGCATGTACCGCAGCGTTTCTATCGTTCTGCCTATTGGCCGCGGCACCGCTCACTGACAGCGAGGCCCCGTTGTCGGACGGGCGCTCAAATGCTGCCCAGGAGATTGTTGTATCGGTATCGAACCCGGCCAGCGAAGTTGGACTGGCAGTGCTAAGGAGCGGCGGTAATGCCGTGGACGCGGCTGTAGCGACCGCGTTTGCCCTGGCGGTCACATGGCCGGCAGCAGGGAATATCGGTGGTGGCGGTTTCATGATGATCCATCCTGCCGCGGGACAACGTCCCGTGTGTGTCGAGTACCGGGAGACGGCCCCGGCGGCGGCCCAAGTCCGGATGCTGGAGCAGTACGCTCGCTCCGATGGCCATCTCGTGTGTGGTATACCCGGCACGGTCGCAGGTTTGGCGTTGGCGCATCAGACCTATGGGAGGCAGCCGTGGTCCGACCTCGTGCTGCCCGCCGTCCGATTGGCGCGGGAGGGGATCACGGTCAATGCGCCGCTGGCCTCGTCCTTGAACGGCGCCCTGCACAAATCGCAGGAATTCTTGGAACTGCAGCGGGTCTTTACGCCGCCGGTGGGCAAGGAGTGGCGGAACGGGGATCGTTTGGTCCAGCCAGAGTTGGCCCAGACCCTCGAACGGATCGCGACGGAAGGTCCGCAGGCGTTCTATACCGGCGCGATCGCCGATCAAATCATGGCCGAAATGCGAGCTGGTGAAGGGCTGCTAACGAAACAGGATCTGGCGGATTACCGGGCCCACCTGCGGGAACCGATTCACGGCACGTACCGGGGCTACGATGTGTTTGGTCCACCGCCACCTTCCAGCGGTGGGATCTGCCTAGTGGAGATGCTGAACATTTTGGAGAACTTTTCGCTGAACGAATCTCGAACAGATTCAACACCGGGAAACCAGGATGCCGTGTGGTCAGTTCGGACCATGCATTTGATGATCGAGGCAATGCGCAGAGCGTACTACGATCGGGCACGATGGCTGGGTGACAGCGATTTTGTGAAGCTTCCGCCGGAGCTGACAACTAAAGAATACGCTCGTCAGTTGGCATGCCAGATCGACTTGCAGCGGCACACACCGAGTGAGTCGCTCGCGGCCGACATTCCGCTGGCTGATGAGTCACCTGAGACCACACATTTCTCGGTGCTTGATCGCGACGGAATGGCGGTGGCCAATACGTACACCCTGGAGAATTCATTCGGTTGTCGGGTCGTCGTGCGCGGTGCTGGGTTCCTCCTGAATAACGAGATGACCGATTTCAATCGCGTGCCCAACCGCACGGACCGGCAGGGCATGATCGGTACCCCGGCCAACCTGATCGCTCCCGGCAAGCGGATGCTCAGTTCCCAGACGCCAACGCTCGTGTTCCGGGACGGCCGATTGATCCTGGTGACAGGTAGCCCCGGCGGACGGACCATCATTAACACGGTCCTATGCACGATTGTCGGTTTGGTGGACTTCCAACGAAATTCGCGTGCCATGACCGACGCCCCGCGACTGCATCATCAGTGGTTTCCCGACCGTAGCGGCTTCGAGGGGCTGGCGCGCCCGGAATATGCGGCGGCCTTGGACCAATTGCGTCGAATGGGCCACGCCTTTGCGGACAAGCCCGGTAAGCAAGGCGACGCACATTCGATTTGCATCGATCCGCAGACCGGGCGGTGGTGTGGTGTCGCCGACCACCGGATCGACGGCCATGCGGCCGGCATGTAGCGAGCCTTGCCGAGGACATGTTCCCCGGGTGTTTCATGCGTCTCGTTGCACGGGAGGCACGCATGGTGGCTACACACGCCAACCTGTTTGAGCAGCTGCTGCTGTTTGTCCTGTTGGTCACCCTCGTCCCGGCTACCAGCTTCAAGTGCCATCAGAACGGGTGGCGTTGTAAGCAACGGGGCTGTTCAGAGTGACGATTCGGCATCTCACGGCCGACGGTCTTCGTATCCCACGCCAGGCGATCAAGTCACTACAGGTACGAAGCTTGGTGTACGCCTGCCGAAGCCACGCCGCGGCGCAGAGAAGGAACCTTGAAGCCGCTGGGAAGGATTTGATTGGTGGGAGGTTTGGACAGCGACGAACGGCACGTGGAGTATAGTGAACACATGTTACTATTTTCTTCTACCACCTTTACCACTTTTCAGCCCTTCTACCACCAAAACCTGCGTATGTGTGCGATGATTTGCGACGGTTTGACACAGTTTGCAATGACGGCAGAATTAGCGAAGACCTGGTGCAGACTCCGTCTCGGCCGGATACAATCCTGGCTCTGACCTGTTCCGTTACACGCTCTGGAGTCCCTGCCGCGATGAAACCACGCAACTGCTCCTACGCACTGTGTCTGTCAACCCTGCTCCAACTCGCGCTCTGCGGCGCAGCCGCTGCTTGGCAACCGGCCCCCGGACGGCTGATGACCCGCTGGGCGGCCGACGTCCAGCCGAACAAGGCCCTGCCGGATTACCCCCGGCCGCAGCTGGTCCGCGCGGATTGGCTCAACCTGAACGGCCTGTGGGCCTACGCCATCGTGCCGCAGGACGCCCCGCAGCCAACGGCGTGGGACGGCGAAATCCTGGTGCCGTTCGCGGTCGAGTCGGCCCTGTCCGGCGTGATGAAACCGGTCGGCGAGAAAAACCGGCTGTGGTATCGCCGCACGTTCCAGACGCCGGCGGCCTGGCAGGGCAAAAACGTCCTGCTGCACTTCGGCGCCGTGGACTGGGAAACGACCGTCCGGGTCAACGGCCGGGAATTGGGCCGGCACTGCGGCGGCTACGACGCCTTTAGCTTCGACATCACGCCGGCGCTGAAGCCGACGGGCGAGCAGGAGCTTGTCGTGGCCGTGTCGGACCCGGTCGACGCGGGCCACCAAGCCCGCGGCAAGCAGGTCCGCAACCCGAACGGCATCTGGTACACACCCACGACCGGCATCTGGCAGACGGCGTGGCTGGAGCCGGTCGACAAAGTCCACGTCGATTCGATCCGCATCACACCGAACTTGGATGAATCGGCCGTGACCGTGGCGATTCACGATTCGACTACCGGCGGCAAGCGGGAACTGAAGGTCGAGGTTCTGGATGGTCAACAAGTCATCCAAGAGAGTCGCGTCGAAGCGAAACCCGATGCACCGGCGGACTCGCCGCAGATCAGCCAGAGTCTGACGCTGAAGGTTCCCGTTCCTCAGGCCAAACCTTGGTCGCCTGACTCGCCGTTCCTGTATGGCCTGCGGATCACGCTGTCGGAGAACGGCCAGTCAAAGGATCAGATCGAGAGTTACTTCGGCATGCGCAAGATCGCCTTAGGCAAAGACGAGAAGGGCATCCAGCGCCTGATGCTGAACAACAAACCGCTGTTCCAATTCGGGCCGCTCGATCAGGGCTTCTGGCCGGACGGGCTGTACACGGCACCGACGGACGAGGCCCTGCGGTACGACATCCAGATGACCCGCAAGCTCGGCTTCAACATGGCCCGCAAGCATGTCAAGGTCGAGCCGGACCGCTGGTACTACTGGTGTGACAAGCTGGGCCTGCTGGTCTGGCAGGACATGCCCAGCGGCAACTTCGGCGGCAAGGACGACCAGCGGCGATCGGACGAAGCCAGCACGCAATACGAACTCGAATTGAAACGGTTGGTCCACGGATTCTATAACCATCCGTCGATCGTGATGTGGGTGCCGTTCAACGAAGGCTGGGGCCAGCATGAAACGCCGCGCTATGTGGACCTGATCAAGCAGTGGGACCCCACGCGGCTGGTCAATAACGCTTCGGGCTGGTCGGACCGCAAAGTTGGCGATGTGATCGACGTGCATAACTATCCCGGTCCCGGCGCCCCGAAACTCGAAGCCGAGCGGGCCGGGGTGCTGGGTGAATTCGGCGGGCTCGGCCTGCCTCTGCCAGGTCACACGTGGCAGGACGAAGCGAACTGGGGCTACCGCAGTTTCAAGACGCGCGAAGAGCTGACCGACGCCTACGTCAGCCTCATCAAGAAGCTGCACCTGCTGACGGGCGACGAAGGGCTGTGCGCCGCGGTGTACACGCAGACGACCGACGTCGAAATCGAAGTCAACGGCCTGCTGACCTACGATCGGGCGCTGGTCAAGGCGGACCAGGCACGTCTGACGGAAGCCAATCAGTCCGTCTACCTGCCGGTCGAGCCGCGGCGGGCCGAGGGCAGCCAGCTGGTGCCGCCCGCCACGCCGCTGGTGGCCTGCGATCCGTACTTCAGCATCTGGTCCCCGGCGAACAAACTGACCGACGAGGACACGGTGCACTGGACGGGCAAGCCGCACCGGTTGACCAGTCTGGTCCGCATCGACGGCAAGACGCACCGTGTCATGGGTGCCGGTCCGGGATCGGCTCCGGCGTTGCAGCAGACGAGTCTGACCGTCTGGCCCACGCGGACGATCTATACGTTCGAGGGTGCGGGTGTGGCGCTGACCCTGACCTTCACGACAGCGGCGCTGCCGGAAGACCTGGACATCCTGGCGCGGCCGGTCACCTACGTGACCTATGACGTCCGCGCCGTCGATGGCAAGTCGCACGACGTCGCGTTCTACTTGGATGCCTCCGCCGAAATCACGGTCAACGAGCCGAGGCAGCAGGTCGTGTGGTCCAAGGAGAGCAGCGACAAGCTGGAAGTGCTGAAGTTCGGCTCGCAGGATCAACCGATCCTCGCCAAGCGAGGCGATGATATCCGGATTGATTGGGGATACCTGTACCTGGCCGCGCCCCAGGGCGCCGGGAACCGGTCGCTGATTCTTCCCGCGGCCACTGCGCGTGACGCCTTTGCGGCGAACGGCGAGTTTCCCGTAACAAAGATGGCCATGCCGTTGGCGGCCAGTGATGCGCCGGTAGCGGCGCTGGTGCTGGATGCGGCGCAGGTGAGTGCCGCGCCCGTCTCGCGCTGGCTGATGCTCGCCTACGACGACCTGTACTCGATCCAATACATGCGGCAGAACCTGCGGCCGTACTGGCGACGCAATGGCTGGGAAGCCGCCGATTTGCTGCAGGCCGCGGCCGGCGACTACGCTGCGCTGCAACAGCGGTGCGCAGCGTTCGACGCCGAGCTGATGACCGATCTGACCAAAGCAGGCGGCGAGAAGTACGCGAAGCTGGCCGCGCTGGCTTACCGGCAGTGTTTCGCCGCGGGCAAGTTTGTGGCCGACGAGAACGGCCAGCCGCTCTCGTTCTGCAAGGAAAACCATTCCAACGGCTGCATCGCCACGTCCGACGTGTTCTACCCGATGGCCCCGCAATTCCTGCTGCTCGGCCCGTCGCTGGCCAAGTCGTTCCTGGTGCCGTTCATGAACTACGCCGCGTCGGAACGTTGGAAGTTCCCGTTCGCTCCGCACGACCTGGGCCAGTACCCACATGCCAACGGCCAGCGCTACGGCGGCGGCGAGCGCACGGAGGAGAACCAGATGCCGGTCGAGGAGAGCGGCAACCTGCTGGTATTGATGGGTGCGATTGCGCAGCTGGAAGGCCACGCGGATTTCGCCGGACAGTACTGGCCGCAGCTGGAAAAATGGGCCGAGTACCTGAAGGCCAAGGGCTTCGACCCGGAGAACCAGTTGTGCACAGACGACTTCGCCGGGCACTTGGCCCACAACGTGAACCTGAGCGCCAAGGCCATCTGCGGCCTGGGTGCGTTTGCCAAGCTCTGCGCGCTGCGCGGCGATCAGGCCAAGGCTGCCGAGTACGGTCGACTGGCGAAGGAGTTCGCCGCGCGGTGGGTGCAGGAGGCCGCCGACGGCGATCACTTCCGGCTGGCCTTCGACAAGCCGGACACGTGGAGCCAGAAGTACAACCTGGTCTGGGATCGCATCCTGGGCTTGAACCTGTTCCCCGCCGCCGTGGCCCGCCAGGAGCTGGACTACTATCGGAAGATTCAGAACCGCTACGGCCTGCCCTTGGACAATCGCCAGACTTATACGAAGCTCGACTGGATTCTGTGGACGGCCACGCTGACCCAGGAACGGGCCGACTTCGAGGCCCTGGTGGATCCGGTGTTTCTGTTCCTGAACGAAACGCCCGACCGCTCGCCCATGACCGACTGGTATCAGACCAAGACCGCCAAGAAAGTCGGCTTCACCGCGCGACCGGTGGTGGGCGGTGTGTTCCTGCAGATGCTGTACGACAAGGCCGTGTGGGCCAAGTACGCCCGTCGCGACCGGACCAAAGCCGCCGGTTTTGCCCCGCTGCCCAAGCCTCCGGTGCTGGTGACCGTGCTGCCCACGGCGGATGACGAGGCCGTGGTCTGGCGTTACACGACCAAGAAACCGGCGGACGGCTGGTTCCAACCTGAATTCGACGATGGTAAGTGGCAGGCAGGCCCTGCCGGTTTCGGCACGCACGGCACGCCCGGCGCGATCGTGCGCACCGAATGGAACACCGGGAATATCTGGCTCCGCCGCGAGTTCACGCTGCCGGAGACCAAGTGGGACGACGTGTCCGTGAAGTGTCATCACGACGAGGATGTTGAGATCTACATCAACGGTGTGTTGGCGGCCTCTGCGGGCGGATTCACCTCCGAGTACGAGCTGCTGCCTTTGAATCCCGCTGGGCGCGCGGCCTTCCGCCCCGGCAAGAACGTGATTGCCGTCCACTGCAAGCAGACGACCGGTGGCCAGTACATCGACGTGGGCTTTGCCCGAGCCGTCAAGGAACGAAAGAAGTGAAGTAGTGAGTCACGCCTTGTCGGTATTGCATCCATACGTGCAATCTGCATTGCATCGTCCTGGCAGGCTTGAAACTGTCCGGTCGCGTCTGCTGCTTGACAGGCCCACCCAAATCGAGGTTTAGAGCATGAGCACGACACTCCAGGATCCTACCGACAAAGTGACGCGCCGCCGGTTCCTCACCACCGCGACGGCCGTTTCTACCTTCGTGATTGTGCCGCGGCACGTGCTGGGCGGTCCCGGTGAACAGCCGCCATCGGGAAAAATGAACATCGCCGGGATTGGCGTTGGAGGCCGCGGGATGGGATTACTGACCTCGCTCGGCAGCCAAAACATCGTCGCCGTGTGCGATCCTGATGACCGCCATCTGACAACCGCTGCAAAGCAATGGCCAGCTGCGAAACGGCACCGTGATTTCCGGCGTATGATCGAAACGCAGCAGGACATTGATGCCGTGGTTGTCGCCACACCGGACCATCTGCACTTTGTCGCCTCGATGTGGGCGATCAAGAGCGGCAAGCACGTCTATTGCGAAAAGCCGCTGACCCGCACGATCGGCGAAGCGAGGGTGCTTGCCAAGGTGGCCCGCGAGTCGAAAGTGGCCACTCAAATGGGCAATCAGGGTAATGCCGATGAAGGCGTCCGGCTCATGCAGGAATGGATTGGGGCCGGCGCACTGGGTACCGTAAGCCAAGTCCATTGCTGGACGAATAAGCCCGTCTGGCCGCAGGGAATCCACCGCCCCTCGGACACGCCGCCGGTTCCGGCGGAACTCGATTGGGACCTGTGGTTGGGTCCGGCTGCGCAGCGTCCCTATCACCCAGCGTATCTGCCGTTTGTGTGGCGGGGCTGGTGGGACTTCGGCTCGTGTTCTCTGGGCGACATGGGCTGTCACGTCCTGAACAGTCCTTGGCGAGCGTTGAAGTTAGGACTGCCCACCAGTGTTGAGGCGTACTCCAATGGATGTACTGACGAGACCGGCCCGCGGTCGTCGATCATCTATTACGACTTTCCTGCGCGGGGCGACCTCGGCCCTGTAAGACTCACCTGGTACGACGGCGGCATGATGTCGCCACGTCCGCCAGAGTTGGAACATTTCTACCGGATGGGCGACAACGAGGGCTGTCTTTTCGTCGGCGACAAGGCGAGTATGATCTGTAGCTGCTACGGCGGCGCCCCACGAATCCTGCCGACGGCCCGCATGCAGGAATTCAAGGCCACCCCGAAAACGATCCCGCGTTCTCCGGGCCATCTGGAAGAATGGCTAGCCGCCAGCCGGGGAGGTCCGCCAGCCGGTTCCCATTTCGAACATTCCGCGATCCTCGCCGAAGTTGTACAACTGGGAAACCTTGGGGTCCGTTTCGGGGCCAACCAGAAGGAGAACGGCAGGCCCGTAAAACTGCTTTGGGATGCCGCCGCCGGAAGAGTTACGAACGAGCCTGACGCGAACCGCTACCTGCTTACCGAGCCGCGTAAAGGGTGGGAAGCGTGACCGCAGGCGAATGGGCCTCTACGCACCTGAGCAGCTACCACCGTTCGGCAAGCTACCGATCCGTGGGCTTGAGCCGCGGGGCGTATCTTACCTCCGTCTTTTCAGGCGGACGGCACTTCCACGTCAGGCTGGAAAGCCTGATCGACGTGGCTGCAGCACCGCCGCGCTGAATGGCTAGGTGCAGGACTTCTAGCTACCGTCGTTCTTGTTGTTCTGCACGGCCAACGGAATGGCGACCGCAGCCACGACGCCTAAGCCGATTAGCGTCCAGCCCAGGAGTCCGATGCCGCCGAGGTTGCCGCGTACGGGACCCTCGCCTTGCACCACCAAGGCCGCGGGGACTGCCGACGGCGGCGCCGCGTTCGAAGCCCACAGGCGGCAGATCGCTCCGCCCTCGGCCGTGGCGACCTGGTACACGCCGGCCGATAGCCCCTCAAACTGAAACCGCCCCTGGCCATCCGTCCGGGTCTCGACCGGCTTCTCGGCAGTCGCTCCGAGCTTGATGACCGTTGTCGGAATGCCCGTGCAGGGCTGGCCCTGCCTGTCGACGACTTGGCCACGCAGGACGCCGCCCGCCTGCAGAGACACATCGCGCACCGGCGGCGCCGCGACCGCCCGGTCGGGATTGCCGGATCCGACGGGAGTGGCGGCCAAGACTTGCTGGGCCGGCAGTAAAGCCATGGAACCAATCAACACCAACGCGGTGAGCTTGCGGTGAGGTCTCAGTCGCATGCGAATTCCCTTTCCTGTTACAGTTGCACGGGACCCACGAACACCCTGGCAGTGTCCAAGTAGCGAAACAGATTTCTCGATAAAAGGTCACATCTGGGCCACTTCAGCACGCCATCACGCAAAAAGATCGCAACCGTTCGCGGCTCCATCCTGACGTATGGGAGCGGTGGCAGTTGGTACAGTCACCCCTGCGTACACGGAGCGCCGGTAGGACGGCCCTCCGAGGCCGTCCATTCAACAGAGTCGCCCCTGCGCGCACGGAGCACCGTTGCGATTATCGTCTGCAACGATCGTCCAGCTTCATTCAATTCGCATCGTCGGAACGTTTTGCCAGTGTTACACGGGGCTGGTCAGAGTGGGGGAGCACGAGATCGACGACGGCGTGCACCAAGGCTTGTGATAGCAGTTCCAAGTTCGGAAGGTAGCTGAACTCGTGAGAGTTCAGGGGTTTGACGAAAACACCTGAATTCTTACGAATTCAGCTACGCCAATTTGCAACACCGCTGTGAACTTGGAACTATTGTCGCTTCCTGAGGCAAGTCAATTCCAGCCTTACCTGGGTTGTCGTTGATGTACTGTCGGAAATGGAACAGTTCTTCGAGCTTTCGGACGATGTGGTCGTAGCTGTCAGGCTGCCAAAACCTCGTGGGCGTAGTGCAAGCCGCGGGCTGCTTGCAGGATGCAGTCCACGGCTTGGTCGAGCGGCAGGTGATGTCCCTGTTCGGCATCGCGTACGGGCTGTTCGAGATTCCCAATTCCCGGCGGCTGGCAGAGCGAAAGGCACAGTGTTATGAAAACCGAATCGCAATTGAGGGAGAGCATCGACCGGTTTCGGCGAGTCTTCTGGGCCAAGGAATCCGGCGGCCGGCCGCCGGTCGGCTTGTTGCAGCCTAGGTCTTGGTTGCCGGTGCAATACCTCCGGCAGGCTTTTCCTCACGAGCATGTCGTGCCGGCCGACGTGTGTCCGGCTAACGTGATGACAGACTACGAGTTTGCCTTCGCAAGGCGGCCGGTGGAGTGCGATGACTGGATGCCCTATGCGGCGCCATGGCGGGCCATTCCGTGGCTGGAAGCCTGGTGCGGTTGTCCGGTGCGATTCTCGTCCGGGTCGCTGGCGCCGGAACCCTGCCTGGACTCCGTGCAGGCCCTCGCCACAGCGCCGCTGCCGGCCTGCGAGTCTTGGTTCGAGGGCCTGCGTCAGCAGACGGAGCAACTGCTGGCCAACTTGCCGGCGGATTGCTGGCTCAGTCCCACCATCCTGCGTGGGCCATCCGACGTGCTGGCTGCCCTGCGAGGTCTCACGCCGTTCCTCTGCGACCTGTACGATGCTCCGGAATTGATCGCCCAGGCGGCCCTCCGAATCAGTCAGTTGCTGCTCCAGGCGTTGGACCAACACTTTGCTATCGTGCCTGCCAAGCTGGGCGGTTACGGGCACATTTTCGGCTACTGGGCTCCCGGCCCGACAATTGCCATCCAGGACGACGTGATGGGCTTGTGCGATCCGGCCGTCTACCGCGACATCTTTATGCCGTGCAGTGCCCAAGTCGTGCGGCATCTCGGCGCGTATGTGCTGTTTCACCTGCA
>JAPLNJ010000556.1 GCA_026692885.1 Planctomycetota bacterium | reverse complement strand
TGCTGTTGCTGATACTGGTAGGCGCGGGCCCGTTCCTTTTCATCCATGACGCTGCCGACCGCCGCGCCCGTCACCACACCCGCCGCCCCGCCGATCAGTGCGCCGGCCGCCGTACTATGGTTATTCTTGCCGATGGCCGCCCCAGCCAATGCGCCCGCCACGCCTCCCAGGAGAGCCCCTGGGCCCGTGTGGTCCTGAGCCCGGCCGAAGTTCGGGACCACGAAAAGTAATGCCAGCGACGATAGCAGCCAATGTCTGTTCATAACGAACTCCCGTAAAGACCTGAGCGGCGACCACGGATGCAGCCAACAGGACGACGAACGTGGCCCCGAACCATGGGGCGGGAATCGTGACGATCATCGCAGCTCGCGTCAAGATGGAATGGGTAGCGTCAGGGGTCCCGTCCCAAATATTATCGCCCACCTTCCCCTCCGCGCTTGAGCCCAGCGGCAGGGGTAGGCAAATTGGGATTCGAAACTTGCCGAACCGGGCCTTGAGCGTAAGCTTGCCAACGGCTGCCGGAACCTGGGATTGCGGGTTGCCGGGAATGCTGGGTGCGGCGGGCTCGCGTGGCGACACTCGCGTGGCGACGGCTACTTGACATGCGCCACGCCGAGGCTTACGGTTCGTGGCATGGGGTGTGTCGGCCCCGTCCGGAAACGCCAGGGAATCGCGATTTTACCGGTTTCTTCACCGCCTTGACCAAGGAGATTGCCGTGAGTTGGTCTTTGTACATCAGCTTGAGCGCCATGATGTTTCTGGAGTACGCGGTCTGGGGAGCGTGGATGCCCGTGCTGGCACCCCGGCTGCTTGGGCCACTGAAAATGACAGGCAAGCAATGCGGCTGGATCTTTGCCACGCTCCCCTTGGCCTGCATCGTGGCGCCAATGTTGGCCGGACAGGTGGCCGACAAATGGCTGAACACCGAGTGGCTGCTGGCCGGGGCACATCTGGCTGGCGCTGTGCTGTTGTTCGTCGCGGCCAAGCAGGAGAAGTTCACGCCAATGTTCGTGGTGATGCTGCTGTACTCGATGTGCTATGCCGCCACCATGCCGTTGGTCAACTCGCTGATGTTTGCCCAACTGGCCAAGGCCGTCCCGCCCGACGAAGTCTCCGGCGCATCGGCGAAGGTGTTCATCATGGCCCCGATCGCCTGGGCTCTGATCGGCTATCTCCTGACAGGCTGGCGACAAGTGAGCAAGACCGAAGGCGGGGCGCCCGATGGCTTTGTCCTGGGGGGCTTGCTGTCCGTGGTGATGGGCGTCGTGTGTCTGTTCCTGCCGGCCACGCCACCAGCTGGCGGCGGCGAGAGCGCGCCGATGTTCGAGGCCCTGGCGCTACTGCGAGATGGGGACTTCCTGGTGTTTATCGTCATCTCCATGGTGCTCGCCGGGATGATGCAGTTCTACTTTATGGGCACCGGGGCTTTCATGCAGGACATTGGCATTAGCGGCAAGAACGTCTCCGGGGCGATGGGGATGGCGCAAGCGGCCCAGGCCATTGCCACCTTGTTTGCCCTGGGTGTGTTGCTGGATCAGCTCGACAAGATTTCGCCCGGACATCAGTACAAGTGGAGCTTGGTCATCGGAGCCGCCTCGTGGCTGGGACTCTACGTGATCTACGTGTTCATGCCGCGTCCGGCGCCGGTGGTCGTTTGCCAAGCGTTCCACGGAGTCGCGTACGTCACGTTCATGATCGCGGGCCAGGTTTACGCCGGCCAATACGCGCCCAAGGAAATCGGTGGTTCGGTGCAAGCCTTGATCTTCGCTGCGACGACGGGAGTGGGCCTGTTTCTCGCCACGCAGTTGGTCGGCTTTGTGATGGATCGCAACAACGTCCAGGGCAAGCTCCAGTGGCGAAATATCTGGCTCGTGCCGCTGGGAATTATGGCGGCGGGCGTGATCGCTTTGATCGTCGGTTTTCAGGGGAATCTGCCCGATCGGGGAAAACCGGCGGAGAAGGGCGCTGCCGTACAGCGGTCCCTCGAACAGGCCCCGCAACCCGGGCCAGCGGTCGGGAGCACGTCGCTGCTCGGCTGACAGGCACGCGGGGGCGTTAGCCCAATGCCACGTACTTTGCACTCGGACATGGTGCGCCGCAAGGCGCTAGTGCTGCTTCCAGTTCGTTAGTTCCGCGATCTGCATGGGAAAGTGGGCGATCTGGCTGGGAGGGCGAGGCTCCTGCCGAGCCGCATTCGGCAAAGCAGGATGCTTCGCAGCTCCGCGGGAGCGTCGCCCTCCCAGAAGTATGCCCGCGGATGTTACCTACTGGATACGGCACTAGCCGCGTGTTTTTGGGGCAGAAAACGCGGCCAGTCTTCACCGGCGGCCAACGCCCCATGCCACTTACTTTTGCTCCACCGGTGGGGGTTGTTCGTCGTCAGATCTATTTTTCTTGCGGTGGGCTTTCTCGAACTTGGTGGACTTGGTACAGGACGTATCGTCCTTGCCAGTATTGCTAGCGCCGCAAGTATCACGAATAGCGATCACGGAAACCCAATAAGAGAAGACATGTTAGTTCTTTGATACCAAGAGATTGCCAACCGTCAGCAAGTTACGTTCCGGGAACCGCTGAATTCCGGCATCGTCATTGTCCGCTTTTTCATTCAACGTTGACGGGCCGTAGAACCGATACAACCGGCAGACTCGCCGTAGCATGGCTATCCTTCCACGGAATCCTGTGCTCTGAGTTGAGTGGCTGTTTTCTAGGGAAGCTTCTCACATCTTCAGCCAGCGGCCGATGGGTGGCATGTCATGGAATTCTTTCGGCAACTTGCATCACAACTGAAACAGTTTTGGGCACGACTCAGCGTCGGTGCGCGGGCCCTCTTCGGACTTATCACGGGGCTCTGCTTGGTTGCGATCATGGGAGTCGGCATCTGGGCGTTCCAGCCAGAGTATGCCGTACTCTTTTCCGGGCTGCCCGTGGAAGACGTGGCGGCGATTACGTCGAAACTGGATGCGGAGCGTGTGCCCTATCAGTTGAGTGGCGGGGGGACGACGATTCTGGTGCCGGCAGCTCGTGTGCAGAAGTCGAGAATGGACGTGGCGGTTTCGGGCTTGGCGAACGGGCCCGGCAAGGGCTGGGAATTGTTCGAACAGACGCAGTTTGGGATGACGCCATTCCAGCAGAATGTGACCTACCAACGGGCACTTCAAACGGAACTCGCCCGCACGATCGCCCAACTGGAGCAGGTGGAATCCGCTCGCGTTCACATCGTGCAGCCTGACGATACGCCGTTTGTCCGTGAGAAACAACCGGTCACTGCCAGCATCGTGATCAAGCCGAAACGTGGTGCCACCTTGAGCCGGAAACACACGGAAGCTATGGTGGCCCTGGTCGCCGGCAGCGTGAAAGGTTTGACTCCCGAACACGTGACGGTCTTGGATACGCAGAGCCGGGTGCTGTCCGAGCAGCGCGATGCCTTCGGCGACGGCATGTCCTCCAAACAATTGGAGTATCAGCGGGAAGTCGAATCCTACCTTGCCGGCAAGGCGCAGGAGATTTTGACACGAGTTCTGGGCATGGGGCGGGCGACGGTCAAAGTGACGGCCGATATCAACTTCAAGCGGGTCAAGGAGAGTAGCGAGCTGTACAACCCAGACGGCAAAGTGCTCCGGAAAGAATCGTCTAAGACGGTCAAGTTCACGCCGTCCGCAGTGGGTGGCGTAACCGGCGCGGCCAGCAACGTCCCCAATCAACTTCAGCCGGTCAGCTTTCAGACCACCGACGGCGGACGGCAGGAGGAGGAACTCGAAAGCGAGTACCTCGTGTCGCGGACGAATCGCACCTCCGAGGAAACCCAGGGCATCATCCAGCGGCTGACGGTCGCGGTCATGCTCACTCCGCCGGACGACGCAGCGGACGCCGATGGACAGCCACAGTGGGCCATTACCGCGGAGGAAGCAGAAAAGCTTGTCAAGCAAGCCGTAGGGTTCGCGAACGGTCGAGGCGACCAGATTCAGGTCACCGTCGGACGGGTGTTTCCCGTGTCGATGCCGCTAACTCCAACTCTAGCTCCACCTCCCAGCGCGTGGCGGATCTATCTGGACAGTCTGCGCGTGGTGTCGCTGGTAGCGGCCCTGTTCGTGGCGATCGCGATGTTCTGGCTTCTGCGGCGAGGACGGAAGCAGGAGGAAGCGGATGCGGAAGCGGAAGCCAAACGCCTGGGGGCGGAAGCGGACGCGAACGCAGAGTCCGATCGCGTGCGACGCGAAACATGGGCAGAAGAAATACGGACCGAAGCGGAACGTCTGCAAGCCGAACGGGAGCAGGCCGAACGCTTGCAAGCCGCCGAAGCGGAGGCCGAAGCGGAGCGATTGAAGGCTCAGTCGACGCCGGATTCAGTACACGCCGCACCGGCCGCCGTGAGCCGACTGGCCGAGCTCGTTCGCCTGTTGAGCCTCGATTCCGTGGTGCGGGCCTTGAGAAGATGGCTCCAACCGGCTTAAATCGGTGTTGGACAAAGGATGTCGTGACGACCAGTCGTCGCACGAAACAGCAAGCTATCGATTACAGTAGGTGGACATGACCACAAGCGAACTCCCTAGTATCGACAAAGCGGCCATCGTCTTGTGCTGCCTGGTGCCGGAGCAGGCGGAACGGGCGCTGCAAATGCTGGGACCAGAGGCCACCGATCAGCTTCGGGAACTAATGGCGCGCTATTTTGACCACCCCGATCTGGACCAACTTAAGGAACAGGTTCTCCAGGAGTTCAGCGAGCTGCAACGAAACGCGGAATCCGAACTCTGGGCAGCCACGGGTCTCCGGAGCGGCGGATCGGCAGATGGAACCACCGCGGAGACTGGCGCTCCGTCTCCCAAGTCCTATGATCCCGACGAAGTGACGGAGACAGACAACCCGTTCGAAGATATCCTCAAGTTGACCGTGGATCAGCTTTTCGTGGCGCTGCGTGGAGAGAATCCCCGGACGATTGGCATCGCGCTGCATCAGGTGCCTCCCGAGATTGCGGCCGATGTCCTCACTCGATTACCCCTCGAACTACGCAGGGGAACCTTCGTGGAAATGTCGAAGGGCGTGCCCAGCAACCGCGATCTCGTCTCACGACTCACCCGTGCCGTCGTGCAGACGTGCATCGAGAAGGAACATTCCAACACGGGCACCAAGGTCTTCAGAACGTTGGCAGAAATGTTGCACTCGGTGCAGCGGGACGACCGCGAGGCAATGATGGACGCCCTGCAAGAGTCCGACAGTCACGCGTTCGAAAGGGTGGACGACCTGCTCTTCAATTTCGAGGATATCGTCGGGATCGAAGACAGAACACTCCAGAAGATCCTGGGGCCAATCGATTCGAAGGTGCTGGCCGCGGCGTTGTGTGACGCTTCCGAGGCGATGGTGGAAAAGGTCATGAGCAACCGGGGTGAACGCGTGCGGGCCATGATCAGTGAGGAAATGGAGTTCCAGGGACGCGTGTCGGCAGAGAGAATCCATCAGGCCCGCAAACTGGTTGTGGACGTGATTCGCGAGTTCGACAAGGCCGGCGATTTGAGATGGAAGGAATAGGGCTGGCAAGCGTCTGCACGTTGGGCGGGAGGTTGCTGGGCCAGTTACTCACTCAGGCTCAGCGGCAGAAACTCCTTGTCCGAAACCCGCCGGCCGGGTTCTGTGGCCACCGTACCGTTTCGATCGGGCTGCAACTCCACGGGACTGAGGCAGCTGTCCCGACCACGCGCCGCGGAGCGGTGGCGAGCGACGTGTGTATGAGGCGATGCTCGGCCATTCGCTCCATGCGAACCAGCAAGTGATCCTCCGCGTGATCGAACTCAAGAAAGAGACGGACGAGCCTCTTCGCCGGAAAGCCTGTGCAGAATTTCACCAGATCGCCATCTGCACATCCACGTGTTAACCACCTCGGACGCGTTTACACCCGAGGGCGACTCTCTGGAATTGCGGGAATTCGATATCGCGAAGCTGTGGACCCATTGTCCCGCAACTTGTTGTGACCAGACAACCCGGCAACTTCACCGATAGACATCCATGCCGGCCGCCCAACACGACTCTCGATCTCCCAACAGCATGTACGTCATCCGTCTGACGTGCTTGCATAAGGTGTAGGGTGGGCTGTGCCCACCAGGCACGAACAGTTGCGGTGGGCACAGCCCTACGATTTGTTGACAGCCGCACCGCTGGGTCCAAGGTTCTGAAGCATCTCCGCCAGTAGTTCCAGCGGCAAGCCGACCACGTTGGACTCGCTGCCTGCTTCGATCCACAACCAGTCGTGTCGGTCTTGGTATCACTGCGTGCAGCGTACGGTGCAGCGTACGGTGCGGCGGGCCTCCCTCTGCGGCCAGGTAGCGGTCACGGGCCAGAACTTCGATTACCGCAAAGCCGGTATACAACAGCGTTCGGAGTTCCTGGCCGGGCAGTTTGGCATCGAAGTCCTGTCTTTTGCCGTCATGAGTAACACCTGTACGTTGTGCTCCGCAATCGGCCCGTTGTGGTCCAAGAGTGGTCCGACCAGGAAGTCGCCCGTCGCTGGTGGTTTTTCTTCCCGGGACGCAAGGCTGCGGCCGGGCATCCAGAGGAGCCGACCGCGGCCGATTTGCAGATGCTGACGGCCGACGAGGAACGGTTGACCGAACGCCGACGGCGGCTGTCGAGCCTGTCCTGGTTCATGCGCTGTCTGGCCGAGCCGATCGCACGCCAAGCCAATCGCGAGGACGGATGCACAGGCTGGTTCTGGGAAGGGCGGACCAAGTGCCAGCGATTGCTGGACGAAGCGGCCGTGCTGGCCTGCCGTGTGCACGTAGAGACCAGGGTCAGAGCTTGAATAGTGAATAGGCAGTCCTCTTCACTGTTCAAACTCTGATCCCCGCGACACGCAAACTGAACACGTCAGACCCGATCCCATTTCCCGGCCGGTGAACAACTGACGCACAGGTGCCGAATGTTTCGTCCCGTACCCGGCGGGATGCCGTCCTGTTCACTTGCCGTGCGCCGCCAGCCAAGCCTCCAACAGGTCGAGGGACTCCCAGGGGATGGCATCCGCAAGCAGCTGACGCAGTTGCTTGGCACCCAACGTCTGGAGCCTCTGCCGCAGGGACTTCGTCAGCCGTCCCCGCTTGGCCTCGAGCACGACGACTGCAGCCTCGGCAAGTCCCCGTTCCTCGCCGATTTTGAGCCCTCGCTCCTCGCCGATCTTGAGGATGTCCTGTCCCGCCGATTAGCATCTTCTCGATCTCCTGCTTCGACCGGTTCGGCAGACGTTGGAGGAGCCAGCTCACGAACGGCAGGTGGACACGGTGCTGAATTTGGGCCGCTGGTTAAATCACGCCGCCGGACGGGCGGAGAACTTGGCGGCCGAAGCCGCGCGCCGCGCTGGTTGCAGGGGATGTAGCATTCAGGAGACCCACTGCAGACGCAGCTTTCGCTCCGAAGCGACGCAATCCCAGAGATAGAGGTTGATCAGGCTCTGATACGGAACGCCGGTTTCTGCCGCTTCCTTCTTGAAGTATTCGATCACATCTTCGCTGATCCGAAGTGTGATTTGCTTCTTCAACCGCTTGGCATAGGGATTTGGCCGTGACTTCATTTTGGAGAGATCGTATTCGTCTTTCATGTTTCACCTGCGGTAGTGCCGAGCCTCGTTTTTCGTTGCCTTCCTGGGCTGGCAACCCTGGCCGCAGCGCACTTCAGGTCCACATGCCCGCCTCGCCCTCGTGCGGACAGCCGGGAAACAGTCGCCCGCGCGGGGCATGCTGCCAGTGCGCCACCGCCTCTTCCTTCTGGAAGACGGAGTCGCTCGCAGCGGCAATCTCGCGCAAACGCTCCATTTCGGCTGGCAGGATCGGGCGAAAGGTCTTGCCCGCCTCAATGGTCTTGTCCAGCAGGTCCAGGAACGACGGCGGAATGGCAGCCACCACGCCCGGTTGGGAGAGCGTGAACCGCACGGCCAGATCGACGTCGGCCTGGTCTTCCATCGAGCGATACCACCACTTGCGCGTCTGCTCCAGGCCCTTGGGCCACAAGCCACGCGACAGCGACTTGATGGCCAGCACGGCCACGCCCTGTTGCCGAGCCAGTTCCAGCACATCCTGGCCCCACCCGAACCGCAGCAGTTCCACAAAGTTGATCGGGAACATCGCGGTGTCGAAGCGGAAGCCCCGCAGCGCCGCGAGCGCCGCCTTGCTGGTGTGCGCCGAGAAGCCCAGGTATCTGATCTTGCCTTCCTCCTTGGCCTTCAGCAACGTCTCGATGGCCCCGCCCGCCCCTAAGCTTTGCTGAGCTGACTCGCCACGACTCAGGTGGTGCAACTGGTAGAGATCGAAGTGATCGGTCTTGAGCAGCTTGAGCGAGCGCTCCAGATCTTCGCGGGCACCGGCTTGGTCGCGCTGTTTGGTCTTGCAGGCCAGGAAGTAGCGGCTACGGTCGAGACCTTGCAGGCCGATCCCCATTTTGGTCTCGCATTGGCCGTTGCCGTAGGCCGGCGCCACGTCGAAGTAGTTCACGCCTCGGTCCAGCGCCGCATGCAGGCTCTCCGTACACTGGGGCTGATCGTGATGGATCAGCGCCAGGCCGGGAAAGCCCACGACCGATAGTTTCTGCCCAGTGCGGCCCAGGACGCGCCGCGGCAGGCCAGCCACCCGCTCGACTTCGGGGCCCGCCGCATCGCCGCTCAACAGCGAATCGACTCCGAGCGCCAATCCACCCGTAGCCCCGCCCACAGCCTTCAGAAAGGTTCTTCGTTCCATGCTTGACGTTCCTTTTGGTTTGAGTAAACGTTGTTCGCCCGTCGGGTGTCGATGGTGAGAATTGACGTTGGAGAATTACCGGAGTTCCTCGCGGGCCGCAGCCACCAGTTTTCGAAACTCGCGACGAACGGATTTGTGCACGTTCCTAGCGAAGCTGCCGAGCATCGTATAGGCGTCTTCCGTGCTGATGAGTGCGGTGCTGAGTGTCGACATGTGCGATTCACGCTTCGCGGCTGTGAAAGAAAATGCGAACACAATTCACAGTTGGGTGGGCCAAGTACTCGCGGCCCACAAATTCTAAGGAAACGGCATTGCTTTCGCTGGTGGGCCGCGAGTACTTGGCCCACCCTACAAATTTTTTGCAACCTCTCCGCGGCTGTGATGCTTTCGTAGCATGGCTCTCCAGAGCCGTGTGCAGTTCGTCGCGAAATCCCAAGGAAGACTACATGGCTCTGGAGAGCCATGCTACGGGGAAATCAAATTCGGTCAGGCAACGTCAGGCTGGAAAGCCTGACCTACCACCTGTGTTCCCGTTGATTCTACGGACGTAGCTAGTCCGACCGCAAGCTCACCGGGTTAGGGGAACTGGTCTCGCATCCATCGCCGCCGCCGAATATGCTGATGGCCGATGATTAACGACTATCACTCGCTTACAATCGCCGAAATGGAAGACGCCCTGGCCCGCTTTGAAGCACGGGTCAGTGCTGCCCAACAAGCGGCCCCGCCCAGCAAGACCTGGGTGCGGCAATCGCTACGCCGCCAAGGCACAGGCCGCTGCCCGGTGTGGATCAAGCGGCTGTCGCCCGATATCATCCTGCGTTACGGCGATGCTCTGGCCGATTTGTTTTGCCAATATCCGGACGACATCATCCGGGTCGTGCCGTACGACCTGTGGATCGGCCATCAACCACCGGATCGCAGTCCCCGCATCAATCCCGTCGAGGTGGCGATCCGCGACGCACAATGGGTCGACGAGTGGGGCACGACGTGGTCCCATGCGTCCGGCGGTTGCGGGGCCACGCCGGTCGACTATCCGCTGCGGGAATGGACCGAATTGGACGATTACCTCGAACATCGCTTCCCCAATGCGCACGCCCCCGGACGGCTGGACGCGGGCGCGGCGGTTCTGTCCCGGCACGGGGCGACTCGCTACTGCGTCGGCACGATTCACCTGGCCCTGTTCGAGCGGTTGCACGCGTTGCGAGGCATGCACCAGGCGTTCACTGATTTCTACACGAACGGAGCCGAAGTCCGCCGGTTGATTGCGGCACTGGCGGTCTACGTCAAAGAATTGATCCGCGGCTGGGGACAGCTCGGCGCCGACGCGGTCTTCTTGACCGATGATTGGGGCAGCCAGACGGCCTTGATGATCTCGCCGGCCATGTGGCGTGACTTCTTCAAGGAGCATTATGCCGACCTGTTCGCCGAGATTCATCGGTGGGGCATGCGCGTGATTTTTCACAGTTGCGGCAACGTGCTGGACCTTGTCGGCGACCTGATCGAGATCGGGATGGACGTCCTCGATCCGGTGCAGCCCGGTGCCATGGACACCGCCCAACTTGTGCGGCGATTTGGCGGGCGAGTCTCTTTTGCTGGGGCGGTTGATCTGCAGCAGCTGCTCGCACTGGGTACACCCGCGCAGGTCCGCGACGCGGTCCAGCGGTTGATCGAGCAGCTGGGGCGACGGTTTGGCGGCGGCTACATTGTCGGACCCGCCAACGTCCTGACCCCAGACATCCCGTTGGAGAACCTGGCCGCCTTGTTCGAGGCCACCCACAGCCAGTCGACGTGAAGCAGCCCGCAAGAAAGACCAAGACCCGTAGGATGAATCTGTACTCCGTCCGCGACGGCTGGAGCTGTGCTGATCGCCCGGTCCCGATCGCCCGGTCCCGATAATTGACTCGCTGGTCGTCGACTGATAGATTGCCAACTACCCATAAGGTGAGTCCCATCGGGGGAAGTCGTCCCCAAGGAGAACGGCCATGCTTGTGCGATGTTCCCAGACTTCGTTGCTCATGCCTGCTGTGGCCGTGTGGCTTATCGTGAGTCCCGTGTCGGCAGTGCCGCCCCAGTCTGGCGACTTGCGGACACCGGAAACGCGCATGTTGACGGCCGAGGAGGCGACGCAGGCACTCCAGCGCGATTGGCTGTTTCAAGCCATGGGCGAGCCGCTGCGGTCGCGGACCGCTCAGGAAATCGGCTGGGCCCGAACGTTGGCCGAGCGCATCGGTCGCCAGCAGCCCACGCCGGATCTGTCAGCCGAACTGAGAGTCTTGGACGCTCTGCAAAAACGTTTGGGCGAACTCCCCGAGACGTCCGTCCCGGCACCGACGTCTCAGACGGCCGAGGCGGTGCCGAGTTGGATCTGGTATCCGGAGGGCATCGCGACAGAAGACGCTCCGGCGGCGACGCGATTCTTCCGCTGCCGCTTCGAATTACCGGCGGGTGTGCGTACGGCCGAGTTGCGCGTGGCGGCTGACGACGCCTGCGAGGCGTTTGTTAACGGCACCCGCGTCGGCGCCCACGAGACTTGGCAACGGACCGCCGTGTTCGCGGTCGGGCCGCTACTCAAGGCCGGCGGAAATGTGCTGGCTGTGCGCGCGGAGAACCGGCCCGCACCCAGCAAGAATCCCGCCGGATTAATTGCTCGCCTGACCGTGACGCTGGCCGACGGCCAGCAACGGATCCTGGTCTCCGATGGATCCTGGCGCGCCGAAAAAGAGTTGCGCCCGCAGTGGGAGCAGGCCGCTTTCGACGACGCCGCCTGGAAAACAGCGACTGTCGCCGCGGCCTTCGGCGGAGGACCGTGGGGGAAGATCGCGGGACTGGAGGCCGACGTGCAGGACGATCCCCTGGCCGCCTATGCCGGCGAATCGCCGGCCGTCAAGGAACTCTATTGTTCCGTGCGGCAAATCAAACGGAACATCCAGTTCAAACATCCGGTGCTCGACTTTACGCAGTTACTGTTCATCGATCAGCCGCTGCCGCAGGGGCCGGAGTCCCGGCACGAAGCGATCCATCGGATGGGCATCATGGCGGTTCCCGGCGGCCGGTTGCTGGTGCTGGACGGACTTCATCCCGGTGGCCAACTCCGCCAACTGGCACCGGACAGGCCCGGCAGTTTCTGGCGGCCCGATCTGTCGTTCGATGCCCGCCGGGTGCTGTTCTGTTTCAAGCCCCACGACGAAAAGAGCTTTCACCTCTACGAGTTGAACTTCGACGGCACAGGGCTGCGGCAGCTGACCGACAGCGAGTACGACGATATCGATCCGATCTACCTGCCCGATGGTCATCTCCTGTTCACCACGACGCGCGGTAACTCCTATGTCCGCTGCGGGCCGTTCATCTACTCGTACATCCTGGCCCGCTGCGATGCCGACGGCGACAATGTGTATCTGACCAGCTATAACGGCGAGCCGGATTTTGTCCCCGCGCTGTTGAACGACGGGCGCGTGGTCTATTCCCGTTGGGAGTACTCGGACAAACCGCTCTGGCGGCTACAGAAGCTGTGGACGACTAACCAGGACGGCACCGGCACGGCGCACTTCTGGGGCAACCAGTCGATCTGGCCGGATCATCTGTCCGAGCCGCGCCCAATCCCCGGCAGCCGCCGCGTGATGTTCTCCGGCGTGGGCCATCACGATTGGTGGTCGGGCTCGATCGGCATCGTCGACCCCGACCAGGGCCGCGACTATCCGCACGGCCTGACGAAAGTCACCGCCGATCTACGTTGGCCGGAAGTCAGTCTTCCGCCGGAGGACCGGCCGGAAGCAGCCGACTACCACGCCGCAGGCCGCTTCACCGGATACAAGACGGCCTATCCGCTGTCGGCAGAGGATTTACTCGTCTCCGCGCGCGGTGTCGGGGACAAGTTCCGGCTGTACCTGATGGACGTGCACGGCAACCGGGAGTTGATCTATGAAGGCGTCCACAATATCTGGCACGCGATGCCCGTGAAGCCGCGGCCAGTCCCGCCGCGACAGTTGGATCGCGTGGCTTGGCCGGGCACGGGAAAGGACCGCCGGCCCGTGGAACCCGGCGTCTTCTTCAGCGCCGACGTGTACCAAGGCGTGCCCGAATTGCCGCGGGGTTTGGTCCGTTACCTGCGGGTGTTCCAGCTGGACTACAAGACGTACTCGACCTGGAACAAGACCTATCGCAACTCCGGCCCGCCGGTCTCGATCGTCCAGGAGGAGGGCGTGAAGCGCATCCTGTCCGAAGTACCTGTCGAGTCCGACGGATCGGTGTACTTCGAAGCTCCAGCCGGCCGCACGTTGTTTTTCCAACTTTTGGATGCCGACCGGCGTTGTGTCCACACAATGCGCAGCTTCACCGGCTTGATGCCCCGCGAGCAGCGCGGGTGCGTCGGGTGCCACGAAGGGCACAGCACGGCGCCGCCGCGGCAAGGCGGTCTGGCCCTGCAACGGCCGCCCACAAAACCGTCTCCGCCGCCGTGGGGTATCGAGAGCATTGGCTACGAACGGTTCGCCCAGCCGGTGCTGGACCGCTACTGCGTGCAATGCCATCAAGGCAAGGAGCCCGGCCCGGCCGAACCCAATCTGGCCTTGCGGCCCGGACACAGTGTCTTCAAAGAGCCCTACCTGACGCTGGTTGGGCCGGCGGGCTGGAGTAATCCGGTCGGCGGCGGGCGACCCGGTTATGGGATTGCGGGGGCGATTCCGGTTGAGAGCCAGTACGGCCAGAACGACCCCGCCGCCTTGACCACTTTGCGGCCGATGCAGTACCTGGCCTACAAGAGCCGCTTGATCGAGTTGGCCTCGAGCGGTAAGCACTACGACGTGCGGGTCGATCCGCTGAGCTTGCACCGCTTGATCGCCTGGGTCGACGCCTGCTGTCCGTTCATGGGCGACGAGGAATTACGCGCGTTAGGCGACCCCGACTTCCCCGGCATCGCGGGCCTGCCGATCCGCCCGCGCGTCGCCACCGCCCCGGTCATCGAGCGGCCGTAGCGGAAGACAAAAGAATCGAGGACAGGAAGATGCAAGCAGGCGATCCTGTTCTTGTCCAAAACACACGCCGCCAGGAACTACCTCAAGCGTCTGCTGGAATCGTCTTAGCATTGGCATCCGCAGGGAACACGACCGTCCAGAAAACTTCGCTTTCGGCCCATCGTTACGAGGAGTCCGTCGCATGCAGCTTGAAGACTACTTTGAATTCGCCTCCGCCGACGAAATCCGCTTGCGGGGGACGCGCGTCGGAATTGAAACGTTGCTCAGTGAGTACTTGGACGGCGCCTTGCCGGAGGAAATCGCAGTCAACTATCCCCCGGTGACGCTCGAACAGGTCCACGCGACGATCACCTACTATCTCAGCCACCGGATCGCGTTGGATCAGTACCTCCAGCGTTGGGGCACCCAGGGCGATGAAGCCTGGCGATGCCAACAGTACGCCCGTTCCCCCGTTCTGGAGCGACTTTTGCAGGTCCGTGCAGCGAGCACGCCAAAATGAGCCAAGTCCGGCTGCAAATCGACGAGAGTCTGCGGCTCTCCCCGGTCGCCGCGTTGCGGCGTACCGAGCCCGCTGTCGATGTATGTCGCGTCGGACAAACAGGCATGCCTCGATTTGGTTCCCCGGATCCCGCAGTGCTTGGCTTCTGTGAGAACGTGGGACGCCTGTTTGTCTCGTTCGATCGTTCATCCATGCCCGACCATGTCGCAGCCCATCTGCAGGCAGGGCGGCATACCTGAGGCGTCTTACTTGTCACCCGCCGCTGTTCGTTCCGAGAACTGGTCGATGATTTGGTTCTCATTTGGAGCGCGAGCGAGGCCGAGGAGTGGCGCGACTCGATTCATTACCTGCCGCTGGGCGGATAGCAACGATCGGACGCGTCGTCGTCAGACCTTGAAATACGCTACCCCGATCCGCTCCGGTGATCGAGCGGCCGTAACGGAAGACAGGAAGATCGGGGACCGGAAGGTGCAAGCAGGCGTTCCTGTTCATGTCCAGAACACACACCGCCATGAACTACCCCAAGCGTCCGCTGGCTGGGGCTGAGACAACCGGTCGCCGTGGTTGCCGTGGCTCTCTCGGACAGCTAGACTGGGTCCATGTGGCGTCGGCCGGCTTGCTAAACTGCTAGTACTTCCATCCCTGAATCCTACCGAGGAGCGTACACAGATGAATCAAGTTCCATCCTCCAGGCGTGATTTCCTGAAACATTCGGCCGTGGTGGCCGGTACTGCTGTGGCGGTTCAAAGTGGCATCGCGCGCAGCGTGCATGCGGCCGGCAGCGAGGTGTTGAAGATCGCGTTGATCGGCTGCGGCGGGCGCGGCACGGGCGCGGCCAACGATTGCCTGAACGCGGCCAAGATTCTCGGCCGGCCCGTCAAGCTGATCGCCGTGGCCGACGCCTTCGACGATCGCGCCCGCGGCTCGCTGGGGCACCTCAAGAAAGAATGGGCGGCACAGCTCGACGTCCCGGAGGAGCGGACGTTTGTCGGCTTGGACGCCTACCAGAAAGCTATTGATTGCGGCGTCGATATGGTCATCCTGGGGACGCCACCTGGTTTTCGCCCCCTGCACTACACCGCTGCGGTCAAGGCCGGCAAGCATGTCTTCATGGAGAAACCTCTGTGCACCGACGCGTTCGGTTACCGCCTGCTCGTCGAGGCCAACAAGTCGGCAGATCAGAAGGGCCTGAAGGTCGTCGTCGGCCTGCAGCGGCACCATCAGGCCGACTACATCCAAGGCATCCAGGAAATCCACGAGGGCAAGCTGGGCGAGATCCAGTTCCTGCGTGTCTATTGGAACGGTTCGGGCGGCGGCGCCCACGATCTTGGCAAACGCCCGCAGAACGATCCCAAGGAGCTGGAATTCCAGCTGCGCAACTGGGGTTGCTTCCTCTGGCTCTACGGTGACAATATCGTCGAGCAGCACGTCCACAACATCGATATCGGCAACTGGGTGATGGCCAAGGGCGGCGATCCGCAGCAGGCCCATCCGGTCGAGGCCAACGGGATGGGTGGCCGAGTGAACCGTGGCAACTACGGCGACATCTTCGACCACCACTTCGTCGAGTTTACCTACGCCGACGGCACGAAGATGTTCAGCCAGTCGCGCCACCAGCCGGGCACTTGGGACGCCGTCAACGAGTTCGCCCACGGCACCAAGGGCAGCCGTGGCGTCGCCATCGGCGGCGGGCCGAAACTGGAAAGCGGGAACGCTTACGTCCAGGAGCACGTCGACTTGATCAAGGCGATCCACAAGAACGACAAGCTCAACGAAGGCTGGTTTGGCGCGGTCAGCAGCATGACCGCGGTGCTGGGCCGCATGGCCACGCACTCCGGCCAGGTGGTGAAATGGAACGAGGCGGTCGAGAAGGGACCTCAGGAGAGTCCCGAGCGGATCGCCTGGGACGCCCCGCCGCGCCACCTGCCGAGGCCGGACGGTTTCTATCCCTTCCCGATTCCCGGTACGTACAAGCCCTACTAGAGTGTCTTCAAGGCTAAGCGTTGGGGTCGCGACGAGTGAGCGGCATGGCGCTAGCCGCCGGTTCTGAACGCCACCGGCGGCTAGCGCCGTGCCGCTCACAACCACCGATCTTAGCCTTGAAGCCCACCTAGATTTCGCCGACGTCGTTTGTAGAACCTCTGGGGACACATGAAAAAGGAGCCGATGATGAGAACGTTGCGTTTCGCCGGACTGTCGCTGGCCTTGACGATGCTGCTGGGTATTTCCGCCAGGGCGGCCGACAACAGCCCGCCACCGGGGTTTGTGGCACTATTCAACGGCCAGGATCTGACTGGCTGGAAAGGGCTGGTCGCCAGTCCGCCCGCCCGAGCCGCCATGACTCCCGAACAATTGGCTAAGGAACAGCAGAAGGCGGACGAGTCGATGCGGGCACACTGGAAGGCGGTCGATGGCGTGTTGGTCTTCGATGGCAAAGGTCAGAGCCTTTGCACCGCCAAAGACTACGGTGATTTCGAACTCTACGTGGACTGGAAGATCGAGCCGCGCGGCGACAGCGGCATCTATCTCCGTGGCAGTCCGCAAGTGCAGATCTGGGACAACCCCCTGGGCTCCGGTGGTCTGTACAACAACCAAAAGAATCCCAGCAACCCGACCAAGCTGGCGGATCGGCCGGTGCGCGAGTGGAACTCCTTCCGGATCCTGATGACCGGCGAAAAAGTGACGGTCTGGCTCAACGGCGAGTTGGTGGTCGATAACGTGACCATGGAGAACTATTGGGAACGCGGTAAGCCCATCTACCCCACCGGGCAGATCGAATTGCAGAACCACGGCAACTCGCTGTACTTCAAGAACATCTACCTCCGTGAGATGGCGGCCAAGTAGCGCCTTTAGCCTTCCCCGTTTCCCGCCGGTTTCGGATACAGCCGCTGGACACGCTGCAGCAACTGCAGGTGGGTCAGTTGTTCGCCAACCGGTACAATCAGGTAGGATGCGTTCGGCCCGGTGCAGTCCAAGATGATCTGTTGTTCGTTGGGTGCGCGAGATCCGTGAGAGCACGGCTCGTGGCCGTGGACCAGCACCTGGGCCTCGACCAGTTTCGCGAAGGCGGCGGCGTTTTCCGGGCGAAAGTCGCGGCCCCAAACCAGCTGAAAAACGCCGCCGCCCACCCGATAGTCTTCGGTCGCCAACGGTCGTTGCAGGACGCTCGTGTCAAAGCCCTTCCGGTCGACCGCGGTCGGACTGCCGTGGCAGACGAAGACGCCATTGGTCAGACGCATGGCGAGTGGGCAAGTGGCGAGGAACTCGACAAACGCCTCGCGGATCTGTGGCCATTCCGAGCCGTACATCTCCTGCAGCCCGGCGCGGAATTGCAAGTTCAGCATGCGGCCCGCTTTGGCGATGGGATGGTCCGAGAGTTCGGCCAGTTCATGATTGCTCAGCAGGAAGTGGAAGCGTTCCGGGAATTTGTTTTTCAGCCGGGCCACGTCCTCGAGCATCAGGTGCGACATGCAGCCCCAGCCGGTCGGATAGCGGGGGCCGCCGTGGCAGACTTCCTGCATGACCAAATGGCGCCGCGGATGCGCGGCGAGGTCCGCGATGCGACACAGCTTGTTGAAGTTCAGCCGCTGACCGTGCAGGTCCGCAGTGATCATCACGTCGTCTGCCAGGTCCGGGGACAAGACGATCAGGTTGCCGCGGCGGGCCGCGGTCTGACAATTGGCGGTGGCCGCTTCGCGGTAACTGCGGATGACCTGGGCGATGACTTCGGGAGACGCGACCATACCTGGGACGATAGCAAATTTGGTCGCGGGAGTCCACCCGTCGCTACTTGTCCTGATAGACCTTCGTGACCTCTTCTCGCGTCACGGGCACCGACGTTTCGTCGGTGACCATTTGGAACTGGACGCGGTGTACTCCCGCGTCGAGTCCCTGCACCTTGAGCTTGTAGACGGCCTGCTCGCCCGGTGCCACGCGGGCCAGCGGATCGATGGCAACCTGGGCGCCGTGGAGGACCACCCGCGTGGGGCCGTCGCCGCTAACCGGCTTAATCTGGGGCGGCAAGACGATGCTCAAGCGAACATTCGTGGCCGCGCTGGAACCCCGGTTGGTCAACTGGATGGTGTACGTCGTCTCGTTGCCCACTTCGATCGGGTTGGCCGAATCCGAGACGGCGAACTGCAATTCCGCGCTGCCTTCGACCTGCACCGTTTTCTCGCAGGCCTGCTTCAAACCCAGCTCGGCCCGGCCCTCCACGCTCAGCTTCTGCTCGCCGGTCTGTAACGGCAATAGCGTGACCTTGGCAGTGCCGGACTGATTGGCCGGCAACTCCGCCAGGCTCCAATAGACGGCGTGACTCTTCGGCTCGTACTGTCCCTGGTGATCGGCCGAGACGAACTTCATGCCCTTGGGCAGATACGTCACCACTTCGATTTCCTTGGCGGGCGCCGTGCCGGGGTTCGCGATGGCCACTTCATACGTGGCCTCACGTTCCAAGTACCGCAATTTGGGACCGCTCAGTCCGATCTGCAGTGCTGGCGAGATCACTTCCACCTGGATCGTGTCTTTGACGACCAGGTTTCCTGCGCCGCGCACCAGCAGCAAGTTCTCGACGAGACCCGCTTTCACGGCCTTCAACGTCAGTCGCAAGTTCTTTGTCTGGCCTGGGGCGAGCGTGCCGATCTCGAATTCCAGTTCCCGGCCGGCCTCATGGCTCAGACCCTCCGGCACGTTTTCCTCCATCACGACACCGGCAGCGGCGCCCGTGCCGGAATTGGACACACTGATATCGAAGACGACGGGGTCGCCGATCAGCACCTTTTGGGGACCGGTGTGCGACAAGGTTAACACGGGCTTGGTGCAGACCGATCGAGCCGAGGCCTGGGCCTGGAACATGACCTGTGCCACGCTCCCGATTTCGCCTTCGGCCAGCGGCAACACCTGCATCGAACTGCGGTGCGGCCGTGACCAACTGCGTGCCCTTGGGAATGCGGTCCAGGACGACGATTTCGTGGGCCGCCACGTGACCGACGTTGCGGATCTTCAATTGGAACGTGGCTGGGCGGCCGACCTGGATCTCGCTCGGCGCGCTCTTCTCGACGGTCAAGGACGGGCTTTGTGCACCTTCCAGTTGGGCAGCGCCTGGCTGGCCGTCACCGTTCAACTCCGTCGCGAGGTTGGACGCCGACGGACGCGAACCGGGCAGAGCAGACGGCTGCGGACGCGACAGCAAAGCCAGGTTGCCAGCGGTTCCGTCCGCCGAGGCAGGTTCGGCGGTGATTCGCGAGGTGCTATCGGCGGGCGGCTGAAGCAGGCCCGGAGGTGGCGATTCCGCCAGGGCAGGACCTGACCTAGCGGGGAACTGCGCACTCGCGGCTGAGTCAAACTGCGGCGGCCGTAACCCCGCAAGTTCGGCGGGAGCGGCCTGGGCGTCTGTTGCGGCGAGACTGCCGGACTCGACAGCGGTGCCGGCGACAGCGACTTCCGCCGCTCGACGAAAGCCGTCATTGAGGCGGGCTGGGGACGCATTTCGTGGGGAGTCCATCCGCGGTGCCTCGACAACCTGTGACGCGGGGTCCACAGCTTGGTTCGGAGCAGCAAAGCTGGGCGTGGCGGAGGGAACGTACGAATTCCGATCGAATGCCGACTCGTTGTTGGCCGTCTGGACCACGGCTCCGGCGGACGGCGGATTGTCCATGATCCCGGCGGGCGAAGGCCCGGCGAAGCGGACGGCCGAGCCCTGCGGATTCCGCGCCGAAGTGTCACCGATTTCTCCAGGGGTTGCCCGCGGACTGCCATAAGGATCTGCAGCTGGCGATAGAGCCGACAGGTCCGTGCGGTCACTTATCGGGATCGGCTGGATCGGGTTGGCCCCGGCGAACTGGTCGGGGCTAGCCACTTTCGGTTCCGCTTCCGCGGAGGTCCCTGCATCTCGTTTGGCCCACACATAGGCGCCGGCTCCCAGCGACGACAAGGACATCACGGCCGCCAGGCCCAGCACCAAGCGTTTCTTTGACTTCCCCGTTCCCGCGATCACGTTTTCGTCGCTCATCATTTTCGTCCCGGCAAGAAAAAGGTGGAATCCCTTGCTTCCGATCTATGACCGGAGGCAGGTAATTACCAAAATCCAGGCGATCCGGGAAGGTCAGTTGGCTGAATGGGGATCCGCGTGTCCGCGTTTGCTAGAGTCCGGGGATGACAAGGTGACTGGAACCGCACCGTCTCCCCTCGCCCCGGTACTCCGGGGAGAGGGGTTGGGGGCGGCCCGCGAAAAATTGTATCCCAGAGAGTCCTTGCAATGGTGAGATCTGGTCCGGCTTTTGTTCCAGCTGGGCATGTCTGGTCCCCATCCGGGCTTGCCCCGAATGGTACGAGGTTAAGCGTCACCGCCCATCCCCACTGGGCTTGCCCCAGTGGACAAGAGGTTTGAAAACCAAGGCCGCGTACCGCAACCACACCCCGTCCCCTTCGCCGCATTCACCGCCGCCGCAGGCGGCGGTGAAT
>JAPLNJ010000555.1 GCA_026692885.1 Planctomycetota bacterium | reverse complement strand
CAAACAAGGTCACCAGGCTCACGGTTCGTTGCCGGGCCAACGGCAGCATGGCCCGGTTGATCACCGGCGTCGCAATGCTGCCTTTTAGCACGACATCCACGGCTCCTGACCGAATCAAGTCGACGGCGATGGCCGCGGCCGTTTCCTCGGTTGGGGCAGCCAGGATGTCCTCCTGGGCGACGTCGATGCCCACCTCGTCCACCGCCCGAGCGATCCCATCCGCGTTGCCAATCAGCAGGACCCGCTGGACGATGCCATGGTCCCGAGCCGACTCGACCAACCGCAGATCTTCGCGGCGGTCGCCGCCGACGACCACCCCGGTCATCCCGGACAACCGTCCAGCCAGGTGCACCAGATCGGAGACCGTCCGTAACTCGCTGCGATCATCGAGAGGGGGTACATCGGCTGCCAGTGTCATCGGTGCGCTCGCGTTTTCTGGGCATCGGTGGGGAGGTGGCGCCGTTGTACCAAGAAAGCCTGCGAAAGAAAAGCAAGGACGACTTCAACAGCGGAAGCTGCCCTCAGAAGACAGCCGCCTTGTGGGATCCCTGAACTTCGTGCTAAATTACTCGCGATGGATGGCTTCGATCTACTGCCCTGCGAGGCGCAGGGACGGCTGTGGATGACGCTCCGAGGCTGTGAAAGAATCAAATCGCCCGACGATGCTGACACAAAGGTGTAGGGTGGGCTGTGCCCACCAGGCATAAGCAGTTGTGGTGGGCACAACCCACCCTACGATTCTTTCACAGCCGCTCCGCGATCCGGTGGGCCTTGCATCTTCCGGCCAAGCTCGGCGGACTAGATTCCGCTACCGCAGGTCGTTTGGTCGCGTCGCCGTAATCCGCATGGGAGCCGTGGCGACCTTTAGCGAGTTGTCAACGGAGGAGGGATTGATGAAAGAGCATATCGAGATGTTCCCGAAAGCCAGAATTCCGTACGGGACCTGGGGGAGCAGTTTCTTCCCGGCGTGGCAGACGTCCGCGCTGGCAGAGGTCAACATCGGCCAGTTTGCTGGCGAGGCGATGAATCGGATCCTCGGAATCAGAAAGGTCCCGAAGAGCGAATTGGACTATCTGATCATCGGCTCCACCATACCCTGGCACTGGAAGTTCTGGAATGCGCCCCTGGTGGCGAGCTGCCTGGGACACCGAATCCCAGGATTTCATATCGAACAGGCTTGTGCGACCGGGCTCCAGGCCGTCCTGCTCGCAGGTGCGGAAGTTCAGACCGGAGCGAATGACGTCGTCGGCGTGTTGACCTTTGACCGGACCAGCGATTCACCCGTGGGCGTGTTCCCGGAACGGCGGGCTCACCAGCGAACCATGGCGCTCAGCGACGTGTGGGACAATTTCGGCTTCGACCCGGCTACGGGCCAGGCGATGATTACCACGGCCGGCAATGCTGCCCGGAAGCACGGTCTGGACCGCAGGGAGGTGGACGACCTCGCCTTCTGCCGGTATCAGCAGTACTTCGAAACCAAGGCTTCCGGATTCCTCGAACGGATCCTCGTGCCGCTCGAAATCTTGGATCTGCAAGGCCGCCTGCTGGGCCGCATTGAGGATGACATTGGGGTTCGCCACCTGACCTTGGACGGTCTGCGGCAGATGCGCGAGCTGGATACCTGCGTGACGACGGGGACCCAAACGCATGCCTCGGATGGGATGGCCACGCTCCTGGTTACGACCCCGGAGAAAGCCAGACAGCTCAGCCGACGGCCAGAGATTGTCATTCAGTTTGTCGCCAAAGCCGAGCTGCGGACCCAGCCGGCCTTGATGCCGGAGTCGCCCGCGCTGGCCGTGCAGAAACTGCTGGCCAAGACCGGTTTGACCATGGCGGACATCGCGGTGGTCAAGAGCCACAATCCCTTTGCCATTAACGACGCCATCTTCTCCAAAGTGATGGGGCATGACTGGCGCCTGGTTAACAAGACCGGCTGCTCGCTGGTATGGGGACATCCGCAGGGTCCGACGCTCACCAGGATGTTGATCGAAGGTCTGGAAGAAGCGGTGGATTTGGGAGGCGGCCTCGTGCTGCTGTTCGGCTGCGCTGCCGGAGACGTGGGGATCGCAGCCCTCTTCAGAGTCACAGAAGGAGGTGAGACGAAATGACCAAGTCCATCAGACAGTCAACACTCCAGACACTGGGGCTCGGTTCGGTCACGGATATTTTTCGCAATGGCAGGCTACCCGTCGATGCCGGCGATCTGGTGGACCGCGTGTTCGGCGCCCCTGGTAACCGCGGCTCGCTGGTGATCTCCGGCGCTAACGGGATCGTGGGCGCCGGGAAAATGCTGCAGCTGACTGCCAGGCTGGAGCCTTATGGCGTCAAGTCGATCAGCCTCAGCCGTCCCCGCACGGCCGATGGAATCGGCCCGCAATACCCGGGGCTGGTGGCGGCAGTCGGCAAGGATCGAGCCGACCGGATCATGGGGAACATCATCCGGATGAATTACGACGGGAACAGCCTCCCGGCAGACCTCAAGCAATGGCGCCCCTGTTTTCTCCTGGAAGCGATTCCGGAGCTGCTGGAGGTCAAGAAAGCCCACTATCAAGTCTTCCGAGAAGCGTTTCCAGAAATAGAAATCCGCTCGGTCACGTCGGGTTTCCCCAGTTCGGAACTGGGGGTGGGCGTGGCGCACCCGGCCTTTCCTCATGAGCTCAACAAGGTCTGGGAAGTGGTGGAAGAGAAGACTTCCTGCATTACTCAACTTCTGTGGGCGCTGGGCTTGATCCCGATTCCGGTCAGTGACGACTGGTCGTTTGTCCTGGATGTGCTGTTCTGCGGCGTGACGTTGGCGGGTCTGAGATATCACCGTGCCACCAACATGCCCTTCTGGAAGATCGACAAGTACGTCAGAAAGTTCGTGGGGCCGAATCCCTTCCGGGCGCATGACGTGATCGGCGCCAAGGGAGCGGATTTCCTCACGTGGTCCTGTCTGCATCACCTGAGTGAGAAATACGGGGCGTTGTTCAGCCCGACGCCGGAGCTGCACGAGCGGCAGATGACCGGCCAGAACTGGTATCCACTGAACCATTTCAGGCCCCTGGTCAACTGGCCCATGGACGACCTGGCAGAGGAGGAGTTCACCAGCTGGATCCAGGGTGCATTGTTCCAGATGACCAGCCTGCTGCTGCACGAGCAGCGGGGCCACCTGTCCCACATCAACGCGATTGGCGAGCTGTGCGCACAGTTCCGCCGAGGCATCCTGGCCATGATCCGCAGCGTCGGGGCCGAGGGCGCGATCAAGTGCGTCGAGGCGTATCACCGGCTCCACCCCGCAGCGGCCGGTAGCTGCTGGTATCCGGACGCGTTCGAGCAACTGGGCAGCCCCGAGTGGCAGCAGTTGTACGTCAACGCCGAGCACGACGGGAATGTGGGGGTCATCACGATCAGCCGTGAATCCTACAACGGCGACGTGGATGCCGAATTGAATCGGGCCATCGACTGGCTCAAGGCCGAAGGCATCGCCCGTGTGATTGTGACCGGCGATTTCCACCTGGCCACGCAATTGATCGGTGCCGACACCAGCGAGCTCTTCCCCGCCCTGGAGAATGTGCAGGAGGGGACACGGATGGCTGCCACCTGGTCGGCGACCGCCCGGCGGCTGCACACCGAGTTCCAAGTGTCTGTAGGCTTCGTTAACGGCAAACGGTGCCTGGGCGGTTTCCTGGAGCTGCTGATGCACTGCCATTATCTGGTCGCCGTCGAGGACTCGCTCCTGGGGATGCCGGAGGTGACGTTGCCTGTGGTACCGGGCATGGAAGGCTGCCACTGGCCGTTCAGGAAAGTCAACCGGAACCAGTGGCCGAAGCTTATCAAACTGCTGCTGACTGGCGCGCCGGTGCGAGCGAAAGACGCGGTGGACTGGCTGCTTGACTACTCGGGTTCGATGCAGGATTCGCTCCAGATGGTTTGGCGTCTTGCCTCCGGTGGAGCGGCCGGATTGACGAAGAGGGAACTGGACGAGGGTGTGCTGCAAGGTCTACCCGCCGATGTAGGCGTGTCGGTTTCCGACAGCCCCGCCACGGCCGCGGCCAGGAAGGCCATCCTGGCAACGATTCGGGACTCCTGCGGCGTGTCGCTGTCTGAATCGCTTGACGTCCAGGCCAGGCACTCCGCCGGCTTCATCGTCTCCTCTTTCTGCAGGGAAGGAAGCATCGGAGCCGAGTACTCAAAGACGATGAGGGTGTAATCGATAACGCGCAATCGGCGTGATGGCTGGAGCGGACTTCTATTGCTGTGACACACCGGCAGGGTGATGCCACAACGACATCCAATAGTCGCGGTCCGTGCGGTAGACGTCGATTGTAGCGCCCGAGCTCGGTCCCGACGGCAGGATGCCGTAACGCTGCATTTCCCGCACGTAGTGTTCGCTGGGTCGGAAGCCGGGCATGTCGAAACGCCGGATGGTGTTCAACCGCTCGCGGCCGGCCTGGATCGCCTTCAAGAGCGTCTGGTAGTCAGGATCGGCCGTGCTGGCAAACACGGAGGCTGCCCCGGCTTCGGCGGTGCCACTCGGTTTGCAAATTTCGTATCCGCCAGCCTGTTTCGCCAGCGGTGCAAGCAGCTGCAGCGACTGCTCCGGGCGACTCAGGTTGTAGAGCAGGTGGCGGCTGAAGCGGAACACAGGGTTGTTCCGCTGACTGACGCGCTGGGCCAGTTGGTTCATCGGACCTTCGCCCCAGGGGACCAGGCCGCGGTCGTCTGAAAGCGAGTCCGGTAGCGCGGTGGGGCCCTGATGGCACGTGCCGCACCTGCGTTGCAGGACCAGTCGCGACTCCTGGACGCTCGGCCACTGGAGATCCTGCCGGTCGAGACCTCCGCGGCTGTAGTCACCGATCATCCCGGTTCCCAGCGCGGCGTAGGTTCCCGGATAAGCGGCTCCTGTATCGATCCACAATTGGATCAGGCTCTGCTCGTGCTCCGTCAGCTTGGCGTCGTAGTGGCTACCGTCGAGTTTCTTTAGCAGTGGGCTGGCCGATGAGCCAATGGTCCGGGGCGGATAATTGCTCTTCCGTAAGTTGCGCCCGTCGGCAAATTGTGCGCAGATCGTCAGGGTGAAGTAACTGTGCGAGTACACGGGGCCGTGATCACCGCCCAAGATCACCCCGCCCGCCATCGGACCGCCGCGCTGGGTTGCCTGGTAATCGTGGCACGCCACACAGTGCCGGTCGAGCAGGGGCTGGATATCCCGCGGAAAATCCAGCACGTCCGGGATTCCTGACAGCGGCTCGATGTGACTCGCCACGCGGTGCAGGGCCAGCACGGATGTACGCGGCACAGGCGTCTGATGACGCGGCTCGTGGCAGCCGACGCAGCTGACGTGTTCGCCGGGTTGCACCGTCAGGAAACTCTGCATGCGTTTGACCGCTCGGTCATGCTCGTCCAAGGCCACGAAGAACAGCGGGCGCAACGCCGGCAATTCCATGTTGGCCGAGCCATCCGGTTCGACCGGTACCGTGCCGAGAATACGTTCCAGCAAGAACGTCCCGCCGTAGGTCAAAGGCTCCATACCGCTGAACATGTTGTACGGTTTGGGCAGGATCTCCAAGATCAGCAGCCGCTTGATTTCACCGCGTTCGACGCCCGCCATGTTGCGGCCGGCATAGACGTCTTCGAGCACGACATGGCCGGTGGCCTGAGAGGCATCTGACCGCGAGGGCAGGATCCGCTCGCGAGGCCGCGTACGCACCGGGCAGGGCTCGTGGACCAGCGTCCGGCCGACACGCCACTCGGCCGGCAACTGAAACAGTTCCCGCTGGTGGCCGCGGTCATCCAACAGCCAGATCCCCGTTTCGCCAGCGGCCAGGAATAGGTGTTCGGAAAGCGGATACGGATCGCGATAGGACCCGCCGGGATTGATCGGTCGAGCCATCGCCAGGGCGTCCGGTCCTTGCCGCGGATCGACGATGGTCACGCGCCCCGCATGCTCTGTGCGGCCGTGGCCCGGCGAGAAGATGGCGACGACTCGGTTCGTGTCCGGAATCGGCTTGGCATCCAGCATCACGGTGTCCGGGTGCAGATTCCCGAAGTACACCATCTGGCCACTGCCGTCCGGATTCATCGTCCACAGGTGATGGTAACCGACTTGACTGCGATCGACGTATTCCCAACGCTGATACAGAATCCGTCCGTCGGGCAGGACCCACGGCGTGTTCTCCTGCTCGGTGTTGGCCGAGAGTTGGCGGATGTTCTTGCCCTCCCCTGTGCAGCGATACAGCACGGCCACTTGGGTAAAGTAGCAGGGCACCCAGCGGTGGCAGCGGCTGGAGCAGAAGATGATGTCGCCGTCGGGCAGGTAGGTAGGCTCGAAGTCGTCGTACGGACCGTCCGTCAACTGCCGCAGGCCGCTGCCGTCGAGGTTAATTTCGTGCAGGTGGTAATAAGGCTCGCCGCCTTTGCGATACGAGAACAGGATCTTGCCGCCGTCGTAGTGCAGTTGCGGATCGCGGATGCCCCCTTCAGGATCCGCCAGCAGCGTAGTCACCGCGCCCGTCGTCAGATTCAAGCGGCACAACCGGCCGCCATTGTGGTAGTACTTGCGTTCGGGTTGGTTGATGTGGTACCCAAAATTAGCGTACCAGTGTCCATCCGTATCTGCCTGACGAACCGCAAAGACGATCTCCTCGACGCCCGGCTCGTCCGTCAGCGTGTCCAGTTGCACCTTGCCCCGCGTGCCCGCTGCCTGGGCAAACGTATCGCGGATTTCCTCCGCCGTCAGTGCGCGGCGGAAAACGCGCACGTCGTCGATGCGGCCGGAGAATTCGCGGCCGTCTTCCACCAGATTGCGGCCCAGGAAATACTTGTTCCCCACGGCCGTGTCGATGTGAGTCTTGACGCTGCCCAATAACTGGCCGTCGAAGTAGAGCTTGGCCGTAGTGCCGTCGTAGGTCGCCACCACGTGATGCCATTGATTGTGAGTGATGCCGCCAGGGACCTTGGTGTGCAAGTCGTCGGGCCAACCGAAGAAGTAGAAGCACAACTGGTCTTCGCGAACCAACCAGAGACCACGAGCGCGACCACGGTCGGGGCGGCCGTAGACAAACAAGACCTTATCGAAGACCCCCTCCGGCCGTGCGAACCACAGGCTGACCGAACCCGACGCGGCGCCGCCCGAAAACCCCGCGTCCGGCCCTGATTCTGGTGGGCCCAATCGCTGAACTTCGCCGGCCTCGTCGGCCGGAGAGACACCAGTCAACAGACTTAGTATTTCCAGAACGCTTAGGAACAGGATCGTTCGCACGTCGTGGCCTCGAATCGTAAGGGATGCCGCACATTGGCGGGAACATCCGTGGGTGCATCTCGCGTGCACCTCGCTGGAGTCCCGCACAGCCAATGGAACAGGACGGCTAGTGCGTCGTCAAGGCTTAATCTTCGGGTGACCGCTGCGGTGGCTGCTTCCAGCTTGCGGTGGCGTAAGCTTCCAGCTTGCGTTTGACGCGATGCATCGAAAGGCAAGCAGGATGCTTACCCCACTTTTTAGCCTTGAAGACGCACTAGCACCAAACGGTATTTCGGCCCTTGCGAGTAAAGAATGGGAGTTAACGGTTCAACTTGGACGGGTCGCGAGACAAGGGGTCAGACGTACAGATTTCAGTTTTCGCGGACAGAAGGCTTTCCAGGTGGTTGGGCACAGGACCGCGAAAACTGAAATCTGTACGTCTGACCCCAGCCTTTGAAGTTGCGCATTTCGGTTCCGACGACTGCCCCACCGACCCCGCGTCGGTGGAAGCAGGTTTGAAAACTATGCGGAACCCCAAAAAACTGCCCCCGTTCCGCCCTTGCCGCCGGACCGCCGCCGCTGGCGGCGGTCCGGCGGCAAGGGCGGAACGGGGGCGCCACAACGCGGGCTTCGCCTAGTCGCCAAACCTACCTCCACCGGCACGGGGCCGGGTGGGGACCATGAAAATGCGCAACTTCAAAGACCCCAGCCGGCGGTCCTGCTATGCGAAACCGTAAAACCTCATTCTCTACGCGTCAGGATCAAGAAACCGTTTGGTGCTAGAAGCACGCCGCGGGGCGAGAAATCTTCCGTCGTCTGTCGGCCTCCGGCCAGCAACGGGCCTTGCCTTTAGGAAGCTCGTGGCAGCCGCAGCCCGGCTGCGGCATTCAGTGGAGCCCCGTCCAAGATGAATCCTGGGGAGGTGTGCTGTGAAACGATCCCTGCTATTGGTCGTATTGTGCTGCCTGTGGTGTGGCCCTGAGGCTTCATCCGCCGATGACGAATCGACGACGACGCCAGACTCAATCGTAATCCTGCGGAACCGCGAGGCTCAGGCGCGACACGTTTCGGCGACGGCTGAGGAACCGCCGCCGTCCGCCGCGTTGGGCCACGACTGCCCCGCCAGTCCGCATCTCGTTTCCCGCTTCGAAGGTCATGAGAACATGGTTTGGGGACTGGCTTGCTCACCCGACGGCCGCTACGTGGTCTCCGGCGGCGGGGATTCGGTCGGAAATCCAGGTGGCGCGGATCAGCAGAAACTGGAATGGGCACCCGGGTCGGACTTCGTGATCCGCCTCTGGGATCGCGCCACGGGCGCCTTGGTTCGGCGGTTCGTGGGGCACACCGGGACGGTCACCAGCGTGGCCTTCGTCCCGGATGGTTATTCCTTCGCCTCGGCCAGTGCCGACAACTCGGTGCGTTTGTGGGAGACGGACACGGGGCGAGAGCGTCGCCGGTTTGTGGGGCACAACGCTCGCGTGACCAGCCTGGTGTTCTCGACGGATGGACGTCGTGTGCTGTCGGGGGCTCACGATCGGACCCTGCGGCTGTGGGACGTCGAGACAGGCCGGGAGGTGCAACGGTTTGAGGGGCATCCCTGCCATCTCTGGGGCGTGGCCTTGTCGCCCGACGGCCAGCGTGTCGCCTCCTGTGGCTGTAGCGATGGGTACACGATTCGCATTTGGGACGTGGCGAGCGGTCAGGTGCTGCAGCGGCTTGACGGCCATCAAAGGCTGGCCATCACCGTGGCCTTTTCACCGGACGGCCGTTACCTGGCCTCCGGAGCCCAGGACCATACGGCCCGCATCTGGGATCTGTCGGCGGGAACGGAAAAACACTGCCTGGAGGGGCACGCCAACTTCGTCCGCAGCGTGGCCTTTTCGCCGGACGGTCGAACCCTGCTCACGGGCTCTTGGGACACGACGCTGCGGTTGTGGGAGGTGGAGACCGGGAAGCAAGTGGGGCAATTGGACGGTCATACCGCACCCATCTGCAAAGTGGCGTTCTCTGCGGACGGGCGCTTCGTGGTCTCGGGCGGTTGGGACAAAACGATCCGCTTATGGCGGCTGCCGGAGCCGGATTCGAATTGGCACACGGCTCACGCGGCGCGTCTCGTTCCGGAGCCCAACCGCAACAGCGGGAACGGCTCCGACGGGCATCAGAACGTAGTCTGGAGCGTGGCCTTTTCGCCCGCTGGACGACAGGTGATCTCCGGTGGCGGTGGTGAATGCTGGCAGCAGGGCGGGACGGCCCCGGACGAGCTGACGTGGATCCCAGGGAAGGATTTCGCGATCCGCTTGTGGGACCTGGAAACCGGCCGCGTGCTCCGCACTTACGACGGCCACACCGCCCCGGTTACCGCCCTGGCCTGGTCGCCGGACGGCAGCCTCATCGCCTCGGCCAGCGGCGATCAAAGCGTCCGGATTTGGCACGCTACCACGGGGCAGATTCGCACCCTTGAGGGCCACACGGGTCGCGTGTCCTCTCTCGCCTTTGCCGCCCGAGGCCGTCACTTACTCACCGGCAGCTGGGACCGGACCGTGAGGCTGTGGGATCTGGAGAGCTGCCAGGAACTCAAACGGTTTGAAGGCCAGACGGGTCGCATCTGGGCCGTGACCGTGTCGCCCGACAACCACTGGGTTGCTGCCGGCGGCGACGAGCCGTTCGTACGGGTCTGGGATTTCAACAGCGGCCAGGAAGTCGGCCAACTGCGAGGGCACGTCCAGCCGGTGGTGGCGCTCGCCTTCTCGGCCGACAGCCGCCGCCTGGTGTCGGGAGGCCATGACAACACGGCCCGACTATGGGACACGGAAACGCGCCAACAGGTGCGGTCGTTGGAAGGCCACTCGAATTGGGTGGAGGCCGTAGCGATTTCGCGCGACGGGACGAAAGTGGTGACCGGCTCGCGCGATAAAACGGTACGCTTGTGGGACGTGGAGACCGGCCAGCAACTGGTCTGTTTCTCCGGTCACACGGCGCCCGTGAGCACCGTGGCTTTTTCGCCGGACGGCTACTCCGTTGTCTCTGGAGGCTGGGATAAGTCGGTCCGGCTTTGGCATCTGCCTGAACTGCGCGGCTTGACCAGTTTGGCGCACGGAATCTACGAAGGCCTCACCCTCCTCACTACTCCGGTTCCAACCCAAGCCGATGCACGATGGCCAGGCCTAGTTTGTCGCTGAAACAGATGACCGGTTGCGAGATATCGCCGAACGCCAGCCTTCTTGACAAGCAGGACTCGCGACGGTTCACCAATCCAGTGGCCGATGTAGTTATCCTCCCACGGGATGTCAAATCGTGTCATGGCCAATCCATGGGAGTTGAGTTTCGCGAGACCTGTTAGCTGAGCAACGACACGAATCACGGGGTGGCGGTCCCTGCCCTCTCCACTTCAAAACGCAAGCAAGCCGCCACTCCCGTGCATTCGCTGGTTCGTGTTTTGATTATGGTGCGTCCAGACGACTCTTGTTCGGCTTGAAGGCGGGCAACGAGTCCAGTCAGCGTACCGCCAGATTCGGCAAGCAGTTGCTCGCGGACGGCGTGCAGTTCGTCAAGAATCGGTTGTCTCTTCGTCATTGGAATCACCACCTAGAAACTCAGCGGGCGTACAAATCAGCAATTGCCCCAAACCCTCACGATCAAGCAACTCGTAGATGCGAGGAAGTTCGTGGGCGTTCGCGATGTGCTTGCAGTTCAATGTCAACAAGTACTTTACACCGCCAAGGGCAGCGGTGGCAACGTGCAACGCATCGGCTGCCGCTTTTTGCGGCATCGTGTGAGCGGCAAGCAATCGCGCGGCGAGGGCTTCCGTGTCAGCGTTGATATCCAGTAGCGGAAGCCCGTCAAGCAGTTTCAGGCGATCCGCAGCCGCACTGGGGTCACCCGCAGACGCCTCGTCAAGTGTCAATTGTGATGTGACAAGATCGAACTTCGGACGCTCCGTTCTCCACCAGTCGCGTGCTTGTTGTTGCAACGCCGCGGTTTCGATTTCACGACTCGGCCATGCCGACGCGTAGCTTACGATCGAGGTCTCAATGTAAACTCTGTCCATCGTAGAATTCCGTCACGACGAACGCCACGGATCACCACGGGGGCCGTCATCCGCTCATCATGTCTTTGGACCCTGCCGGCCCCGGTGGTCGATCCGTTGGTCCGACGCGCACGATTGCCTTGGGCAAGACCGATTCTACTCGTTCGCCCACGCGTGGCGCGAAGACACTTCCGGATACAAGCCCCAGAACCGACCGATATTGAAAATCCGCAACGGCGAAGCAAGCCGTGGCGGTTCCGACACATTCGAACAGTTGTAAAGGGGAGAATGAACATAGATCAGGAGCCGCTCAACGTCGTCAATCAGTGCCTCGTCTACCGTAGCAGCGTAGATCTCGACAGACCACTCCGAGCAGAGCCATTCGTGCTCAGGCAGTCGGTGGTTGAAGCCGCGCCGAGTTCTTCCAATGTACATTAGAACGCCGCGACCGTAGAGCGGTTGATCTCCGGTGGCGAGATAGATTCCCGATCCCGAGGGCGGACGTTTTGACACGCATCCTCGACAGCGGGTCAATTCCCCGTCAGCGGTGAATTCAAACGGCCCGCGCCAATCCAGCCAGACCTCTCTCTCGGACTCGGACAGTTTGTCTTTCATGCCACGCTCCTTCTGAGGCCATGTCGAGCGACGAACTATGTAATTCTACAGCCGGATTTGCACGGCCACGTGACGCATTGTACCAAGCGGCCAGAGCTTCCAACATGCGGAGGAACAGAATCATGCCGCGACATCCAGCCGGCATCGGGATTCAACTTCCACCGCAGGCGAGCCATCGCCAATCAGCGTGGTTCCCGCAAACGGAGGGCGCCCTCGCGGTGGTGAGCGGCACGACCAGCATGAGCGGCAGACTTCGACCGTAGGCGTCGTCCTGCAAGATGACCCCCGGCCGCCGCCCGCCTTGCTCGTGATCATCAGCCGCCGACAGTTCGACCCAATGAATGTCGCCAACGGTCATTGGTCTTCCTTCGCCCACTGGTCAATCATCGCCCAGGCTTCGTCGCCCAGCCTGTCCCACTGCTGCAATTCGTCCCGCAATTGCGGGGTGACCTCGGGTGGTCCAATGACAATGTCGACATGGGCTCCGTCGGGGAGCGGCGAGTCGTTCTGCGGCACCACCAATCCGTTCTTGACGATGCCGGGGATCACGAAGCGATCGGTTACCATTTCCTGAATCTCCGGAGACGCGAATTCGTCCTGCCGAAGCAGTGTACCGGAGTCCGCGAAGCGGTAGAATGCCCGCATGAAAATCATCTCGCTCCAATCCGGTAGCAATGGCAACTGTATCTACGTGGAAGCGGACGGTGTGCGACTGCTGTTCGATGCGGGGATCAGCGGGATCCAGGCCAAGGAGCGGCTGGCTGCACACGGCGTGGATATTGCCAGCATCGATGCCCTGCTGATCTCGCATGATCACCGCGACCATGCCCGCTGCCTGGGCATCTATCAGCGGCAGTTCGGCTTGCCCGTCTACATCACTCGCAAGACGCTCGCCGCGGCCACGGCGTACACCAAGCTGGGCAAACTGACGGACATCCGCGAGTTCCAGGCGGGTGGGGCCATGCTCTTCGGCGAGGTTGTGGTGGAGGCTATTCCGACGCCGCACGATGGTGCGGATGGCGTCGCATTCATCGTCGATGACGGCCAGCGGCGTCTGGGCATCATGACCGACCTGGGACACGTATTCGATGGCCTGGGATCCGCCGTGTGTTCCTTGGACGCGGTGCTGCTGGAAAGCAACTACGATCCCGCGATGCTGGCCAACGGGCCGTATCCGGACTTTCTCAAGGAGCGGATCAGCGGACTTGGCGGGCATCTGTCCAACCTGGAGTGTGCCGAGTTGCTTGAGGCGGCGTTCGACCAGCGGCTACGCTGGGCGTGCCTGGGACATCTTTCCGAACACAACAACACGCCGGAGTTGGCGCTACGGACCCACCGAGAAGTGCTGGGCGAAGGATACTCGCTGCAGGTCGCCAGCCGTTATCGAGTCAGTCAAGTGATGGAGGTGTAACATGTTTCGGATTTCGGCATGCGGATTTCGGGTTTCACCATCGTTCGTCTTGTTGCTGATGCTGCAGCTCCCGCGCGCCGGACTTGCCGACGACGTGCTCCTGCTGGTCGAGGACGTGGCGGCGGATGGTTTGGTGACAGGGCAAGTCGACCTGACCGCGGCGGCTCGCTGGTGCCAGCGGACACCCGTGGCTCCCGGCGGCATTCGTGCGCTGGGCGCTGACGGTCAAGCGGTGCCGTTCCAGTTCGTGCCCGCAGCCGATTTCGACGGGACATCCCGCGTGGTCGGGACCGTCGTGCTGCGCATGCCGAAAGCCCAACCGACACGGCTGCGGCTGGAATTCAAACCTGACCCCGAACAACCACAGTCGCCCGCCTGGGACGGCGTCATTACGACGCCCGACTACACGGTCACGCATGCTGCAAAGCGGACCGGCGGCTTACCTTGGAAGGTCACTTTTCCGGCCAGCGGGAAAGAGTTCCAGACGGTCCGCTGGAACAACCGCGTGCACCATCAGAAGTTAGGCAGCTTCGGCGTCTGCGACGATCCGCAGGCCAGTGTCCAGCTGGTGGCGCGAGGCCCGCTGTGCAGCGTCGTGCGGGTCCGCGGGCATTTTGTCCAGGGCGGCAAGCGGCCGGCCTCGGAACCGTCGGCCGTCTACGATTGGTGCTATTTCCACGACCGGCCCTTGGCCTTCGTGACGGCCACGTTCCGTCAACGCGAGCCGTTCACGTGGCACGAGCTGCACTTCCTGGAGATGAACTATCCCCGGGAGGATTTTCCTCGCTGGGCGGGCGGCGAGCCGCTGGAGCAGGGCGAATTCCAGGACACGAAGAAGACGCATACGTGTTCGCGTTGGGGAGTCGTCCACGACGGACGTCAGGGGATCGGCATGTTCCACTGCGGCCAGGCTTTGTTCTATGACGCCGGGGCCGCCACCTACCTGCAAGCCCACGGCGACGCGGCTTGGCAGGAATGGGGTGACACCCTACGGCAATTCTCGGCTTGGCTTTGGTTGGGCACTCACGAGGATCCGGCGCGCGCGGTCCAGGCCGCCGAGAAGACGCTGCCCGCGACGGCTCGCGTCACCGTCTCGGTGGATGCGGTCCGCGCCCGGATCGAGACGGTCGCGAAACAAGTCGCCACCGTACCGCCCGCCGAACGGCAGCAGGGATTGTGGCGTGTCGAGGGTGCCGAGCAACTGGAAGCCCAAGGCCGTTTGGAGGAGGCCGTCCAGGTCGCTGGCGGGCAGCAGCCCGCGGGTTGGACAGTCGTCTCGGCGGGCGACCTGACCATGATTCTTGATCGTCAAGATAGCGGGATCCGTCTGCTTCAATTGTTCGACTCCCAGACGAGGCAGCGACTGGTGACCGGCCGCCCGGCGCCGCTGTTCTCGATCACCTTGCGGCATGCCGAGAGTAGGGAAGAGCTGCGACTGCTGGTCGATGCCGGCTGGACCAAGACCGAGATCGTGGCTGCGCACGATTCGCAGGGGCCAGGTTCCGGCCAAACCGCCGACAAGACAGAGCGGACGGCTGGCTTGGAACTGCATTGGGAACAGCCCCTCGACAAGCGACTCGGCAATCTGCGCGTCGTGGCCCGGGTCGTTCCCGACCAGGCGGCGAGCGCTGTCCGTTGGCAATTGACGGCCGAGGGGCAGGCCGCGCCGTGGAGTCTGTGGAAGGTCGTGTTTCCAGAGGCGGCCGTGCCCGACCTCGGCCCGCGCGGTTGCGTCTTCTTTCCCAAAGCGGCCGGCGAAGTGCAGCAGGGCGTCTGGAACCGGCCGTTCCGGTTCACCGGGACCTATCCCAGCGGCTGGACGACGATGCAGTTCATGGTGGCGTATCGGGAAGATCGCCAGAGCGGCCTCTACTTGGCCGTCCACGATCCGTGGGGCAGCACCAAGGACCTGCTGTGCGAGTCGCGGCCGCAGGACAAAACCGTGGTGCTCCGGTACGAGCATCCCGTGCCGGACATGGGCCTGCCGGGCAATCGCTTCGAACTGAGCGGCCAGGCGGTCTGGCAACTCGTGCGAGGCGACTGGTTCGACGCCGCAGTCACCTACCGCGACTGGGTCCGCCGCGAGGCAAAGTGGTATCCGCGGCTCACGGCCGAGGGCCGCCCGGACACGCCGCTGTGGATGCGCGAGCTTTCTATCTGGGCGCTAGGTGGCGGCACGCCGCCCAGCTGCGTCGGGGCGATGAAGGATTTCGCTAAGTCCCTGGAATCGCCGATTGGGTTCCATTGGTACAGCTGGCACCAGATTCCTTTCGATAACGACTATCCGCACTACTTCCCCACGCAGTCGGGCTTTGCCGAGGGCGTGCGAGAACTGCAATCGTCGGGCGTGTTTGTGATGCCCTATATCAACGGCCGCCTGTGGGACACGCGTGACAAGGGGCTGGAGGATTTCGAGTTCACCAAAATCGCTCGACCTGCGGTCAGCAAGAACGAGCAGGGCGAACCGTATACCGAGACTTACGGCAGCAAGGAGTCGGATGGCAGTCCCGTGAAACTGGGCGTGATGTGTCCCACAACGCAGGTCTGGCAGACGAAGCAACGCGAGACGGTGTTACGGCTGATGAACGAATGCGGCGTGCAGGGCGTTTACATCGACCAGATTGCCGCCGCGGCGCCGACGTTGTGCTTTGACAAGACCCACGGGCATCCGTTGGGCGGCGGACATTGGTGGACTGAGGGCTACTGGAAACTGCTGGATGGGATCCGTCAGGCCATGCCGCCGGACCGCATGTTGACCACCGAGTGCAACGGCGAACCGTACATCCGCTGTGTTGACGGGTACCTGACGTGGCACTGGCAATACGATGGCCAAGTGCCCGCGTTTCCGGCCGTGTACGGCGGGTCAATCCAGATGTTCGGCCGGTCCTACGGCGGCGGGGAGACGAAGAATCTTGCTCTACGGATGCGCGCCGGCCAGCAGTTGGTGTTCGGCGAGCAGTTGGGCTGGATCAATCCGGGCTTGGCGCTGGAGCAAGACAACGCCGAGTTCTTCAAGAGCGTCGTCCAGCTGCGGCATCAGTTGCGGCGGTATTTCTACGTCGGCGAGATGGCCCGGCCTCCGCAGTTGACGGGGAACATCCCGACGGTTCGTGCCGATTGGCAATGGGGCGGTACGGCCTGGGTGACAACCACTGCCGTGTTGAGCGGTGCCTGGCGTCTGCCGACGGAAAAACGGTTGGTGCTGATCTTCGCGAATGTCAGTGACCAGCCGGTGACCGCCCAGGTCAATTACGACGCGAATCCATACGGCCTGGTCGGCAGCGACTTGAAGTTGGTTGAAATCACCCCCAGTGGTCCGGGCAAAACGACGCCTACGCCGGCGATCCTTCAACGCGACTTGACCTTGCCGCCCCGCACGGCCGTGGCGTGGGAACTTGGAGTGCGGTGACTTGTCACCGCTTTTCAAAACGCAGGGAATATTGAAGGCGCCGAGCCGCATCCCTGTTCGTCGGATTAGGGGACGAATCACGGACCGATCGGACAACATCGCCAATGAAAAGCGGCGACGGGTCGCCGCACTCCAAGAAGGCCGTGGCGTGGGGACTTGGAGTGCGGTGACTTGTCACCGCTTTCCAAAACGCCGGGAATATTGAAGGCGCCGAGCCGCATCCCTGTTCGTCGGATTAGGGGACGGATCACGGACCGATCGGACAGCAGCGCCAATGAAAAGCGGCGACGACGTAGCCCTGGCCGCTTGAAAACGTCGGATTGCCTTTCGGCTTGGGTCTTTCAGGTTTTGTTGTCCGCACGGATGGCAGAGCCAAAGCACGGATGAAGACCGAAGAAAGAAGAAATCCGTGCTCCGGCTCTGCCATCCGTGCTAATAAAGGAAGTTGCACTTGGGCCAAGGATGCAGTCTGCCCGTCAAGGTCAGGGTTTCAACGCGTCGGGATACCCTTGGGGGTCCACCGCACTCGGAGAAACACGGTCAGATTTCTTTGCCTGTGCCGGGGATGGGCGCGGGGTACCGGCCTTGGGCGTCCGCCTGGACCTGGGCGGGACTGTCTTGGTTCAGGCCGTCGACATTGTCGCAGAACTTGAAGTTCGAGGCCAACGCTTCGTCCCAGGTGATGACCTTTCCGGTGTGGACCGCGGCGCGGCCCATGATGGCCGCCAGGTTCGAGTAGGCGGCGCGGCGGGACTCGTTGTGCGGCCGGTCCTTGCGGATATCGTCCAACAGCACGTTCCATTCCGCCTGCCACGGATTGACTTGCTCCGGTTCCGGCTTCCAGTCGATATTGTCCGGTGCGATGCGCTGATCCCTATACATCTGCACCGTCGGCGCGTGAATGTTGCCCGAGAATTGGGCGGCACACTTCGTGCCGTGGACGAACGCGGCGACGTCGTTGTAGCAGTTCGCCACGTTCCGGCCATTGACCAACGCTTTGGTCCCGTCGGCAAACGTGTACTCGATCGAGTAGCTGTCCAGGTTCTGGCTGCAGTCGGGGCTGTTCGGGATCCGCCCGCCCAAGCCGTGCGCGGCGACAGGCCAAGCGTCCTTCAGCCAGCAGCACTCGTCAATCTGGTGGATCATCAATTCGATGAACAGACCCGACGACGCCCAGAGGAAGAAGTACGGGCGCTGGATTTGCCACAAGACTTCCTTGAGTCCACCCGGCTGGAACGGTCAAGTGTCTTTCGTGTTGGATGTAGGTCAGGCTTTCCAGCCTGACACGGTTGGGACGTCAGGCTGGAAAGCCTGACCTACGTTTCGATCGCATGCGGGTGAAGGTGGCTGGCCGACGACATGCCGGGCTGGAACGGCTCCGGACCGGATGTCCGACATTGTCTTCCACGCGGAGTAGGCGCGTCAATTAGCGGAATTGCCTGGCTCAGGGAACGGCCGAAAAACGACGTCGGCACTTGCCGTCTTGCCCCTCACCCCAAGTCTCTCCCCGGAGTACCGGGGCGAGGGACTATTTTTCGGCCTAGTGCGTCTTCAATGCTAAAAAGTGGGGTACGCATGCTGCTTGCCTTTCGATCTATCGCGTCAAACGCAAGCTGGAAGCTTGCGCCACCGCATCGGTCACCCCAAGACTAAGCCTTGACGACGCACGAGCACCAAACGGTATTTCGGCCCTTGCGCGTAAAGAATGAGAGTTGACGGTTCAACCTGGACGGGTCGCGAGACAAGGGGTCAGACGTACAGATTTCAGTTTTCGCGGACAGAAGGCTTTCCAGGTGGTTGGGCACAGGACCGCGAAAACTGAAATCTGTACGTCTGACCCCAGCCGGCGGTCTTGCTATGCGAAACCGTAGAATCTCATTCTCTACGCGACAGGATCAAGAAACCGTTTGGTGCTAGCCCAAGTGATTGCTTTCCACCGCGATGCCCGTCTACAATCCGCAAGGTGGGAAGACAGGGGTTAGTAGTGCAAGAGCCGTTGAACCACCGGGACCGGCCGCCTGTCGATTTAGTGTAGCGTGGGCTGTGCCCACCACAAACGCTTGTAGTTGGTGGGCACAGCCTACGCCTGATATCATCGCCGACTAAATCAACACGCCGCAGGCCCGCATCGCACGAGAATCGAAAACGTGAGGAGACCTCATGAGACCAGGTATCGTAGGAGCCCTTTCTGACTCGATCTTCTGCTTGCTACTGGCGCAGACGAGTCTCGCCGCGGACTGGCCGATGGGACGGGCCGATGCGGCCCGCAGCGGCTATACGGCGGAACGCTTGCCTGAGGCGCTGTCGCTCCGTTGGACTGTCCGGGAACGGCACGCACCGCAGCCGGCGTGGCCGCTCAGCCAACGCCTGCCGTTCGATCGGGCGTATCAAGTGGTCGTGGCTGGCGGCACCCTCTACTACGGCACATCGGCCGACGACCAGGTCATGGCCCGCGACGCGGCCACGGGCCAAGTTCGCTGGACCTACGTCACCGACGGGCCCGTGCGGTTCGCACCGGCGGTCTGGCAAGACCGGGTCTTGGTCGCGAGCGACGACGGTTTTCTGTACTGTCTCGCGGCGGCCGACGGGCGTGTGTACTGGAAGCTCCGCGGCGGGCCGCGGCCGGACATGCTGTTGGGCAACGATCGGATGATCGCCCGCTGGCCCGCTCGCGGAGGTCCGGTGGTGGTCGACGGGATCGTCTATTTTGGTGTGGGCATCTGGCCGTCCGAAGGGGTCTTCCTCTATGCCGTCGACGTGGTCACCGGCAAGACCCTGTGGTGCAACGACTCGTCGGGCTCGATCGAGATGGATCAGCCGCATCCTGGGGCGCGGGCCAAGAGCGGGATCGCGATTCAAGGGGCTCTGGCCGTCGAAGGTAACACGCTGTGGGTGCCCACCGGCCGCGCCGTTCCCGCGGCGGTGGACCGTGAGGACGGGAAACTGCGTTACTTCCATCTGCAAGCCAATCGCGGCTTGGGCGGGTCCGAGGTCGTGGTCATCGACGGGCATTTCTTCAACGCGGGCACCATGTTTGCCTCGGCGGCGGGCGCGGTCGAACAGGCGTTGGGGACGAGTGCGGCGGGAGTCCAGGTGGCGGCTCATCCCCGTTGGATCATCTACGCGGCCGGCAATCAACTCGTGGCCCTGGATCGACAGCTGCTCTTCGTGGACAAGGAAACGACGGACCGAAAAGGGAGCAAGACCCGGGCGAAGACTCTGGGACCACCGGCCTGGACGGCGAAAATCGAGTTGGACGCGATCAGCTCGCTGATCGTGGCGGGCGACGTCGTCGTGGCTGGCGGGAAGAATCACGTCGTGCTTTGTGACGCAGCGTCGGGCCAGACCAAGTGGACGGCGATCGTGCATGGAACGGTCTACGGACTTGCGGTTTCTGACGGTCGACTGGTTGTCAGCACCGATCAGGGGTCGATCGCGTGTTTCGGCGGCGACCAAGGTATGCCGATCGTGATCGAATCGCCGCTGCGACGGCCGGAGGCGGACGAGCACTCCCCGTATGCGCTGGCTGCCCAGGAGATCGTCGAACGCGGCGGCGTGACGGAAGGCTATGGCTTGGACCTCGCTTGCGGGGAGGGACGCTTGGCCTTGGAGTTGGCCAGGCGGACGAAGTTGCGAATCTACGCCGTGGATGTGGATCCGGCGAAGGTCCAGGCCGCCCGGCAGATGCTCGCTGCCGCCGGGTTGTATGGTGTCCGGGCGACAGTGCATCAAGCCGATCCGGTCGCGGTGTCCTACCCGAACTACTTCGCCGATCTGATCGTTTCAGGGCGGAGTGTGGTCGAGGGAGTGGGGGTCGCTGCTTGGACGGCGGTGGTACGGTGTCAGCGACCGTGCGGCGGCGTTATTTGTCTGGGGCGGCCGGGAGCGATGCAGGTATCCAGCCGAGGGGCGCTGGAAGGAGCCGCCGACTGGACGCATCAATATGCCGACGCAGGCAACACACTCTGCTCCGGTGACACGCGGCTGCAAGGCCCGCTGGCGATGCTGTGGTTTCGGGACACGGACTTGCTGATGCCCAGTCGTCACGGGCGTGGTCCGGCGCCGCTGGTGGCGGATGGTCGAATGTTCGTCGAAGGGATCGACGGCGTGCGAGCGATCAATGTCTACAACGGAGCGACCCTCTGGGAGTTTCCGCTGCCGGGGATTCTCAAGGCTTATCACCAAGACCACCTGACCGGCGCGGCCGCCACGGGCAGCAACCTGTGCCTGGGCGGCGATCGGCTGTTTGTCCACGCCGGGCCCAAGTGTCTGTGTTTGGATGTCCGCACGGGAAAGCTCGTGGCCGAGTGGAATATACCGTCGCAGCCGGGCAAGAAGTCGGGCACCTGGGGTTATCTGGCCTACCGCGACGGCACGCTGTTCGGCACGCTCGCGAATGAAGAACATGTGGTGAAAGAGTCGTGGCGAGCCTTTCTGGGTAAGCTCGACATGACCCACCAGTTCAGTGAGTCGCGGCTGCTGTTCGCTCTGGACCCGCAGACGGGCAAGTTCCCCTGGATGTTCACCCCGCAGCATTCGATTCGTTACAACGCAATTGCGTCTGGGCCGGGCCGCGTCTACCTGATCGATCGGCCATTGGCCGGCGCCGACACACCGCAAACGACGCCGCCGACAGAACGCGTCGAGCACCCGCCTGGCCGCCTGCTGTGCCTGGACGCATCGACAGGCAAGGAACTCTGGCAGGTTCGGGAAGACATCTTCGGCACCGTATTGGCTCTCAGCGAAAAACACGACGTGCTGGTCATGTCGTATCAGCCGACGAGTTTCAAGTTGGACTCCGAAGTCGGCGGTCGCTTGGCAGCCTATCGGGCGAGCGACGGCCAGCGACTCTGGAGCGTCCAGGCCAAGTACAAGTCGCGGCCCGTGCTGAATGACCGGACCCTCTATGCGGAGCCTGGCAAGTGGGATCTGCTGACCGGCGAGCGTCTGCCCTTTGAGTTCAAACGTTCCTATGGTTGCGGTGTCCTGGCCGGTTCCAGCCGGCTGCTCGTCTATCGTTCGGCCACGCTGGGGTACTGGGACCTGGAGGGATCCCAGCAGACGGAGAATTACGGCGGCATTCGACCCGGTTGTTGGGTGAACGCGATTCCTGCCGGTGGGCTGGTGCTGATGGCCGACGCCGCCAGTTGGTGCACGTGCAGCTACCTGAATCAGGCCACCATCGCGCTGCAACCGGTAGCGTCGCAGTAAGCATTATTGTTCGGCTTCGCTCTAGGCGGCCTTGAGGGACGAAGGGGGAAATCCGGCATCTGGGAGGATTTGCCGAAAGCAAGGGAAGGGACGTGTGGGGTATCTGCGTTAAGCAGTGAAGTTTTGGCAGGGGCCTTGATCATAAGGTGGCGCAAAACGCTAGCAGCGGAGCATCGTAACCCGACGCGTCAGCGAGGAAACGCCGCTCTTCCTCGCTGACGCGTCGGGTTACGGTGCGCAACGTTACGATCAAAGCCGCTTCAACCCGAAACGAACAACGCCCTCTTGCAGGTGAGCAGAGGGCGTTGTTTTCCTCGACAGCAGCGGGTCTCTGTCCGGCACGCCGGTCAAGGCGAAAGCAGCGACAACTTGGCGTCCAGGACCTTCTCGATGCGTTTGGAGGACTCCTGCAAGTGGGCGCGGGAGTAGGCGTCCAGCTTGACATTGCCGGCCAGTAAGATATCGATCCTGGCCTTCAGGGAGGTCAACTCGACATAGGCCACCGTCTGGCAGTCCTGCGGCGCACTGCTGCGGCCCATCGCCATGTTGGACACTTCCTTCAGGTAGCTGCGTTGCAGGTTGCGGCGCAGGCTCGTGATCGCCGGCTTGCGGTTCGTATAGGCGCCTTCCTTGGTGTTCTCCACCTCCACGAACACGGCTTTAGTAAGCCGTTCAATCAACTCGGCCGTCGTGAACGCATCCTGATCGGCGGGTATCTTGAGTTCGGCGTCGTGGATACGTTCCAGCGTGACCGGCGAGATCAGCTGCGCCAGGATCCGCTCCTGCCACATCAGAATTACGTCGTGCACTGGGAAGTCCTTGCGATTCGATGTGGTCCGCAGTCCCCAGTGCGACCAGTTCGTGGACGCCAGCTGGTTGTAGAGTTCCGGCGGGAATTGGAACGGCTTGTCATTGAACACCTGTTGTTCCAGCAAGGCCAAGGCTTCGCGTTGTTTGGCGGGTTCGATGACCGTGATCGGCGATTTGCCGTCCTTGTCGCCGCGGTGGGTGCGGCTGGTGTACAGGCCGCCCACGTAACGCGAGGTGAAGTACATGGCCTGACCGTATTGCGACAGCACGACATTGAAGGCTTTGCGAGCCTTGGTGTAGTCCTCACCCTCCTTGACATTCTTGTCTACCAGCGTGGGGATTACCTGGGCGATCAGTTGGGCGCGTTGCTTGGCGTAGGCCAGCGCGTCGTTGCCGAGGTCGTATCGGTTCGATTCGGGATCCGGATCGATTTCGCCGCGAGTGTCTTCGTCCGTGGCGTATTTCAGGGCCGGCTCGCCGGCGCGTGTGGCGATCTTCTTGAGTTCGCCCTCCTCGTCGCCGGAGAATTGTCGATAACCGTATTCGATCGCCCACAGGTCATACGGGCCGATCGTGGTGGGGAAGAAATCGCCCTGCGGGATCTCCTTGGGCACCAGGTTCGTGGGGTTGTAGTCCATGACCGAAGCCACCATGCCGTTCAGGGCGGTTTTCGCCGGATTGTTCAGATCGGCCAAGCTCAGGTACGCGCTGCCTTTGAAATTGTGCCGCAGACCGAGCGTATGCCCGAGTTCGTGCATGGTGACCTCTTTCAGTCCCTGCATGACCAACTTCTCCTGCAACTCGGCCGTGACCTTGGGGTCGGCCTGGGCGTTGAGCGCGGCCAGGCCAAAGGCCAGCTGATGCGCCATGCCGTGGCTCAGTTTGCACGGTCCGGGCAGGGAACCCTGATTGACCATCTCCAGGCCCGACGCTGCGCCCGCATTCGGGAGTGGGTTCTGTATTTTACCGCCGGTCATCAGGGCGATGCTTTGCGGCGTCAGCGTCTCGAATTCCTGCTTCCAAGCGGTCAGGAAATCGGCGTCGAAGATGATGTCCGCATCCAGAATCTGGCCGGTGTAAGGATTCACTCGCGACGGCCCCATCGCCAATCCAGCATTCGCGGTGATCCAGCGGAACGTGTTGTAGTTGATGTCTTCGGGATCCCAATCCGCATCGTCCGGTTGTTGGCGGACCTCCAAGGCATCGATGAAGCCGGCTTTGGCAAACGCCTTGTTCCATTCGAGAATCCCGTCGCGGATCGGCTTGCGATACTTGAAGGGCACGGTCTTCTCGAGCCAGAAAATAATCGGCTCGGTGGGTGGCGACATGGCGGCCGAGGAGTCAGCTTTTTGCAGCTTCCACCGGTTGACGTAGCGGACGAATTGGTCTTCGCTCTTTTTCTTGGAGAAGTCTTTGATGACTGTCAGGAAGTAGCCCACCCGATCATCCGCCAACCGCGACGCGTAGCCGCCGCCCGGGATCTTGCTGATCGAGTAGTGCACGTTGATGGTCGCGCCACGCGAATCCGGCACCGTGTCGAGGTTCATGTGCCCGCCGGAGGCATAGGTCGCCGCGACTTCCAGTTCCATGTTGCTGGAAAAGCCTTTGACCGAAGCCCACGTCGACTTGTTGGCCGCGAACATGAATCCTGGCAGGACCGTTGAAATCTGCGGGAGGTCGCTCATGAAGACCGAGGTCAGGTCGACCAAGTCGCCGCCTTTCGGCCCTTTGGTCACGATCGGCAGGCTGAACAACACGCTGTCGGTGTAAGCGTATTTCACGGCGGTCGCCTCGGGCGATCCCTTGTCGGCCTTGAAGCGAACGTTCTTGCGAATGATGTGGACGTTGTCGTCGATCTTGCGGAAGCTCCAGACCCAATCGTCGCCGAAGCCCCAACTCATGCCGCCCAGCAGCATGCCTTGACTGATGCCCCGCGCGATGGAAATCAAGACAATATATTCGTTGGAATAGTCGCCGGGGCCGAACTCGACGAACAGCGAGTTGCCCTTGCGGTACAGCGAGAGCAGACCTTCCACGTGCTTCGCGTCCTTCAACAGCGTGACATGCTGCGGGTCCGAGGGACTGGGCGAAGACGGCTTGGACACAGGTGCGGCGGCGGGACTCTCGCTGGTTCCCGGTACCGCCCCATTGGTGGCGGGCTTATCCGACGGCGGACTCTGCCCCTCTGCGCCCAGCGCGGAAGTAGCCGCTGCCCAAAACAAAGAAAATGCCATCAGGAACGCGACGCGGCAGAAACGGTGGATCATGGACGGCCTCTCCGGGAGCAAGCAAGGGAATCAGAGTCAATTTGCGAATCCATGAAATATAGCCGATATTATCCTCCTTGCGAGACCGGTACAGCCTACCTAGGCTCCCGGCATGTATTTCTGCCGAGCAGGACGGTCGTAGGGGCTCAGCCTGCCCGGGGCGTTGGCCGAGTCGCAGCGGTCGCCGGCGGGAAAGGTTCGACGGGTGTGACCGATAAACCGAGACGAGCATACTCTCTGGCGAACTGTTCGATGAACGGCTCACGAGGTTCTGGCAAATCCAGACCGCCGACGATCTTGCCGCATTGGATGATCAAACCTCGCAATTCGGGACGACGGACGGAGTTGGACATGACGGTGCTCGCTGGGGTTGGCCGCGGCCTCCCAGCCGCCGACAACCCGGGATTGTACTGGCCAGCATTGAGCAAGGCAAATCTCGACTCCGCATGTGTGTGGCCAAGTCCTATGGCGCGAAAGCTACGGGGGCTGCAGAACTTAGGTATGGAGCGGGCGTGTGTCCGCGTAGCAGTGGTGGCGGCAGACAGGAGGACGGACGATGGAATCAATGCCCAGGTTGGACCGGGACACCTATCGCGCGGAGATGCGAGTGGAGTTGGAACGTGTGCTGCAGGAAGTGGCGGATGCCGTCGACAATGCGCCGCCGGGGCGGGTGATTCGGGACAGTGAAGAACCGGTTCGGGACGCCTTGGATCGTTTCCGAAGACGGCCTACGAGAAGCGTTGCAGTTGAAGATCGATGCGGCAGAAGCCGCTTTTTCCCCCTCCGGTCAACACCACGACCGGAAGACGCCACCGGCATAAGGGCCGTCAGGAGTACTCGCTGCTCACGATCAACGGCCGATTGCGATTGTTGCGCACGCGCTGGCACGATGCTCAGGAAAGCAGTTCCACGCCCATCGACGCTTGGCTCGACGAAGCCGAGGCGACCATCAGCGCAGGCGTTCGCGAGATGGCCTGTCGCGTGAATCAAAGCGCCTCGAGCTTCGAGACTGCGGCGGTGGTATTGGCCCGCACGGCACACCTGGACCTGGGCAAGGAGTCGCTTCGGCAACTGGTGGAAGGCGAGGGCCGGGCTGTGCAGCGGGCGATGCAGCAGGCGGAGTTGACGCCGGCTTGGTCGGCCGCCGAGTGTTGCACCGAGCAAGGCACGACGCGCATCTACGCCGGTTGTGACGGGGTGAAAGTGCCCTTGGTGACCGCGGCGGAGAAACAGAAACGCCGGACGAAGGTGAAAGCGAAACGCCGCCGCTGTGGACACAAGTGCCAGCCGCTGCCGCGTGCCAAGATCGGAGCGGACAATGCCTACAAGGAATTCAAAGTGGGATACTTGTACAGCGAGACCAAGGAGCATCGTTATGTAGGTGTCACAGCCGGCAATCACGAGGCGGCAGGGCGGATGTTGCGCCGGATGAGCGATCAAGTTGAAATGCCCGCCGCCGATGAACGCGTGGGATTGATCGACGGCGCGCCGTGGATCCGAAATCAATTCGAAGTACATGGCTTGGTAAAGGCTTTGGGTTTGGACTTCTATCACTTGCAGGAGAACGCGCAGAAGGCGCGTCGCGGCGTGTTCGGGGAAGAGTCGGAAGAGGGCCAGACTTGGCTCCAAGACCTGATGCATACCTTCAAACACGAGGGCTACAATGTGGCCTGGGATGGTCTGACGGCGTGGCGCGGCCGCTTGCGCAGCCCCGTCAAGCGCGCCGCCGCGAACCACTTGATGCAGTACGCGGCGGAGCGGCAGGAGATGATCTGTTATCCGGAGTTCTTGGGGCACCACTGGCAGATCGGCTCAGGACCGACGGAATCGGAATGCAAAACGACGACCCAACGCGTCAAACACCGGGGCCGCCGCTGGGATTCCGCCAACGCCGAAGCCATGATGGCCCTCGCCGCCCTCGAAGACAGCGGGATGTGGAACCAACACTGGACATCCCTCGCCGCCTAACGAACTTAACGCTGCCATAAGACTTGGCCACACACCTCCGCATCTATTGCGAGATTTACATGCCAACATTTCAGCACGAAGATTTTCCTCGATCAACACGAAAAAGCCCTGCTTTCGTGCAGTTGTGCGAGGATCAGGGCTAAGAATCAGAGGGGAACTTCAAACTAGTGGTTCACCGCAAAAAGTGCGACCCCTTTCGTCGATTACTCGCGGATCACATCCTGCTGGTTGACCGGTCCTTTGCCCGGAGGAAGAGGCCAGGCGAGTGCATCCCGAGAGGGTCGCGCACTCAATGCGGCCGTGCGCAGAACGCTCAGCCGCCGATCCGGGGCGCGCCCGAAACTCTCTTTGTCCGCGCGCATATCCATGCCGACACCACCACAGACCATGGGAAACAGTACATACTCCCCCTCCCTGTTCCCCTGCTTGAAGCGATGGGAAAACTCTTGGGAGTTGGCTAGACCCGGGAGGGTGGCGGGGAGTGGTTTCTCCTCCGCATAGCGATACCCTGCGAGATAGGAGTTGCAGTCCAGCCCGAGCTTGTCCAGGACGCCGTGCCGCGCCATGGCGAGCACCACGGCGTACAATCGATAGAGGTTCTCCAACTCAGCGTAAACGGGCACCTGGGACGTGAGCTTGGGGAAGGCGCTGGAGAACTCACGGGCGAACGCTCTAGCTTGGGGGTCCTCCTGCTGGACGTCGTGCAGCTTTCCGGACGCTGCCGCCTTCTGCTGCTCGGTCAACACGACCACGCTGCATGTGTCCAACCATACGACTCCTTCCTCTTCGGAGAAGGTGGGGCCGCCCGCTGCGACGTGAAACCAGAATCTGGCCATGCTCGTGCCGCTCGTCGATAGTGTACCGTCTTTCTCGAAGCGGGCTTTCGCTTCCTGGATACTGCGGTCCAGGCACGACACAACGTCCGGCACACGAACAAGTCCTTGGGAGACTTTCTTCATGTGGTAATCGGCGGCAATCATGATGCGACCATGACGCGAGTTCCGAGGTACGCCGCCCACGATCACGTCTTGGGGTCCGATGGCATTTTTCATTTTCTCAAACTGGGCTTTCATCTCCGCCAACGACTTGGGACGTCCGGCCCGCTGGCTCAAATCCTGGAGGGCGCGGATGTTCTCCGGCTGGGGATCTAACGAGCAGTAGGGGTGCTGCCCCTGTCCGGCACAACGCAAGCTGACCACCAGATAGTCGAGTCGCAAGGATGGCCGCGACGGCGATTTTCGCCCGACGAGGATGACGTCCGGATCGGCGTGCTCGGCGACCAAGAAACCCTCCACCACGCCAATTCCTGCCAGGTTCCGGTAATCTTCCGGCAGCGGTTCGTTTGCTGCCTGGGCCTTGGATACCCGGCTCGCCAGGACGCGGAGCGAGAGCAAGACCCGTTCTTGACCTGGCGCGAGAGTAAACCGCTCCTGCCCCGCGGGCCGATCGGCTGCCCGGCCGGGCAGCGTCAGCAGGGCCAGCATCAACGCGCACCCAGAGACGCACCAACGTATTGCACGGAAGCACATCGGATTCTCCTTTCGTAATTCACTGCTCAGACAGTTATTCTTCGGGGGCTGACCAACGCAGCGCAGCGCCTGTCGGCCGGTTGCGCAGCAACTCTTGGGCCTTGATCGTAACGTTGCGCACATGGCCCACGTTCCAGCGGCTACTAGCATTTCGCAACGTTACGATCAAGGCCAACTTTTGACGCAACGTGGGGTCCCAAATCTGCAGGGGCAGATCCCAGCAAGCCGTGTCCAGACGCGGCCGGGAGCCGAGCACGAGTTTTCGCAACGGCGTCACGTCGCCGACATCGAGCAAGACGATTTCTGGTTTGATTTGGAGGCCCCCGCTGATCCTCACCAGATACTTCTGCTTCTCCCCGTTGGCCTTCTCCAGCAGGCCGGCGCCGTAGAGGCTTGTCCAGGCGTAGGCCTGCGGAGTCTTCGCGTCCGCGACGCGGTGGCGGCCGAGAAAAAACGTGAGGGCGGGGCCGTCTTGGATCTGCTTGACGGCACCCGCTCCCGTTTCCCCATGCGTTCGCTTCCTAATTGTGCTGGATTCTAAACCAGAATGGATGGACCGTAAACTAGTGGGGCGTGGAACTCGCCTGGAGGAAATGCGGCGTCGTGCTGAACGGGGGCTGACGGCGATCGTGATCGGTTGGAGACGCATACGCCGCAGATCCATATCCTGGGAGAGGAACCGCTCTGGCAGTTGGTGTCCGCGTTGGATGGCGGTTCTACCGACCGAACTACGGCTGAGCAAAGTGACCAAGGTCTTTGAAGTTGCGCGCGCTGAGGAACAGCGAGCCGACGATCAAGCTCGGCGGGACGCTCGCCGGGAAAGGGCCAGGGCACAAACGGAGGCTTCCGCGCGAAGGACCTTCCGAGATGGCGGTCCAGCCCCGTGCCGAACTTCGGGGTCCAGCCCCACGAATCCCGAAGAATTGTTGTTTTCGATTCGTCTGCTACGCTTGTCCCAGTAGAACGGTAAGCTAAGTTACTCTGAGGGCAGGCTTTTCCTGTCAGCCGCCCGCGGAATCTCTTGGGGGAGGCCTACGATGAGCGAAAGAAACAGTCCCTGGGCATGGCTGGCCTCTGTCCTACTCGCCGCTTGGTGTGCCATCGCCAGTGCCCAATCGGAACCGATGGCGAAACCTCCGACAATCGCTGACGCTACAGCCGCTAAGTCGGGAACTCGGCTATGGACCGACGCCAGCGGCCAACACACCGTGCAGGCGGAGTTCGTGGAGTTCAAGGATGGCAAGGCGTTTCTGAAGAGGCAAGAGGGAGTGGTGATCGGCGTGCCCATCGAAATCTTGAGCACAGCGAATCAGGAGTGGATCCGACAGGTAGCGGAAGGCGGCGCTGGTCAGGCTCCAGAGCGGAAGTCACCCCCGGACGGAGCAGAGCAGGCGGGCCGCGCTGTTTGGCCGGATGGCGTGCGGGCAGCGCATGGATTAAGCGATGCGACACCCGTCCGGAACATCGGACTCCTGGTCCTGTGGTCCGCCTCGGCGCCGGATTTCGCGTGCCATGAACCGCTCGACGGCGCCTCCCAATGGCTCGACGATCCCTGGACGATGCCGGCCGAAGAGCGAAACGTCTTCGCCTTGCAGGTGATTGAAAAGGCGGTGGTCTCCGCGGTCCAGTGCTGCGGCCTGTCCTGTTCCCGATTGGCAGTAGCCAAAGGCGTCAAACCGAGGGAAGGCTTATCCCCGGAGAGTGGTTGGGACGGATTGCTCCTGGTGCGGGTCCACCTCCTTGCCAGCGGCGTGTTCGACACAGCCTCGGGCCAACCGCTCAAGAGCGCGGTGGTGATCGCCCATGCCGACGCCGCGCTGTTCCGCCGGACGGATTGGGCACCGCTGCTGCGGGCCGGCGGTCTGGACGCTTCCGTGGTCAAGGCGGAGTCGCAGGACAGTCAAAGCGTCACCAGCCGCTCGGATTACGCGTTGGCGGGCGCGGTTGGCACCATGCGCATCCTGGACCGGACGCTGCTGTGCACCTTGCAGCAGGCCTGGCAGGCCAAGGACATCCAGCAGAAGGCCGAAGCTGTCCGAAAGCGGGCGAGCGAGGATTTACCACGGCCCGTGCAATCCGCCTTTAGCAACGCCGGACGAGCGCTGCTGGAGCTGACGGCGGAGGCGCCGGACAAGACCGTCACACTCTTGGTCACGGGTCCATGGAGCCGTCGTTGGACCATCGCGGCCGGGACGTTCGCGCATGTGTCCCTGGAACCCGGTACTCTCACCGCGGCCTTAGCGGAACGCACGGGCGGGGAAATCAAGTGTTATGCCGGCCCCCTGACGATCCAGGGCGGGCGGGCCTATTCCTACAGCTTCGGCCGCGGCCAGATCGCCACACCTGACTCCGTCCCCGGCGAAACGTCACCACGCATATCCGGCCCCAAGGTCCGAGTCGACCCCCGGCTCAGCCCCGGTTCGTACTTGCTGGCGGATACTGCTCCGTCGGAATTGAACGAGCCATGGCAGCGTGACTGGAAAGAGTTCGGCAAGACCGTGGCCCAGACCATGACCGCAGCCGCAGCCGGCGGGAAGAAGGTGGACGAGGTGTTCGCGGGCCGCCCCGTCCAGTGGATCGGTTCGGTGAAAGCCTTGCACGCACCGGTCACGAAGTCCGCCTCTGCGGCCTTCAGGGCTCCTCAGGTGACGCTGGCCATGGACCCCATTGAGTTCCAAGTGGACGGCCAATCCGTGGTCGTCGACGAATTCGACCTGACTCCCACCGAGGAGCAGTGGCAGGGCTGGGCCGCGGTTCCGGCAGGGGCCAAGGTTGTGTTCCAGACGAAGTTCAAGTTGGCGAGTGGTTTCCCGGTGGTGGCTTTCTTGACCGCCGCCAATGGCCCCGACGCGGGTCGGCCGTTCCTCCGTACTCAAACGGACGGATCTCAACTGGTACGGGTTGTCACGGCAGAGACTCCCGACTCGAAACCCGCTACGCCGCCCGCACTCAATTCAGAAGCAACTCCGGCCAAGAGTCAAGAACAGACGCCTGCCGAGCCGAAGAACTAGCCCGCATCTGGCACCTGACACACTCGCCCGACACGCGAGCGAGGCTGCCCGAATCCAGCGGCTCGACGCTCGTTCCTCCCGGCCACCCGTGTTGGCCCAACGAAAAAGGCGGGGCGTGTTGAACACGCCCCGCCTTCCGCTTCACTCGTCATCCGTTAAGAACAAGGGCAGCCTAGCTGCAGCAGCGACGGAACCGTACCACCCAGCAAACCCGCACGGGCTGCCGGCAGCAAGGCTGAGCCATCCGGGCCCGCAGGCGGCACAGCAGTCCGCATCGGCAAACGGCGCAGCAGGCGGGCTGACAAGGCTGGCAACAGATTGCCTTGCCGTCAGGTGGCGTGGTTTCACCGACCACCAAAGCCACCCATCCCAGGTTTACGTTCGCCAAGTCTTTCTGCTCGCGGGGCAGCTGCGATTGGCCGATCGCCTCTGCACACATGGCCTCGATCTGCTTCGCCAGGTCTGCGGCTGGTTGAGCGTTATTAAGCAACTTGTACTGCACCACGATCTTCTTGCCGGGTTCAGACTTCTTCTCGTCGATAGTCACCCCCGCTGCCGGATCGACAGCAGCTTTCACGTCCTTGAGTCGCTCGTCGTCCCAATTCGCCTTGAAGTAGTCGCGGAGAATGTCGTTCAGTTGTGGCAGGTTGAGCGCTGTCGCTGCGGGGGCCGCAGCAGGTTCTGCAGCCGGTACTGGAGCAGGATCTTCAGCAACGAAACTGACGAACTGGATCGACCGTCCGGTAGCGCGCGACATGTCGGCTACCGCACTTCTGATGACGACTGTCTCAGACGCCGCGGCTGTGGCATTGAGGCAGGCAGCGACCGAAGTCAGCGCGCCGTCGTTCACCGAGACATCCAGAGCCAACTGCTTCACCGGACGCCGCTCGATCACCGCCACGGTCGCTGGCGTCAAGGCCCGGTAATCCACCGCAGGACGTTCGTCCACAACCACGTCCAGGACGCTCGCGACGGCTGCCAACGAGGACATATCATCGTTCGATAGGTCCAACGCGATGTCGTCAAAGGTCTTTGGTACGATCACCGCCACCGACACGGGCTCCAAGAGCCGATAACCAGCCGGGACTCCCAACCGTTGTTCCGCAGCCGCCGGAGAAACCGACTCACGGTCTTCGGCCACCGCACTTCCACAGAAAGTTCCTCCTGCGATGGCAACGGTTCCCGCGGCCATGAACAGGAGGTTCCCTACGAACCACCTCGCTCTACTGACACTCATGATGCGCTCCCTATAGTCTGAAAACCACCAAGAATTCACAACCCCTCAATTCAGTAAATTCCACCCGATCGCCCTGATCGCTGCACTCATCCTATTTACCCAGAACTCTTGCGTCAAGTGACCAAGGGCATGTCATCGAGCGTTTGCGAAGCTGGCCAGGAGGATGCCCAGGGCGAACGACTCAGGCCATGACTGTGTCAGCCGCGCCATGGAGACCTCGATCGGAATACTGCGCAGGGTAACCCGAAGCGTCAGCGAGGAAGAACGGCGTTTCCTCGCTGACGCTTCGGATTGCAGTGATCCGCCGCTTGCATCTTGCGCAACATTCCGATCAAGACCGCCGCGGCACACGCGGAATAGTCGGGGCTAATACATGGCCTGCAGGGACGCGCTGGGGGCCGCGTTGCGGGCTTTGCGCGTGGCCAACCACATGCTCGCCAGGCACACCAGGGCCGAGCCGCCGATCAGGCACCAGACGACGGAGCCGGGCAGGTGGAAGCAGGATGTATCGGCCGCGATTCGTTCGCCGTACATCCAGATCGCCACGCGATGGCTGAGCGCGATGCCTCCCGGGACACCGACCAGGAAACCCGCACCGCAGCCGCCGATCCAGAGCATCGCTGCCTCGACGACGTACAAACAACTCAACTCGCCACGTTTCATCCCCATGGCTTTGAGCATGCCGATCTCGGCGATCTTCTGGTGTGCGCGGAGTGCCTGGCTGACCCACATGTTCCAAACGCCGATGAAGGCAACCACGGCCAAGACCACGGACATCGCCTGAAACGCCTTGGTTGTATCGCCCCCGATCCGGACCAGCTTGTCGATGTTCTCCCGGTCAGGCTTGAATCCTGCTTGCTCACAAGCCAGGGCCGCCGGCTCCAGGTCTTCCACTTCGCCGACGTAGATGGTTACTTTTTCGTAATCCGTGCGGCGCGGATAGCGGGCCTTGCCGATGTTCGGCGAGTTGACGTCCACGACGAACGGATCTTGCTTCGGTCCGGCATAGTCGAACCCTGCTTCGGGCGCATGCATCAGCTGACCGATACGGTCCAACTGAGACCGCCAAACTTCCAGATCAGGCCAGGGATCCTGGGGGGCGATGTCCTTGATTTTCGAGGTCAGGCGCCAGTAGGAGTACGTCTTTCCATCCTCGTCGGGGAGCGATTCGCAGGTTTCCGGAACTGCGATGTGCCACGCTCCATTCTTACCGAACAGCCGGCGGATCTCGGCAGGATAGTGACTTCGTTCCTGCGCGGTAGCGTCTTCGGCGGGCTTGGCGGCGGTGCTGTCAGCAGCTTGCCGGTCCAATTCCAGACTGAAGTCTGGCCAATTCTGGGGCAACCGTCCTGTGTTGATCCATTCCAGCGGCGGGTTCGGATCGGCGTTCCTGAGCCAGTGCTCACCGCCCTCCGAGATAATGAAGTAATATCCGCTGAAGATTTCCTTTTCGGTAACGCCCAGCGGGGTCACCTTGAACGGCTTCGTCCGAGTGCGGTAATCCAGCTTCTTCTTGCATAGTTCCTCGAAGGTCGACTCGCTAGGAACGCCCAGCCGCAGCAGCATGCGCGGACTCAAGATCAGCCCTTTCTCTTCGTTGTCCTCAATGCGACTTCCGCCCAGGCGAAGGCCCAGGCTGTCCAGCAGAGGATCGCCAACCTGGATGGTGCGTCCCCGCAGTTCGTCACCGTCAGTGCCCGACAAGCTGGAATAGCCGTGCCAGGAGAGCCAGACGCGACGAAAAGGAAAACATTGGGCGGGCTGGTGGGGCGGTGGGATGTTCTCAGATAGCTTCAGTTTGAGGATGTCGAGTTGCTGTTCGGACACACTGCCCTCCCGCGAGTCATCCCCGACCTCGATGCGGCGCACATCGGGATCAGCCTCCAGCTGGGCCAGCCGATTCGCCTGAACGCCGAAGGTTAGCCCGTAGGCGATACAGCCAAAGGCCACAACGACCATGATCGTACAGGCATTGACCAAGGTCGTAGGCAGGGCATGGCGCTCGCGCAGATCCTGCCAAGCAAAGCGGACAAAAAAACTCAGCCGAAGTGCCATAAGCGTGTCGTCCTAAAACAACAAACAGGCGGCCTGCCAGCCGCAGTCAAACCGGCGAACGGGGACCATGACCGGATCGGTTGCATGTTTCCGGCATCCCCACGGGGTGACTCAAGGCAGTCTCGCATCAATCGCTTCGCTTCACGGAACGACCGTCCCGCCTCGCGACCGCATCAACTCCTCAAGTTCTTTGGGGCCCGACAGATCTTCCTTGGCCCGGACCACGACGCCCGTGGCCTGAGTGCCTCCGTGGCCGCCGAGCAGCGGGCCTGAACTACTCGCCCCCCGGTAACCCCGCTGCACCACCACGAAATGCTGGGCCCGCTTCCAGGCCATTTCCACGTCGTGGCTGACTAAAATCAAAGTGCGGGGCGGAGCCGGCGGGCCGTCCTGGTCCGTAGCCGCTACGTGATTGGGCGACGTCAACTTGCCCTGCTGCCAATGTTCCAGCATGGTGAGCGTGATTTCCTCGTTGTCAGGATCCAAATTGCTCACCGGTTCATCGGCAAACACGACGCGCGGATTGTGCACAATCGCCCGCAGCACAGCCACCCGTTGCCGCTGGCCACCCGATACCGTGCGGGCCAAGTGATCGCGCACCTGCAGCAGTCCCTGGTGCTCCGCATCGGCCTGCTCCAGGAGTTCCGTGACGATCGCATCCTGGCGAGACCGCGGCAACCCGCACAATTCCAGCGGCATCGCGATGTTCCGAGCGCAGGAGAAGTGCGGCAACAGGTAGGAGGACTGCAGGACGAACCCAAAATGATGCTTCCGAAGTTCCGCCCGCTGGTTCTCGTGAATGTCCTGGTAGGGGTACGGGCGGGTCCCATCGCGATAGGTAATGCGTCCTGTCTCGCCATCGCCAGCGGACAACAATCCGAGCATATTCAACAGCGTGGTCTTGCCCGACCCGGATAGTCCCACCAGTGCGATGACCTTTCCGGCCGGCACGGCCAGGTTCACGCGATCGAGGACGGCGCATTGCTCTCCGGGGTATCGAAACCCCACTTCCTCAAGCACAAAGACTTCTTGCATCACACTCGGTACCATCCCCTCTGGGCTGATATGTCTTGGCCTCTTCGGGGCGGAAAACCCCAGTTCCATCTTCCTCGCCAGTTCAAAACGCGCAATTGCAAGACTTGCGCGTCGGGCTCGTGTTCGTTTTCAAATTGTACAGCAAACTCCCCGCAACCCGTTTGGTGCTAGCGACACAGGTCAGGACTAGTTCCCGACGTGGTCCGTCAATCGTCGCTGCCGCGTCGCAATCCGGCAAGTCATTTCGGCCCACGTTACTACGGCATTTCCGTTTGCACGTCGATCCAGAAGTAATGCGTATCGTCGCCGACATTCGTGAAATATCGCTGTTCCTCGCGTTCGTTGCGGAACTTCCAGAGTTTGACAGGCGGGCCCAGACTCTGCGGCACTTCGGCGACATAGTACTCACGCCGGCGCCCATTCGTCGCGTCTCGGAGTTCCAGGAGCCGGCGTTGGGCATCCAGTTTCTGCTCCGGATCCAGCCCCTTGAGGATATCCTGCGCGGTAAGTTTTGAAATCTGGGACTGCAGCTCCAATCCGGTCCGTTGCAGAACGGCATCTTTGAGCGTTGTGACTTTGGGATCTCCGGTTAGCTTGGCAATCAGAGACCTGTAGACCTCAGCTAAGTCCACGGGCGTCAATCCCGCGGCAGCGTCTCCGACGAGCTTATCCAGGACCTCACTGAGCTCCCGCACCTCGGCCTCGCGGAGCATGGCGCAAGATCGCAATTGCTTAACTTTGCCTTCAGCCCCCAGGGGGTACAATCCGACATAGCCTTCCTCGTACACTTGGTTGAATTGGGCTTGCTTCAGCAGCTCGATGTCGACACCGGCGGCCCTCAGGCGATTCTCCAAGCCGGGAGTCACCGGCGAGTTTCCCGGACTCGCCGCTAAGTTCGCAAGAACCGCAATTTTCACTAGTCGATTCGCGCCCGGATACCGGAACTTATCTTCGTCGTCCGGTCTCCACTCCACCACGGGGTAGCGGAAGTCCTCGTTACCCAGGAAACGCAGGCCTTCCGTGACAAACGTTTTGCCGGCGATATCGTTCTCGCCCAGATTGCGGGTGAAATAACGATACGCATCTTCCGGCTTCTTGAACACCTGTCCTTTGGCACGGAGCAGTTTGCTCGCAATGTCCTTGACGTCGTCCTTCGTGGGACAAGCCTTCCCAGGGTTGTTCGCCTGGTATTGGGCGATGATGGAGCCTTCCCGATCGGTATCCGTCGGTGAAACAGCTGAGTTGGCCGGGCTACTTGCATCGCTGGCCCCATCCGCAGCCACCTGGGCCTTGTCGAGTTCCGCCTGCCGGTATCTCCAGAAGGCGTGCCACTCCTGCGGAATCAAAGACTCCGTGTTCCAGGAAACGGCTTCCCGCGTATTCCAGCGAGAAACGTGCCGCTTATCGACCCAACCGAAGACGTTCTGCGCCGCGGCCTCATCGCCGCTGGGAAACCTCGCCGGGGCGCCCAAGAGCACAAACGTCTCCGTCTCCGCAAACACAAAATAGGAGCTGAGCGGGCCCGGGTGCGCTAGGCCCTGGCGACCTGGAGCACCCTCGGTAGGCTGGGTCAAGAACCGTGCGATCGGTTTCTTCCCCGCGTTGATCGCCTTGATACGCTTCCCCGCAGGGGAGGTGGCCTCTTCTTGATCCTCACGAAAAGCGACTGAATTCGGTTCTGCGTCGAGGAATAGTGCCTTGCGGTAGACTTTCGTACCTGGCACTCGCAGTGCTGCATTCGTGGTCAGGTACTGGAACGGGCACCACCCTTCCAGTTTTCCCACTGTTTTGCCGTCCGCGGTCGTGGCGAGCAACGCGAACTTTGGGTTCTGTTGTGGCCACAGCATCGCCACCTGATAGGGGTACAAGAACTCAAGCGGCTTGGAACCTAGGAGTTTCTTCGCCTGATCGCTCGGGCTGTCGCGCAGTTGATAGCCATCAAAGGCCACCCAGACTTTCCAGGGCGCGCCATCTCGCAGCAGCAGGCTTGTGGGTTCGCTTGGACCGGGAGGCATCTGAAGGGTGACTTGGCCCAGCAGTGACTGACCCAACAGGGAGAGCGGAATCAGTTGGAGCAGAATCCAGGACCGAAGGCTGCGGCGGGTACGCCTCCGCGCAATCAGCGGGGCCACCTCGGTGTTCGTTCGATCAACGGTCTGGCAAGCAGCGCCGCGGTGCATCGGAAGTTACTTTCTTGGAGACTGCTGTGGGCCGTCGAAAGTCGAGTCGCGATGGAAGAATGCCCGGAACCGCATCGACGCTTAGGGCATTTCCGTTTGCACGTCGATCCAGAAGTAATGCGTATCGTTGCCGGGAACCGTGAAATATCTTTGTTCCTCGCGTTCGTTGCGGAACTTCCAGACTTTCAGGGGCGGGCCTGACTTCTGCGGTTCGTTGAAGACATAGTACTCGCGCCGGCGGTCCTTTGTCGCGTCTCGGAGTTGCAATAGCCGGCACTGGGCTTCCAGCTTATCATCCGGGGGCAGTCCCCTCAGGACCTCCTGCGCGGTAAGTTTCGAAATCGGGGACTGCAGCTCCAATCCCGTCCGTTGCAGAACGGCATCTTTGAGCGTCGTGACTTTGGGATCTCCGGTTAACTTGGCAATCAGAGACTTGTAGACGTCGGCCAAGTCCACGGGCGAGATGATCCCAGGATCCCCGACGAGCTTATCCAGAATCTCAATGAGTTCCTTCACCTCAGCCTCGCTGAGCATGGCCCAAGATCGCAATTGCTTAACTTTGCCTTCAGCGCCCAGGGGATACATCCCGACGTACCCTTCCTCGTACACTTGATTGAATTGAGCCTGCTTCAACAGTTCGACGTCGACCCCGGCGGTTTTCAGGCGATTCTCCAGACCAGGATCGATCTTGCTGCTCGACTCCGCCACCCGCGCCGACATGCCCCGTCGCCGTAGAGCGATCGCCGCATAGAATTCTTTTTCCTGTGCGACCAGTGTGTTGTATCGTTCCAATATCACCTGCTTAAGATCGTCGCTCGTCGCTGCGGTGACCACCGCAGCCGCTTGGTCCTTACGCGAGTCGCGGACAAACGTGGCCAGGTCATTCATCTGCTCGGCAAACAGCGGTCCCGTGTTGGCATGTTTCATCTGGATCGCGTAGAATTCATAGGCTCCGGACGCCTCCGAAACAAGCTTTCGCTGAACCGACTCAACGGCCTTCCTGCGCTCTGCGGCAGGCAGGTGGGCCGACTTGTCGCCTTCGTCTCCAATGACAATCAGAATCTTTCGGGAACTGGGTTCAACGCCTGCGTTGGCGATGGCCTGCACAATCCCGGTGAAGACCATCTCCTCAATGTCCGGTCCGCCACCGCGATAACGGTGTCCTTCGACCTCCTTGATTAACGCGGCGAACTTCGCGTCATCGATTGCCCGGAAGGGCTGGATATTGACGGGACTGGTCTTGCGATCACGGTTCAGTGGATCGATGTCATTGTAGTAACAGACCGAGACGCGGACATTGCCGGGCTTCCCCTCAGCCGTTGTGGCCTTGCGGGCGAGAGCAACGATTTCTTGAATGGTAGCGGCCACCGTCTTGAAGTAGCTCCGCATGCTATCGGTGTCGTCCACGACGAACAGCAAATCGATATGTCCGATCAACTCCTGAGCGCGCGCTAATTGCCGCATCAGCGTACCGTACCGTTCTTGACTCTCGGCGGGTTTACCACTCACTACGAAGTCGCCAACCGCCCCCACTTTCACCAGCCGATTGTTGCCCGGAAACTTGAACTCTTCTTCGTGCTGCGTCCACTCCACGACGGGGTAGCGGAAGTCCTCGTTGCCCACGAAACGCAGCCCTTCCGTGAAGCCCGTCTTGCCGACGATATCGCTTGCGTCCAGGGTGCGGGTAAAAAAACCATACGCATCCTTCGGCTCCTTGAACACCTGCGCTTTGGCGCGGAGCAGTTTGGTCTTCTTCGCCTTGTTGTCGTTGAGGGCCTCGACATCGTCTTTCGTGGGACAAGTCTTGCCAGGGTTCTTCGCCTGATATTGGGCGATGATGGAGTCTTCCAGGTTGTTCGCACCGCCTCCCGCATCCACTGCGGCCTTGGCCTTGTCGTGTGCGGCCTTGGCCTTGTCGCGTGCGGCCTGGGCCTTGTCGAGTTCACCCTGCCGGTACTTCCAGAAATCGTGCCACGCCGTGGGGATTAGTGTCTCGGTGTTCCAGGAAACGCCTTCGCGCGTGTTCCAGCGGGACACCCGCAGCTTATCCACCCAGCCGTAGATGTTCGGCGACACGGCGGCATCGTCCGACGGAAACCTGGCGGTGGCCCCTAAGAGGACGTATTTATCTGTCTCCGCAAACACGAAGAAGATGCTGAACAGCCCCGCTTGAGCCAATTCCTTACGGTGCCGACCGCCTTTCACGGGTTGCGTCAAGAAGTCGGCAGGGGGAATCTCCGTTACGTCGGATGGCTTGGAACCCTTCGGAAACGTGATGGTTAGGAATTCTTCCTTGTTGATGATCGCCGCCTTGCGGTAGACTTTCGACGTCGGCACTCGCTGCGCTGCGTTCGTGGTCAGGTATTGGAGCGGGCACCATCCTTCCAGCTTTCCCACTGTTTTGCCGTCCGCCGTCGTGGCGAGTAAAGCGAACAGCGGGTTCTGCTGTGGCCACAGCATCGCCACCTGATAGGGGTACAGGAACTCAAGCGGCTTGGAACTGAGAAGCTTCTGCGCCTTGTCGCTCGCGCTGTCTCGCAGTTCATAGCCATCGAAGGCCACCCACACTTTCCAGGGCGTCCCGTCTCGCAGCAGCAGGGTCGTGGGTTCGCTGACCCCGGGAGGCATCTGCACAGCAACTTGGCCCCAAGCTGCTCCGCTTAGCACGAGTACCGCCACCGTCCACACCGCAGTCCCCATCGCGAACGCCAGGCTTCGCTTGCACTCATGGCCCCGGCACGAGCCGACGAAGAACCGACAGCAGGTCGTCTTGATTGATCGGAACGTCCCTATCATTCTTCTTCTCCTTCTCTCGCACGAAGGCCAGAACGCCGTTGTGGTTCGTGCAGAATGCGTACCAAAGGTACAGTTGTTCTTTTAGGTCTTTTGGGTCTTTTCTCCCCCCGGCAAGCAGGAACAGAACATCCACATCCACGCCCTCCCATTTCTTGGCCGCCGCGATCTCCGTCGATTTGGGAGGAACGGGCTTGGTCAGACCATCGGGTAAGATCAAAATGCAGCGGGGATTTTTCGCCGGTCCGGGGTTTACCGCAGGAGCGGGGGGCGATTGAGGAGTCCGGAAAATGGAGTCGAGGACCGCTTGCTCCAGATCATCTGGATTCGCGATGGCCTCCTGATCGAGACCATCCGAACGCTGGAACAGAGACAGTTGAGGCGGCTCCTTCTGGGTCAGGGGCAGAATGGTCAGAAAGTTGATCTTGCGTTTCTTGGCGATGTAGACACCGACACGCATGTTCGGCCGAGCCAGTTCGAGGACGATATTACCGACCATAGGTAGGTAGCTGCTGGCCGCGAGATCTTTGGTATCGTAAAGGATGATCGCCAGATCCTGCGTCCTGGGTTTCGCGTGCACGTAGGTCTGGATGGCGGTCACGGCGGAAGTGATCTGGTTGAGTCTGACGTTCGTGGCATCCATTTCCTTCTTGAGGTTCGTCAGGTCGTTTTCCTTGTACTTATAGAAATCGACCAGGAGCCGTTTGGCAAGCTTCGCTTCGTCATCAGGGGTCAACGATGCTCGCTTCGTGAGGAACTCCACAATGCCGTTGATCTTGCTCGCGGCGTCGTTGAACTCCTTGTGGGTTACCAACAGCCCTTCGAATTTCGGTGCAATCCCCTGGAATGCTCGAATTTGGTCGGCCAGCGACTTGGTCGACGCATTCAATTCCGAGACACTAGCGGGAGAGGACGCCGCAGGCTGGCCAGGGACAGCTGCGCCCTCGCGCGCCGGCAGAGGAGTCGGCGGTGCATCGGCAATCACTGCCTGCAGATCGTGCAGTGCACGTTCCTGTTCCTCAAACTTCTTCTTCTGTTCATCCAAGGCCTGCGTCAGCCGTTCCACGCCGTTCGCCCCAGCTTCCAGTGGTGGAGACATCTGAGGCTGAGGCCCCGTCGTGCGATACACGACGATCAGCAGGCAGACGACCAGAGCTACGAGCAAAGTCTGCACGACTAGCGGCAAGACGGTGGCAAGCGTTTCCAGGCAACGGATCGCGATTCCCAGCAAACGGCGCCCCAGGGAAGGCGCTTCGTCCCTGCCATCCGCTGAGTCGTTCTCCGCAGAAGACACAAGGACATCGGCGGGTTCACTCGGCGAAGATGTCTGCGTCACTTTCTTACCGAAAAGTCTCATCGTTGCAGCCCATATTTTCGATGCGGCAGTCGAAACAGAACATCTCAGAGCGACGCCATCCTTCTCAGTTTCTCGATCGCCATCGAGGGCTCTCTCAGGGTCGCCCACTCACTGAAGAAGTCTTTCACGTCCGCCCAGTTCTCCCGATCCAACGGATCGAGCCAAAAGTACATGGGTTCTCTGTCTGGCGTCAGATCAAGGTCGCGCTGAGACTTGATCTGTCCATCCTTTTCCGAGCTCAAGAGACTGGCGGGCGTCTTGTCGCTCGGCCAGATCAAGAGCGTCTTAAACTCCTTGTTGTTCGCCATCCCGGTCACGGCCCGCACGGATTCGTACGCGGCGTTGCGTAGATCGGTCAGGCTGTGCTGCGCCGGCCAGTACTTGTCAGCGGGGACCGGTAAACGTTCCGATAAGGTCCACAACCGAGGGATGCGGCGGGGGTCATTGGCGCCCCCCTGCAACGGGATGGCGTTGGCCAGTGAGGTGTCCAGGACGTAGACGCCGTGGTTTCCGTCGGCCTTGTGGCCCATCAGCCGGGGTCCCTGATCGCTGGCGTACAGTCCCTCCAGCACGCCGCGCACGTCGGCTTGCGGTGCCTGATTGCGGACAAACTCGGTCGCGACCACCAGCACCAACACATCGCCTTCCAATTTCACGGGACGATCCTTGATCGTGAGCGTGAAGCGGCGCGGCTCGATGACGACTGTGTCGGGGCCGGTGAACTCGATGATCACCTGCTTCGTGCCCGGGGTCGGATCGGCGGGGAGTTTGATGGTCAGCTTGCCGCTCGGCGAGCGTGGCGGAAGGATCAGGCCGATACCGGAAAGCGGCGTGCCCGGATCGCTCTCTTTGCCCGGTGCGACGAGCCGCGCCTGCAGCTCGATTTGCTTGTCCAACGCGGGGGCCACCTGCACCGTGAAGACGGCCGGTTTGCCTTGCTCTAACTCCGTGGCACCGGCCTCAAGCTTCACGACGGGTAGCGAGACGGATGGATTGAGGGTCAGTTTATGAACCGTGGTCGACCCCAATTTGTATCCGGAGCCACTTTGCAAAGTGGCCACAATCGTCTTCTCCGAAACAGCGTCCTTCGCTTTTTCTGGCAGAATATTCAGGTCCAGTGAAGCCTCCGGATTGTTCGCCGACAGCCTGACCTCGGTACGCGATTCCGTACGGCCCCCCACCGTGTAGTCCTGACCGGGTTTGGCCGAGCCGGTCAAATCGATCGGGACCCGCAGGCTCTCGGTCGGAGCGGGTGTGGCCCGGAGTTTGACGGTCACCACTTTTTTCTGATCCGGAGCCGTGGGTCGCTCGCTCGGCGACTGGGTGGCGGCGGCGAATTCGACAATCACGGGCCGCGGAGTTCCCGTCTTATCTGTCAGCACAATGGTCTGCACGCCGCGCGGCCCCACGCCGTACCCGTCCTTCTTTCGCAATGTCAGCACAATCGTGGTCGTCTTGCCGATCTTGCCAGGGCGAATCGTCAGCGGGATCTCCAAGACCTGGTCCGGAGAACACGGGAGCACCAGCCTGCGGTCCGCGCTGCCGCCCGGCAGCGTGTATTCCTGCCCCGCCTGAGCGTCGCCGCCCACGGAGATGTCCGCGGTAAAAGGTTTCCCGAGTCGCGGCTCGGCGACCAGTCCCACCTTAATCTGTGCTTCGGATTCGCCGGCTGCCGGCCGCTCCAGCGGCGTCCGCTCCTCGGCAAACTGCAGGACAGGCAGTTTAGGGGGCGGCAGTCGGATGCTGTGCTGTTGTGGTTTGCCCAGGCTGTAGGACTCCGTAGCGACCAGGGTCACGACGATCTCGCCCAGACCGGCATCGAGTGCGGCGCTCAGCAGGGTGAGTTCCGTTTCGACCTCCAACCGATCCGCGGGAATCGTCACCGTCCAGCGTGTCTGGTCGTCAGCCGCGGGCAGCTGGCAATGGACCCCGGCCTCCGCCGGTTTCTCGACAGCCAACTCGACCGTCACGTCATGCGACGCGATGGGGGCTTCCTTGGTGCCTGCGGGCCGCCGGATAGCCAGTCCAATCTTCACGGTTGGCAAACCGTCACTGCCCAGACTGACGGTCTGTCCCGCCGCCTGGAAAAGCACCATGGGGACCGTCGGCGGGGTAAGCACGCTGGCGAGGATGGCGCCCACGACATTCAACCCGGCCACCCACAGCAGCCAGCCAAGCCACAGCTTGAGCTCGCGCGAGTACACGGCTGAGGTCAACAGGCCCGCTGCGAGCCGGCTGCGACGTGCTCGACCAGCGGACGATTCTGGGGAGTCGATTGTCGTCGCCATCAGCCGTAGTCCTTGTCACTAGGCAACTCGCCGCCCCCACCCGCGCGGCGGGAACCGCGGTTGGTAAACGAATCAATTTCGTCCTCCGCTTCGTCGATCTTGAGATCCCGACTCGCTCCCTGTTGACTGCGAGGGGAGAAATCGTCGGAGGCCCAACGAAGCTCCTCCGGGTCTGGCAGTTTCGGGGGCGCTGGATCCCTCTCGCTCACACTGCTATCGGGATCGGGACGGGGACTTCCGACGGCTTCCTTCGCCGCCCGCTCACTGCGTAACACTTCCTGAAAATGCTTCTTGCCCCGCTCGGCCCAAGCGGCCAGCAGGCCGCAGCCATAACGCGAAACCAGCATCGTGGCCAGCAGCAGTAACGCCATTTCCGCGGTGGCCAGCGCCACCGCCAGCACCAGTTCGCCGGGCGGCAGAAAGCGTCCCCGCTCCGTCAAGGTGTCGCGGACCGTGAGGCAAAACCCCAGCAACGGCAGCGAGTAAGCAACCACGTAGAAGAGCACCGTCCGGCTGTACCATTGGCGCAAGGCGTCGTCCTGCTGCGATTCGATCTTGTCCTCGATATCCTGCAGAATATGCCGCGTGGCGACCGCAAGGCGGCAGGAGTCGATCGTGTCCACGACCCACTGCGTCGCCGCCGTGGGGGAACTGTGTTGGGCCGCTTCCAGTTGCCGACGGCGTTCGCGCACTGCCAAGGCCAGCCCCGCGAGGGAAAATAATCCGGCGATGAGGCACCCGTGGATCGGCGCGAACCAGAGGCTGAGCATGGGGGCCCACGTCTCGGAAGTCACCCGCTGGCCAAGGAAGTACTGGCCTACCATCGCCCCGCTGGCGAACAAGGCTCCAATCACGCTGGGCCACCAAGACCACGGTGGCAACACTTCCGCGGACGACTTGATTTCGCTTGTCGACACGGCAACACCCCTTATTCGACCTCGACGATGGCTTCCAAAAGCATCGTCTGCCCTTCACAAAGCCCCGGTCGGATGACCGCCAACACACGTCCCGACACCATCTGGTCGGAACCTTCCGAGTTTCTTGTTTTCAACCACGCCCGTTCCCAGCCTTTCACATGACGGGGAGAGAAACTGGTCAATCCCAGGCCCTGCACCAAGCCCTCCAAGGCTGCTTCCAGTTGCGAGAACAGTGGCTCGTGACGCAGAAACTCCTCCTCAAATAGTTCCCAGCACTTTGGATAGAACTGGTGTGCCAGCAGGGATTTCAGTTCTATTTCCAGCGACTTCGCCGGCCAAAGATCCAACAAGCGGAGCAACTCTGCGGCACGTTTCGCGGTCTCCGGGGCGTCTTGGGACATACTCTCCAACATCGATCGCACCGCCAGATAGTGGGACGGCGCCGGACCCGCCGAGACCACCCTTCGGGGCGGGCGGACCAACTCGGTGGCCACCTGCAGCCCCAGTTGGTCTACCCCAACCACCCCCACCGGCAAAGACGTATGATACACAATCGCCAGCCCGTCGCCCCCCCCCTTCCCAAGATTTCCCTCCGTGCAGCGCGAGAAGTCCCAGTCTTCTGGCAAGACCGTGCAGTCCAGATGCCGGCCCCATTGTCGGAACAGGCCCAAGGCGGCTGCGACGTCAGCCAGTTGCACGTCCGTCTGCGAATCCATCGCACAGGCGGCGACCAGGGCATCCAGAATAGGCAGGACAACTGCTTGCGGGTCCGGCGGTTGGCGTTTCGTGACCACCCAGGCACGACTGACCGCAACGAGTTGGCTGACCGGTTCCGCGAGTGCTGTCTGCAACAACGCGCTGCCCGCGATCGTTTCTTGCAGACGCAGCGCCAGCGCCACAGGACTGCCCGGAACACACGGGCCCAGGCTGAACTTGCCGCGTGCTCCCTTCGGCCGCGCCGCGAACCGCACGGGTGCCTGCAAGGCATCCCCGGCGTCCTCCGTCCCGAACTCCCACTGTACGCCCGGCACATCGCGGGGTGCCTGTTCCGGCCAGAAAATCCGGCGCCGTTCGAGGTCCACACGCGGATAGACTTCCAACCAGCCTGTTTGGGTTAAGACGGCGTACCAGGATCGAGCGGACGCAGCTTCAGTCGCCTCCCACACGCCGTGTACGAACCCGTCCAACCAGCTTTGGCCCGGCTCCGTATCCAACCACTCGCAGAACTCGCGCTGGTGAACCGAGACATCGGCCGGGAGAGATTCCGCGGCGTACCACGCCCACGGCAGCTGGCGAATCTTTTGCCACCAGCCCCACAGGGGATTGGCCCGCTGCTTGGTGTCTCCTAGGAAGTCCGGCCGGGGAAGCGTTGTCCACTGCGTCACCTCGTGCGGCAGATTCCCGGCGACTTTCAACCGGGCCGGCTGCTGGTCGTCGCCGAACTGCACGATCTGCAGCACTTCACCAAACTGCCGGCCGGGAACGTCGCACCACTGCACCTCCACTTCCTGCTCGGGCGGCGCGGTCAAGGGGAGCGCCGCCAGCGTTTGCGGATCCAGTCGCGGGAAGAAGCTGGCCTGATCCGCCAGTAGGCGGTACAGACGCCGCGCCACTTCCCGTGCCAGCTCGGAAACCTGCGAGGAAAAACTGCCCGGACCCGCACCGGCCAAATCGTACAAGGCGAGGAAAGCAGCGCGGGCAATCGCGGGCCAGCCTTCGGACACCATGGCATCCTGGTCAGAGCAGGCCACCTGCCAGATTTCGTTGAAGCGGAACCAGCCGGGCCACGTTCCGGCCAGGACGTGCAACCGGACCAGCAACGGTTCACATTCCTGGAGACAGCGAACCAAGGGATGCTCGGCACGCCGTGGCGGCAACAGGACCCACACGGCGGGCAGAACCACGCAGCCGTCGGGAAAGCGAAGCCCGTGCCTTGTGCTCAGACACAACGACCAATCAGGCGGATGCGAGGGATCCTCCGGTTCGCAGGCAGAACTGGCGGGACGCGAATCGGCGACCAGAAACCAGGGGCCGGCCGTCTCCGTTTCCACCCGGATGCAGTCGGGCCTGGCTCCGGCAGCGGACCCGGCAGCTCCGTGGCAGGGTTCCACGAAGACGATACCCTCGGCGGCGCAGGCCGCGAACAATTGCACGACGCAACCCCGCAAATCCGCCATCCGCGCGGCGTGCAGCGCCGCACGCTGCAAAGTCCGCCACAGGCTCGCCTGGCGGTCCAGACGATCTTCCCCGTCGACCGCCTGGATCCATGACGTCACTCCACCGCACCCGGTCAGCCCACTGGCGACGTCCAGGCAGAGCTGTGCCAGCGTGTTGTCCCGAACCGCGTCCCCCCGCGCCGCCTGCGCGAGCTGTAGTAGGGGCACCACGGCCGCGGAATCGGGCGGCGGCACCTCCAGTACCAGGTCCAACAGCGGCAGACATTCTTTGCCGGTCCGGTAGAGGGCGAGGCCCGTCGTCAGGACGCGGCTCACCGCGGTGCCGGGGAGCCCCTCCGTGCGAGACACGAATCCCGCCGCCGCCACGGGATCCCGACAGAGTTGTAGCGTACCCCCGCAGTCCCTGCAGAACTCGCGAGCCCACGCTTCAGCCAGCTTCCAGACGTCGTCGGCCAGAGGCCGTTCGCGTTCCAGTTCATCCAGGCACCGCGCGAGGGCGGCCACCACGAGCACCCGGCTGGCCTCGGATTCCTCCAAGGCGAGGAACTCGGGTCGGATCTTGGGGACGATCTCCTCCAGGGTGGGGTCTGAGTCGAACAGGGCCAGCAATCGCAGCAGCAGATGTTCCAAACGTGCATCTCCGGCGGCGAGTGCCCAGACCCGCGTTTGCAGGTCGGCCAGCGCCACCGGAGGCCAGCCGGGACGTAAGGCCAATTCCTGACCCACGTCGGCGACCGCCCGGTCGCGGGCCGCGAAGGACATCTGCCCCAAGACCTCGCTCTCGCGCTCGTCGACGTCCAACAGACTAAAGACCCGAGCGCAGTGGTTCAGAAAGTCCGCCACGTCCGCGGCGAAAGCTACGTCCCCCGGCGTCCGGCCGGGCAGGAAGCGGACCAACTGCAATAACTTCATCCGGCCCGCCACGTCCGCGCGTAAGCGGCGGCAATCCTGGCGGAGGCGGCCGATCTGAGCCCGCAGTGCCAGGTTCTCGTCACACGCCGTCAGATCGCGTTTGAGAGCCGCCCACGCGGACACCGCGGTGGCCTGCAAGAGCCAGTGAAGGACCATCTCGACCGGCGGCACGGCGACCGCGACTTCCACCTGGGGCGCGGCGTGTTCCAGGGCGGTCTGCTTCAGCACGGACCGCGTGCAGTCCTCCAGCAGGGACTGGGCCGCCTGCTCCACGTCCGCCGGACCGCACTGCACGCGCTGGCCGGCCTGAGGCTGCGGCCACTGTTGGGCAAACAGTTGCCCGATGGCGCGCGCCACTCCGGGTCCACAGATACGTTGCCGGAATTCAGGTGATTTCTGCCGCAAGCGGTGCACGAAGTCCGCCACACCGGGCAGCCACACCGGCTGCAGGAAGACGTCGATCACGTCGGTCCGCAAACGCAGGGCGGCAGGCAGATACCCCGGAGCAGGCTGGGCCAACTCGTCCAGGACAATGGCGCAGTACTCCCACTTGAGCGCCAGGTCCAACTGCAGGATACCCTCTTCAATCCAGGTAGCGGCCATGAAATGATATTTTGCGACTCCGAACCAAGGGGCCAAATCTCTCCATTACGGTGGCGCAGGAACGTCTCCCAATTGGGCGGGAGCGCGGTAGATGGATTCCTCCGCGATTTCCTTTCCTTCGACCGGCTCGGCGGCCCGGTCACTCTGCGCACTCATGAGGAATTTGCGGGTCTTGGCATCGTACTTCACCTCGACCGGACCGTTTACCGGACTTGGGAATTCGAAGCTGAAGTAGGCTTTGCTCTCGGTTTTGCTCCCCGGCCAATGGCGGTACAAGAGCAACTGCGTCCGACCGGAGCGCTCGTCGGCCTTGGCTTTCGAGCCGTCGATATGAACGGGGTCCAGATCCTTGTAATGGGTGTGCTCGCGAAAAATCGCCCGCTCTCCCAGCGTCAGGTCGTCGTACATCACATCAAAAGGCAGCCGATCGGAAAGCTTGCGATCCCACTCGATGTCCACGCCAGCCAGCGCCGCCTCCAGACGGCTGGCCAACACGGCCCCTTTGGCCACCGAGTTCTTCAGGTTCTTTTCGTCGAACACCAGCCGTTCTTCGATGAAGCGGACCCGCAGTTCCCGTTTGATCAACTCGCGGATCAATGGATAGCGGGAAGCGTTGCCCACCACATACACGCGATGGACCTCGCCGTCGGGATCCTGGCGAGCGAGTTTGTCATCCAGCATATTGTTGGCAACTTCAATGGTCTCCAGGGCCTTCTTTTCGATGATCGCATCGACGTGGCGCATGTCCACAGACAGTTTGCCCAGGATCTCGTGGCACTTGATCGCATCAAGGCCCGTGGCGGCGGAAACCAGCTCATAAATGATCGTCGACTTCTCGGGGTGGAAGCCGCAATCTTTCACGAGGATGGGACTCTTTTCGCCGAGCTTCATCTTAACCCATTCCGCGATCTTCCACAGGTCTAGCGTCGCCGCTTTGCGATTCTCGCGATCCTCCGCCGCGTCGTTGTCGGAGAACCGAGTCGGCACGACCTCATCGAATTTGATCCAGTTCTGGCAGAGGAAGTCTTTCAACTTCGCTGGGTCCGCAGGGTAGCTGAAGCGGCCGCTGGCCAGAGCACAGGCAAACTGAGCCTTGAGAATCCAGAACACAGCGCCGGTGATCGTGTCCCCGCCGAAATCCCGTTTGCCGGTGCGTCCCTTGACGTCGATCGTCAGCGTATCCAGACGGCCGGTGTCGGACAGGACCGGCTTGGCCTGCACCAACGCGATGTCCGTCGTGCCGCCTCCGCAGTCGTAGAGCAGCAGGTTCAGGCCGCGGGGATAGAGGTAGTGGAACACACGCATCCGGCCGGGCGCGTGGAGGAAGTCCTTGTACAGAAAGAAAATCGCCGCCGCAGAAGCCTCGTCGATGGTCAAAAACCGCCCGCTGTCGGAGGCCGCTTCGCCATCCCCCTCTTCGTAGGGAGTGTATTGTTCGGCACCCCAGGAACGTCGCCAGCCATCGTGGACCGCTTGACGGAGTTGGCCGATCTCCCGGCTGGAGAAGGTAATGGGGTGAGTAATCGCCGTCATGGACTTGCTGGCCACCCCCAGGGTTTTCTTGGCGAAACCTTTGAACATCGAGGCAATGAACAGTTCGGCTGGCAGGCGTTTGGAGATTTGGAACGTGTGGCCTTCCAACTGCATCGTCAGTTTCTCGTCTTGGCGCGGATCTGCCAGCAGGCGTTTGGCACCCAGCACCAATTCGCCACTCGTCGCATCCAACGCCGTCTGCCCAAACTTGCACGCGGCGGGCGGCATTTTGCCTTTCTCCTCCGGTTCGGTGTACCGCTGGATCCGTAGCGCGGTCTGGATCGTGCTCCCTTCTTGCACGCTGCCGGCCTCGACAACCTGGATATCCTCGACGTTGGCACACCGCTTATCCATGCAGGCAATAGTACTGTTGGTCGTCCCCAAATCCAGCGCTACATAACCGTCGAAGCGTTTCAGCTTATAGGCCGGCGAGATCAACAGTTCGATGTCCTCCACACCCTGCAGGCATTTGATGGCGGCCCGCAGTGGCTCCTGGGCCACCGTCGGTGGCGGAGCCGCGCTGCGGGTCCGGGGGTCCCGCTGGCGAGGCGCGGGTATCTCGCCGCCCACTCGCGCCAGGGCATAGCCGTAAATCTGGGTCCGGATCTTGACGCCGTTGTCCGCTCGGCTGACCACCCGCCCCAAATCGCCGAAATCGTCGCCGGGGCGGGCGTTGCCGTGCGAGATGAACAGGGGGTCGTCCGTGTCCACGGTGAAATTCAACCGCACGTCGTCGTCCAGCTTCACCTCGGCGATCACCACGCGGTCGGCTCCACTGCGAATCCCTTCCGGCACC
>JAPLNJ010000554.1 GCA_026692885.1 Planctomycetota bacterium | reverse complement strand
AAGCACGCTCACATCCATCCCTTCCTCTCGCCGGACGGCTCGTTGGCGTTCTTCAATTCGGACGAATCGGGCAGCTTGCAGGCATATATGATGCGCGGTCTTGGATAGTTCAACTGCCTTGACTCGGCGAGCGGCGATTACGATGATCCGCTGCTAGCGTTTTGCGCAACGTTGCGATCAAGGCCTGTGGTGGGAGTGATTGGCTGGTTCGGAAGGCATCCAGTGCTTCGCGACTCGTGTAGTCCGTCGTAGTCAACTCGCGGCGGGGCAGAAATCGCTACTCGGAGTAATCGTCTCACCGTCTCCGATCGCGAACGATTCATTAGGAAGGAAATTCATGGAACGCATCGCAAGTCGTCGTCGTTTCGTGAAGACAGCCGCCTGTGGGGTTGGCAGTTTGTTGATCCTTCCCTCGGCTCGGACGGCGCAGGCGTATCGGGCCAATGAGCGATTGAGGTTGGCTGTCGTCGGCATGGCCGGCTACGGTGCCTACCATGGATTCGCCGCCGGATTGCACACCCTCGGGAACGTGGGCTACACGGTTTCGTGCGACGTGGATCAGCGGAAGGTCCAGAAGGTGTATGACTTCTGGGCGTCGCGGGCAGCGGAATGGGGCAAGTCGGACAAGCCGGAAGAGCGCGCGGCGGCCAACGAATACTATGCTCCTCTGGCCGCGAAGAAACCGCCGCTGTACACCGACTTCCGCCGCATGTTCGACGAGGCGGCCAAGGAGTTCGACGCCGTGGTGGTCGCCACGCCGGATCACACGCATGCGATCATCGCGGCCGCCGCCCTGCGTGCCGGGAAGCCTGTGCTGACCGAGAAACCGCTGGCGATCAGTGCCTATGAGGCTCGGGCGCTGTTCCACTTGGCCCAGCAGTGCCAGCTGCCCACGCAGGTGAACACCGGGGGAGCCGCCTCGGGAGGCTTCCGCCGCGGCGTCGAGATCCTGGGCGAAGCGGTCCTCGGCGACGTGCGGCAAGTCCATGTGTTCTTCAGCCGTGGCGGACGGAACTTTCGAGAGATACCCCAAGGCTCCCAGCCAGTGCCCAAGGAGCTGAACTGGGACCTTTGGCTGGCGCAGGTCAAATGGCGCGAGTATCACCCCGATTGGATCAATCGCATCGCGTGGCGCGACACGAGCATCGGCGAGTTGGGCAATTTCGGGCCGCATTCCGCCAACATGGCCTTCATGGGGCTGAAGGTGAACGAGCTGTGGAAAGCGGGCGCAGACCGCGGGCGGATTCGCGTCACGGCCGAATGCTCCGAGGTCAACCAGATATCCTATCCCCGCTGGGAGCGAATCCACTGGGAGATCCCCGCCAGAGGCCCGTTGCCGCCGGTCACCTTCACCTGGCACCACGGCTATCCGCCCGATTACGCGTTGGGCTCCCGAAAGATGCTGGAAGCAATCTTGCGCGAGCACGGTGCAGCCGAGGCGGAGGTCAAGCAGCTGCTGCCCGACGCCGGTTGCTTGATCCTGGGCAGCAAGGGTCTGCTGGCGACCACCAGCCACAACACAGAAGTCAAGTTGCTGCCCACGGCGAAGTTTGCCTCCGTCGAGCAGACCCGGCCGCTCGCCCTGCCACCGTCGCCGGGGCCATACAAGGAATGGATCGATGCCTGCCGGGGAGGGCCGCAGCCGATCGCCCGTTTCGAGTATGCCGCGACGCTGGCGGAGCTGCTGACCGTGGGAAGCCTTTCCACCCGCTTCCCCGACGAAACGATCGAGTTCGATCCCGCCAACGGTCAAATCACAAACCATCCCGGCGCTGCGGCGCTGCTGCGTTACGAATACCGCCCAGGTTGGACGATCTGACGCTCCGGAGAGATTTCACGCCATGAAGACGCCAAGCGGAGGAACTGCCATGCGTCGTCGGTTGACCCGTCGTCGTTTCCTCGCCAGCGCCGTCGGCGGCGGGGGCGGGGGCCTGTTGCTGCTGGCGTCGCCGCGCACGGCCTTTACTTACGACGCCAACCAACGGCTGCGATTGGCCCTGTTCGGCAACATGTACAATGCGGCGGCCTTCCTGACGGGGTCTCACGTCTACAACTGTGAGCTGGTCGCGGTGGGCAATGTCGATCAACACAAGATCCCCGCCATCTTGAAGCAATGGGGCGAGGTCGGGCAAAAGCTCGACGATCCCCAAAAACCCGAGCAACAACGGGTGGCCCAGCGGTATCGTCGTATGGCCCACGGCGAGGACGTGACGATCTTCGCCGACATCCGCAAGTTCGTCGGCGAAATGGCCGACCGGTTCGACGCTCTGGTCGTCTCCGATTACGACCACTTCCACGGCGTGGCCTGCGGAATGGCGATGCGGGCCGGAAAGCCCGTGTGCAGCGAGCGTCCGCTGGGCTTCACCATCCAGGACGCCCGCAGCCTTCGGGCCCTGGCCGCCGAGAAGAAACTCCCCACGACCTACCGCAGCCCCGGCACAGGTAGCGGGCAATTCCGCCGGGCCATGGAACTGGTCGAGGACGGCGTTCTCGGTCAGGTCAAGGAGGTTCACGTCTGGTTCCGCCGCGGTGGACCCGACCGCAACACATCACCGCAAGGCAAGCAGCCGGTCCCCGAGGGACTAGACTGGGATCTCTGGCTGGGGCCGCTGGCATGGCGCGACTACCACTCGGACTGGATGGCTTATTCGCACTGGCGCGAGACCTGCAACGGCGGTCTAGGCGTCTTCGGCATGCACAGCGCGGTCTTCCCCTTCATGACGTTGGGACTCCGCCAGTTGTGGAACGCTTCGGGAGCGGCGATCCGCGTGCAGGCCGAGTGTTCGGGATTGAATCGCATTTCCTTCCCGCGTTGGGAGCGAGTGCGTTGGGAAATCCCCGCCCGCGGCCAGATGCCGCCGTTGACGCTCACCTGGCATCACGGTCCCGACTATGCGCCGGGCACGCGGCAGTTGATTCACGACAAACTCCGTGTACTGGGCGTCACGACGGCCGAAGAGGCCGACGCACTGATGAAAGACGCCGGCTCGATGTTGCTGGGAACCGATGGCGCGTTGGTGGCGAATGACCATAGCGTCCAGGTGACCGCCCTGCCCAAAAACAAGTTCCAGAAGATCGAGACCAACCAGCCGCTACGAATCGGCCCGTCACACGGAATTTACGCCGACTGGATCGAGGCCTGTCGGGGTGGCCAGTCGCAGATCCTGGCCAGTTTCGACAACGGCGGTCCGCTCAGCGAACTGTTGATGCTCGGGAACATCGCCACGCTCTTCCCTGGCGAAACGCTCTCCTACGACCCGATGGCCGGGCGGATCACGAGTCACGCCGAAGCCAACCAGAAGCTCGCCTATCCCTATCGCTACGGCTGGTGCGGGGTAAGACCGTGACCAATTTGAGATTTCCGACCGTCGTTTGGCTGAGCATCGTGCTCGCGGCGCGCGTCTGGTCGAGGCACGCCCACGGCCGCTCGGATTTCCGACAATCCGCCGCCGTCTTGCGATGTTTCGTGTCTTGAAAAGCGGTGACGGGATACCCTCTGGGTCCACCGCACTCCAAATTCTTACGGCGCAAGCAGCAGGCGGCTGGGAGCTCGCAAGTAGCCGATGACGTCGTTCAGCAAGCGGGAGGCGGCGGCGCCGTCGACCAAGCGGTGATCGTAAGACAGGCTTAACGGCATCATCAGCCGGACCGCGATCTGATCGTTGTCCATCACCACCGGCAACTTGCGTGAGCGTCCGACCAACAGAATGGCCACCTCCGGCCAGTTGATGATGGGCGTCGAATACGTGCCGCCGATGGCCCCCAGGTTGCTGATGGAGAATGTGCTGCCGCGCAGATCGTCGACCGTAAATTTGTTATTCCGCACACTCTCGGCCATCGTGGCCAGCGCGCGGGCGATATCGGGGATCGACATCCGATCGGCGCCGCGCAACGCGGGGACCACCAGACCGCGATCCGTGTCGACGGCCACGCCAATGCTGATGTAGTCCTTGTAGATAATCTGTCCGTTCTCCAGGTCCAGCGAAGCGTTCAGGACCGGATGCGCCCGCAAGGCCATGGCCACGGCTTTGATCACGAACGGCATGGAAGTCAGCTTGATTCCGCGGGCGGCATAGTCATCCTTGCTTGACTTGCGGAAGTGCTCCAACTCGGTGACATCGGCATCGTCGAAGTTGGTGACGCGGGGGCAGGTCTCCCACGAGCGGTGCATTTGCGCGGCGATGGTCTTGCGAATCTTCGACATCCGTTCGAGGCGGATGGGCCCCCAAGCATCGGTCGACGGCTCGCCGGGCCCGGCGGGTGGGGCGGGGGCGACTCCGGGGACGGCGGCGACGGCCCGATTCGCCTGGCGCACGGCCTCCAGCACGTCTTCTCGCGTGATCCGGCCGCCGGGTCCCGTACCTTTGACTCGTTTCAGATCGACGCCCATCTCACGGGCGAACCTCCGCACGGCAGGCCCAGCGGCCACGCTGGCGTCGGATGTCACAGGCGTCGCAGTTGCCGGTGCTGGATTCGGCGTGGGAGCCACATTCGGCAGGACGGTTTGGCGAGCAGTCGGCGCTGGCGCCGGGGTGGTCTTGGCGGCCACCGGCCGTTCCGAGACCGGCACCCGTGCAGGTTCCGCGGGTGGTTGCGGCTGGGCGACGGCCTGCGGCTGGGGTTTCGCTGGCAAAGTCGCGGCCGCCAGTACTGCGGCGGCATCGACGCTGACCAGGACCGCGCCCACCGATACGGTCTGGCCCACGGTCACATGGATCTTCTTCACGACTCCTGCCTGGCTGCTCGGCACTTCGACCGTGGCCTTGTCCGTCTCGAGTTCAACAATCCCTTGATCTTTCTTGATCGAATCGCCTTCGCGAACCAGGATCTGCAACACATCGCCCGACTTGATGCCGTCACCCAGATGCGGAACTTTGACTTCAGTGATCATGGGGTTCCTATTTTTGCACGGAGAAGTTCATAACTTGCGAAAGCAACCACCAAGCGTCGTGGGCCTTGATCATAAGGTTGCGATGATCGGCTGCTAGCGTTTCACGCCACCTTATGATCAAGGCCAGCGTCGTGGCCTATCCCGGACGGTCTCTTGCACTCGAACATTTGTTCCTTCGCTGGAAATGCATTCTACAGCAGCCTCTTTTTACACTTACGGGCGAATCTTTGGAAAGGTGGGGCCGCGAAAGCCGCTTGGGAGGGCGAGGCTCCTGCCGCGCCGGCTGGCGGCTCCGCGGGAGCGTCGCCCTCCCAAGCTGGGATTCATCACGCTCTGCCGTAACCACAACCTTGGTCGCGGATGCGGACTGCCTCACTCGAGCCGGATCGCCTTCTGGCCGTCTACCGCCCCGGATCTACCTCGAAAAGCGACGACTCCGTTCAGGCTCACCTCCACGAGGTCGTCGAAGGTCCGGTCCGTGGGGATCACGTCCCCCACCTGCAGCTGCTGGAGTTCGTCGGCTGGCACTTCGACCTCCGCCAGTACCGCCGCTAGTTCCACCGTTGCCGGGCTCTCGGCGTTCGTATCCGCATGGCAGGGCAGGCGTTTCCAGTCCGCTTCGTCGATGCGTTCGAGCAACTCCCAGGGGATCACGAGAATCACGTCACCACGAGCCGGTCCCACGGCGATTTGAAATCGGACAATGCAGATTGTGCTGCGGGACGTCAAGCCGGCGGGGGTCGACACCTGAGTCGCCACGCGCGCGACCGACAAACGCCAGGGCTGAAGTAACTCCCAAACCTGTTGCAGTGCGTCAAGCACAGGCTCCGCGATTCGTTCTGCCAACCGTTTTTCGATATCCGTCAGTGGGCGTTCGGGCAGCGATTGGGTTTCCGTGCCCCCGCCGAGCATTCGGTTGATCAAGGGGTATAAGATAGCCAGTTCGATTTCCAGGGCCAAACCGCGGTCGTGGCTGGCCGTCTGAAGAGGCAAGAAGCAGGTGGCGCGATCGTGCGCCAGTAGAAACCCGCCGACACTGTCGCGTTCGACCGCTGTCAGGCGGACTTCGACTGCGGCCCGTAGCAGCTCCGACAGAACCGTGGCGAGACGCGGGACCAGCGATTCGTGGAGCGTCCGAACGCGGTGGAGCAACTGGACCACCGTCGCCGACACGCCGGGTTCCGTCTGGTCTTGGCCCTGAGCCACTGCTGTCAGACGCTTCAGTCGTTCGGACAAGGCCCGCACGCTGGCGCCGGACGCTTCCGTGTCACAGCCCCGCAGGCTGCTACGCTCCACGAGTAGGCCATCGATTTCGGCTTGGCTGAGCGGCTGATTGAGCATCGGTCAGGTCCGGACTTGGCCATCTCCGTACACGACGTATTTGTACGTGGTCAATTCCTTCAGGCCGCACGGACCGCGGGCGTGGAAGCGGTCCGTGCTGATGCCGATTTCCGCACCCAAGCCGAACTCGCCCCCGTCGTTGAAGCGAGTGCTGGCATTGACCATCACGGCCGAGCTATCGACGCACTTGACGAACCGCCGCGCCGCGGCCAGATTCCCCGTCACGATGGCATCGGTGTGGTGCGATCCGTACTTGGCGATGCGGGCGATCGCTTCCTCCAAGGAATCGACTACATTTACAGAGAGCACCGGTCCCAAGTATTCGGCATAGTAATCATCCTCCGTCGCCGGAGTGGCGTTGCCCACCCACTGGCACGTCCGTGGATCGCCACGCAGTTCCACGCCGCGATCGGACAACGAGCGGGCAATTCGCGGCAAGAATTCGGCAGCCACGTCCTTGTGTACCAACAGCGATTCGCAGGCATTGCACACGCCCATCCGTTGGCATTTGGCATTGATCGTCAATCGCTCGGCCATGTCCAAGTCGGCGGCTTGGTCCACGTACAAGTGGCAGTTGCCGGTGAAGTGCTTGATCACGGGCATCTTGGCCTGCGCGGAGACCCGACGAATCAATCCTTCGCCGCCGCGGGGAATGGCCACATCGATATATTCGTTCAGGGCCAGGAATTGGCTCACGGCCTCACGATCCGTCGTGGCGACCAACTGCACCGCCGCCGCCGGGAGGCCGTGTTGGACTGCCGCTTCCGAAAGGATCGCGACAATAGCGCGGCTCGAATGAGCAGCCTCTTTGCCACCCCGCAGGATCACCGCGTTGCCACTCTTCACGCAAATGGCGGCAGCATCGGCCGTGACATTGGGCCGCGACTCGTAGATGAAGAACACGACGCCCAACGGCACGCGCACTTTGAGCACCTCCAGGCCGTTCGGACGCATTGAGGATTCCATCACTTCGCCGACCGGGTCGGGCAGCATCGCGATTTCCTCCAGCGCGATCGCAATCCCTTCCATGCGGGACGGCGTGAGTTTCAAGCGGTCGATCTGCGAATCGCTCAGTCCATAGCCGGGAGCGGCCGCGAGATCCTGCTCATTGGCGGCCAGGATGGCCCCGGTTCGCTCGCGCAACAGACTCGCCGATTGGTTCAGCCAGTTGTTCTTCTGCGCACCGCTCACCTGAGCCAGTTCGGCGGCAGCCAACTTCGCAGCCTGGGCAACTTCCAGACAATAGGCTTGGAGATCGTTCACTGCAGCGGCAGGCATACCTCGGTACCGTGGTCAAGTGGTGTTGGCAAAAGGCTTTGGAGACTGTGGTCAAAGTATCCGCCAAAAGCCGGCAGGCGTCAACGCCAAGCGACCGGGAGACGGGCGCAGGAACGGGTTTGCAGAAGACCGGTAAACGTAGGGGAAAATGTCGGCGAACGGGGCCTTGATCATAAGGTGGCGCAAAACGCTAGCAGCAGGAGGTCAGGGGGGCTGGAGCAGAGTGCAGCGATGCCCCAGAAACCGGGTACTGGGGCTTCGCTTAGGCTCAGCCGCCAGCCACCCGGGCTGCTGCTGGCACTGACGGCTGTGCGCAACCTAACGATCAAGGCCGCGAACGGCAGGAAATAACTTACCCAACTTAATGTAGGATGGTCTTCCAAGACCGTCCAGATCGGCCTGGAAAGGCCGACCTATGGGTAAGTTATTTCCTGCCGCTCGCCTGTCGTAGCCGAATTCGTGAGAATTCGGGCCGCTAGGAGTCTGCCCAAGAGGGCTCTCAACGCGGAGGCGGAATCTGGAATGCAACTGCGAGCCGGTGCCTAGATGCACCGCCAGTTCGCACAGCCGGCTGGGACCCACGGCGTGAATGGATCATCTTCCCTTAGGCAGCAGCGGAGACAATGCCTTGGCGAATACCTGGGCCTGCCGCATCATCCCCAGGTCGTTGGGATGGCAGCCGTCCACCGTGCCCTCCGTGTCGTCGCCCAGCATGCCCTCGTTGGCGAGGAAATGCAGGTGCCTCACGCCTTCGGCCGTCAACTTCTGGTGGATCTTACGCAGGATCGTGCCTTTCTCCGTGGGGCTGACGTTCCTGACGCTGCAATCTTCGGCAAGCAAGATGGGCGTGTCCGGACGGGCCGCACGCAACGTCTTCACAAACGGCTCGATGCGTGTGGACACCAGATCCGGCGACATGTTCCAGAGGCAATCCAGGACGTACACCGCAGGATCGAGCTCCGCCAATAGTTCGGCCATGGCCGGCTCCATCTTTCCGCTGCCGCTAAAGCCCAGGTTGATGACCGGGGTCTCCAGTTGTCGGCCGATGATCGCCGGGAAAGCCAGGCCGGGCCGCGATGCGCAGCCGCCGTGGGTAATGGAAGTGCCGTAGATCACGATCGGCTTGCGCTGCTTGCTCGCGGCCGGATCGGCTCCCGCAAGGCGGCTTCCCGTCGGGATACCGATCTCCACGGAGGTCACCCCATTGTAGAGCGGCAGGTAGAGCAGGCATGGCTGGTCCGTCGGCGGCGTGAAGTTGGCCGTATTGGTCACGGCCGTTGGCCGACCGTTCGCGACGAAGCACCATCGTCCAGACTTGTCCTTGCTGTAGAGGTCCACGCCGCTGACGCCCGTGGCCGGCATGTGAGGCATGCTCAGATTGCCACCTGCCAACAGCGTCCAACGGACGTCGATCGACGGCGCATCCGATGTGAACGGGATGCACATCCCAGCGCTGTGGTGGCTCAGTCCCCAAACCGACGACGTCACCTTACCCTCGGCCTTCGTCGGCAGGCGGTCGTAGAACGATTTGGTATCGGTCCAGCCTTTGCCCTGCACCACGAGGTCTTTGCAGTCATACCACACAGTCTTCGGGTCTGAGCTTGCCTTGGCCTTCTGCGGATCTATTTCCGCGGCGGAAACAACATGCAGCGTGGCAAGCAGCGCCAGGCAGGCCAGAAGAAAATGGAACTTGCTTTCGGTCGCTCGCATCCTGGTCGCTCCTCACGAACGGGACTGGAAGAAGTCAGCAATTCAAAGTCGCGCCTTTTCGCTCCTGGGCCGGATACCCGCTGGGTGCCAGGGGTTTAGGCGAGCGTAACTTACCCGTAGGACGGCCCTCCGAGGCCGTCTGGTAAACCAACCTGCGGGACGCAGTGGACGGCCTCGGAGGGCCGTCTTACGGGAAGACCATCCTACATCGGGTTGGGTAAGTTATTTCCTTCCGCTCGCCTTAGCGGCTGTTGCACCAGTCGGCAGCGTCAGGAGCCAGTCGTGTTCGAGCGCCCGCGAGGACGCCACGGCGGGCAGCGAGACGCTCGCGGCGGTTGTCGTCAGGCCGCCAGTATACATCTTGGGCAGGCCCGGACAAGGCTGCCCGACGGAGGAAGTTCGTTGAACGCGAATGAGTCGGCACCCCGTCCGACCGCCCCCTTACCCCAGCCCGTACAGGTCGAACGCGGCGGCCAGGTGGAAGGTGATCTCCGGATCGGCCTCAGCCCGGTCCAGGGCCCGGCGGAATGCGCGGGCGAACAAGGGCAGCACGCCGCCGTTGGCGGCCTGGGCGGCGGCCAGGTACTCGTCGACCAGCAGTTGCGTGAAACGGGCCGTCTCGGTGTCCGCGATCGGCCAGCGGGCGGCGATCAGTGTCCGGCCGCGACTGGCCGCCAGTTCCGCGCACAGTCCCGCCACGTCGCGGTCGCCATCCTGCTGCAGCCGGCCCACCGAACAGGCCGGTCTGCGGATCGAGCCAGCGGCGAATTTCGGCGGCGAGGGTGATGAGGGGGCTCCGGGAACAAAACACGTGGGCGAGTCTCTCC
>JAPLNJ010000553.1 GCA_026692885.1 Planctomycetota bacterium | reverse complement strand
GGTGGGCCTTGATCGTAACCTTGCGAAATGCTAGCTGGGTGGCTGGTGGCTGAGCCTAAGCGAAGCCCCAGTCCACTGTTGCTGGGGCTTCGCTTAGGCTCAGCCACCAGCCACGCGCTGCGTTGCTAGCCCTGACAGCATTTCGCAACGTTACGATCAAGGCTCCTGGGTGAATCGAGTTGAGTACTGGCACGTCCACGACTTGGACTGTGCCGAGCCCGCCGATGCCCCGGACCAGTCGGAACGTAAAGTTGTGGCGTTGGCCATCGTGTTACTCCTGAAAAGCGGTGACGGGTCACCGCACTCCAAATCGGTTACGCAGCGACCCTGCGCGGCCGGACTTTCTGCGGACCAACGGCAGCCAACGAAACCTGCGGCGCGTGGTCCGACTGCGTTCTTGCAACAGGCCGCAACGGTTGGGCGCTGAGCAGCCAAAGTAGGCAACACAGCACCGCGACGGTGCCCCACACCAGGGACAATTGCAGGCCGCGGCGGTAGGCGTGTTCGATCAGTTGCCCGCCGAGTTGCGGCACGTCTTCGCTGCGTTCACGCAGGATCTTATCCATCCCGCGCAGCGACGTATCCGCAGTAGCTTGGATCGTTTCGCCCACCGCGAGGCGTTCGTCATGCAACGCCTGCAACACCGCCGCCCGTTCCTGACGCAGATCGGCGATTGTGTCCCGGCGCATCTGCTCGATATCCTGGACGGTCGCCGCGCGTTCCTGCTGCACCATCTCCAGCAGCCCCTGGCGTTGCCGATCCAACATCGCGGGCGTCGTTTCCGCCGACGTCGCCAGACGATCGATGGCTTGCGAGGTGGTGGTCAGGTCGCGAAAAGCCCCCACCACGGGTTCGGTCTCGGTGGTCGCGAGCAGCGTTAACTCGGCTTGCCACCGGGCTTGTTTGGGGAGGAAGGACGCGTAGAGCGTCGACAGTTTCTTCAGCTCGGACACGTCTTCGCTCAGCTCGCTCACCACGTCCATCAGCTCGCGAGTTGGCTCGGCGGACGTCTCGATGTAACTCGCCGCGAGCGACGCGCGGTCAAAGTACAGACTCGTCACCGGATGCTCGCGGGCGAATTTGTCGACGAATTCCTCGCCGATCGGCAGGTTCGTACCCAGGGCGACCAGGATCTGCTGCAACGGCTGCTCCAACCGCCGGGAGGTCTCCAGAGCGAGGCCCTGCCAGGGTCCGAACAGCGGCCGTTCCCCCGGTCGTTCGAACAGTCGCAACATCTGCCGGTTCAGCGTCCACACATCCAGGTAGGCGCCCAACGGATCCCCACGCGATGCGGCTCGAAAGCAGGCCGCGATGCTGTTGGACTTCCACAGCAAGGCGTTCTTACGGATCTCGCGGTCGGTCGCCTGCGCCAGGATCTGATCAGCGGCTTCCTCGACTTGATCGGCAAACCGGGGCACGTAATCGGTCACCAGGATCCGCAATTTGTGCGACGAGAGGTGAGCGCCCGCTACGTTCTGCTCAAGCAATCCCTTTTCGGCAGGCAGCTTCTGACAGCCTGCTAGCACACCGGACGCGATCAGGACCAACGAAGGTAGGCAGAGTCGCCGCGCGAACATGACAGAGTCTTAGCAGGGCGTCAACGGCGCAGCAAGTCTGATTTCCTAGCTGGATTCTTGGTAGCCTGGCTCTCCAGAGCCGGGCAGTATCGGCAGCGACTCGCCGTGGAGGAGTCGCACAGGCACGGCTTCGGAGAGCCATGCTACTTGAGTGCGACACGGCTCTGGAGAGCCATGCTACTTAGGTGCGGCACGGCTTCGGAGAGCCATGCTACTTAGGTGCGGCACGGCTTCGGAGAGCCATGCTACTTGGGTACGGCACGGCTTCGGAGAGCCATGCTACTTGGGACGAGGGCTCGGTACAGCATAGCTGCTCAAAAGCCCACAGAGATCCCGACCCTGGGACCATAGTAGTGGAAGGCGCCAACGTGTGCCGGAGCGTACACCGGGGCCGGTACGAGCACCGAGCGATACGCCGGATACCGCACCACGGGCGGCGCAACAAAGACTCGTGGTGCGACCACCACGGGTCGGGCGACCACCACCTCCGGGTAGACCGCCACTGCCGAATGGTGACGATGGTGACCCCGGTAAACCACGTACTCATGGGCCGTGGCCGACCCAGCAAACAGAATTCCTAGCCCCCAGACCGTCAAAATCGCAACTGCATTTTTCATGGCTTTCTCCCTTCATCAGGCTTTATGGTTTTTCGAGAGTCCGCTGCGACAGCAAATCGCCCGCAGATAATCTGCGTGACTCGTGACAGTGCTAGCATCAATCGCTGTTTTGGCCCTTGCGCGTAAAGAACGAGACTTAACGGTTCAGCAGGGACAGGGCGCGAGGCAAGGGGTCAGACGTACAGATTTCAGTTTTCGCGGTCGTGTGCTCAAGCCCACAAAGAGCCTTCTGCCCGCGAAAACTGAAATCTGTACGTCTGACCCCCGCTGGCGGTCCGTCTATGCGAAACCGTAAAACCCCATTCTTGACACCGACAACCACGAAAACCGTTTGGTGCTAGCACCGTCGCATGATCCCCTGCAGCTTGCCGTTGGGAATGGTACAACGTTCGTTGCTGGCAACGTTGAGGATGGCTGTCGGCGTACTTGATGGCGAACCGACGGAGGCAGTGTACCGCTCCTCGTCCGTTGCGCCAACCAGGGGATCCATCGCATCCGACGCTCGGGTTCGGGCTGGCGTAAGGAATAGGATTTGTTTATCGTTCCGCTTGCCCAAGGGCCTGGGTCGCACGCGGCCGGTAGGCTTCAGGCGGGCAGGGGATTCAACCGATCTTAGAATCAGTGGAGCCTGCTGCCGCGCGTGCCGAGCAGTGGGCGACTGGAAGAAATCTGATGGGAAGGAGCCCAATCATGAAGCTTGTTCACGCAGCGGTTTGCGGCGCGTTGGTCGCCGCGTTGGAAGTGTCGGCTGCAAGCGGTGCCGAAGTTCGCCCGTCTGGAGCCGACGACTTATGGCAGATTCCGATAGCACCGGTTAGCCCGCGGGACACCGCCTTGGGAAATACCACGCCCGACCTGCGGCGCGAGTCGGCGGATGCCCCTCGGTTCGGCGGCAACCCGGTCTTGGGGCGGCGGTTCTTGAGCGCACCGAATGATGGTCCGTCCGCAGGCACCACAGCCGCCCCAACTGCTCCGGCCTCAGGTTCCGTAGGCAAGCTGCCGCAACCGAACTGGAACCAGCGCATCGCGACATGGCGGCTGGCGCGGATCGAAAAAGTGCGAGGACAACTACTCCAGCAGACCAGCGGCGTTCGTCCCGCGGATTCGGCGGGACGGTTGGACCCGCCAACGCCGTCTTCCTCGCCTGCCCGAGTCAGCCAAGTGGAGGCCCCCCAACCACCGCAGGTTCTGTACGGGGCGCCGGCCAATCGAGCCGCACCGACGCCAGCGAACGGACCACCGCTTGCCGCGCCCAAGGCCAACGAACCCAGCCACGAAGTTTTCATCGAGCTGCCGGATGAGACCGAGGGACCCAAGCCGAAAGGCTCACTGACCAATCGCCTCCGCGGCGGACGTTGAGTCTCTACTTTCGGCCGTAGAGGGGCAGGTAGCGGTAGTACACTTCCAGGCACAACGCGGCCAAAGCGGTGCTGTAGACCCGCCCGCCGTAGCCGCCCCAGACGCGGTCGGGGGGCCAACTGCCGGCCAATTCTCCCGTGGTCTCCTGCGTGGCGAGCAGACGTTGCTGCAGGGCTGCATTCCAAGTTTCCCAGGCCGACCCTTGCAGCTGGAACAACGCCAACGTGCCGTAGTACCAGTAGTACAGATTCATCTCGCCCGCCTGCGGCGTCTCCTGCAGCAGGAAGCTGACGGCTTCCTCAGTCGCGGCGTCGTTACGCTGCAACTCCATGAACAGCCGGCAGGTCAGCGACTCGGCGGTCATCGTGCGGGTCGGCGCACTGTGCGGGCGGTAGCTTGCCAGCCCCTGCTGCTGCCCGGCGGCACAACTATTCAGGAAGCGAATCATGCCGGCCCGTGTCTGCGACGGGATCGGATAGCCGGCCAGTTGAGCGCTCTTGAGCGCCATCAATTGCCAACCGAACTGGCTCATGTCGCCCGCATCGCCCGGCTGGTATCGCCAACCACCGCCGTCCGGATCCTGGGCTCGTACCGTGTAGGTCAGTGCCCGTACGACGTAGGGCTGCAGGCGGGTGTCACCGGTCAGGGCGTAAGCCTCGCTGAGCGCCAACGTTCCCATACCGTGGCAGTACATACGGGCGAACAGACGCGCCTCGCCGGCCAAGCTGCCGTCCAGCCCTTGGCTGCGCAGCAGGTATTCCAAGCCGCGCTGAATGGTCGCGCTATGTTTGCCCTTCAGGTGCGTCTCGCCGGCGCCTTGAAACGCGAGGATGGCCAACGCCGAGATCCCGACGTCCGCATCGTCGCCGGCTCCGCCCCGATCTTGGCCCAGTGTCTTGGTCTCTTGCCCGGCGCCGAATCGCCGCGCGTCCCAGCGACCGTCGGGGTGCTGATTCGCGGCCAACCAATCGAGTGCACCTTGAACCGAGCTCTCACCCTGGGCGCTACCGCCGTAGTGTTGGACCAGGGCCTGATGGTTCTCCGCCGTTCGGCCCTGATACAGGGCCGGCCGGTCGTCGTGGTGCGGGGTGGCAGCCATCCGCAGCGCGGCGGAAGCGGCGGCCAGGGCCGCGTCTGACGCCGGAACCGGCACCGGACCGGCCGAGGCCGCATCCGCAGAGCCAGCCGCCGCGGGCTGCCGGGGCGCTGCGGCTTGATCGTGGCGATCGGCCAAAGCTTCCGCGGGTCGGTCACCGGAAGGCGGTTCCGCGAGCCGCGGCGATTCGTCCGGGGACTGCGCTGACTCGGCGGGTGGAGCCGGAACGGCTGCCGTGGAGTTCTGGTCAGGCTGTACCAACGCAGGGGCGGCTGCCGCGAGGGCTTCCGGGAGGGGCGGTCGCTCTGTTTCTGGCGGCGGGGCCGGCAGGAGTTCGGGGGCTGGCGGCGGCTGGGGGCGAGCAGCCGCCTCGGCTTCCTCGGCCACCGGTCCGCCTCCGGGCTCGGACATCTGCCCCGCTTCGCCTCCGGCGGACTCGTCGCCCGGTCCCAGCAGGGCCACGCGATAGATGTGCTCCACGGGTTTCGCTGGCACGGCCGCAATCAGATGGACGCCGCGGGCGTACACCAGCAGGAGAATGTGCACGAAGATGGACAGTACGATGCACTTCGACAGCGGCTTGACTTGACCCCAGCGGGTCAAGGTGAGCACCAACAGCGCTATGGCCAACAGGAGCAGTCCGCCCAGCAACAAAGCCTCGTGCATGCCGATCCGCGCCAGAGCGGCAGTCCACTTCGCAGTCTCGGCGATCAGCACGGGGCCAGAATTCATGCTGCACACGTGGTCCACAATTCCGGTTAACCTATTTCGTGTCAGTCCCTAACGCGGCCGGCGGCCGCAATCAAGTAGGTCAGGCTTTCCAGGCTGACGTCAGCCTGGAAAGGCTGACCTACAAGGTGCGCACATCGCACATCCTCAGACGCTACCGGCGTGTGGTACCTCCTGCAGCCGGCTCGCCCTGCGCCAGGCTGACGGAAATGCCCAGGTCACTAATCCCCGCGCGCCGGCAAGCGTTCAGCACGGAGGCCACGTTCTGAAACGCACCCTCGCCGTCGCCGCGTACGATCACCCCCACGTCCTTGTGCTCGCGTCGGGCGGCAGTCAAGGCGGCCGTGAGTTCTTCGACGGTCACCCGCCGGCGGTCCAGCGCAAGGTGTCCGTCACGATGTACATTGATCACATGCCGGGCCGGAGCGGGAGCCGGAGCGCCGTGCTCGCTGACACGCGGCACATGCACAGCGAGGTCGCGTTCGACGTCTGCGAACCGGGTGGCGAGCATGAAGAAAATGATCAGCAGGAACAGCACGTCGATCATCGACGTCAGGTTCAGCTGCGGCATTTCGTCTTGGTGGGTCTTCAGGTGCATTCTTCGTCGGTCCTCGTGTCTCGTCAGGAGCCTCGCCCGTCTCTGCGCTATGCCGCCTCGCGACGTTTGGACTGGGCTGCTCGGCGTTCCGCGACACTGGGCGCTTGCGATTCCGCGGAAATCAGATCGACCAGCTTCTGGCTCACAGCGTCGATCTCCATGATCAACTGGTCGACGCGGCCGACAAAACACAGGTACGCAATCAGGGCCGGGATGGCGACAAACAGACCCCCGGCGGTGGTCAGCAGGGCCTCGCCGATCCCACCGGCCAGCAGATCATAGTGGCCCATCGCGTTCGAGCGGGCGATGGTGTTGAAGCAGTTGATGATGCCCAACACCGTGCCTAACAGGCCCAACAAGGGACTGACCGTGGAAATGCCATTCAAGATTCGCAAGTACTTGCGCAGGCCATGAGTGATCCGTTCGCCCGCATCGATGATCGCCTGCTCCACCTCGACCGCAGGCCGGCCCCACTTCCGTGCCGCGGCGCCGAAGACCTCGGCGACGGGACTGCGGTTCTGCTCACACAACTCCATCGCCATCTCACGATCCAATTGCCCCTCGGCGATCTGCTCCAGGAAGCGTTTGACGAAGGGTTTCGGGATCACGCGCCCGCGCCGCAGCGCAATCAATCGTTCAAATACAAACACCAAGAGCAGGAAGGAACTCAGGCCCAGCGGAAACATCATGGGCCCGCCGTCGCGCACGACCTGCAGGAGGTTCTTGGTGGGAATCAAGCTCGGCGGATCCGCCGGTTCGGCCAAGGGCTGCGACTCGGCAGGCAACGACGTCGTCTCAGCGGCTGGCGGCGAATTCTGAGGCTGTTGCGCAGCCAGGGGGCCGGCGCCGTTCCACAGCGAGCCCCACACAATCATCGCCGCAAGAGTTGGTAGGAGCCACCGCCACCCAGGAATCTGCGAATGCATCGGACAACCTCGATTGGTGGCGTACATCCCTGTACTCGATCGGCACGAGGCCGGTTGTAGTAATTTGCGGACTAGGTCCAGCCGCGAGATCGGAACTCGCAACGCCGGCTTCCTTGACGGCGCGGGGAGTTGGTCTCGAGGTAAGTTGCGAGGGCCGGTTGTCAGTCTCGCTGGCAGTGACCAAGGTACACTAACGCGCTGGTGGCAACCCGCATCAGATATTATCGGTGCCGTCAGAAGCCCGCTGCAAAGAAGCGGGCAAGATGCTGGCAGATGGTGGGGAGCAGGCACGTTAGATTTTGCCCACGTCGCGGGGGCGACGGGGCCACGGAGCCGTGGCAGCTCAAGCGGCACGCCAAGGGTGGCGAAAGCCGTTTGGTGCTAGCAGGTTGCAGCGGGCAAGTCCTAGTACCAAAGGGTGTTGTGGGGCTGGCATTCACTTTGGCATTTAACGAATGCCCCCGGCTTGCCCGGGGGATATTTACGTTTGTCGCTACACACAAGCCCTACTCCTCACTCCCCCGTTTCGCCCGCGGCGGCTTCGCCGCCGCGGGCGAAACGGGGGAGTGAGGTGACGCAGGGGAGCGCCGCGTGTAGCTGCGAACGCGAGCCTCCACGGGGCAAGCCCGTGGCATCCAATTCACAGAACCATAAAATCTCATTCTTTGCGCGAATCGCCCCAATAACCGTTTGGTGCTAGTGTCACTTCCAACTGCGGGTGGTATCACGGTTTACTCGACGACTCACTTCGGACCGGCCGGCGGCGACTCGGCGGGCTTGTGCAGGCGGGCGTCCGCCCAGTTGGCCATGTCGCTGATGTAACCGTCGCCCGCGTCCGTCACCACCAACCGCAAACGCTTCACGCCCGCGACGTCGAGGTCGATCGGCTTGGTCCCGTGCAGGCCGGCGAGCACCCCGCTGTCAAACAGCAAACGGCCGTCGCCGAACACCTGGAAAACCACCGTGCCACGATCCTCGGCACCGCCCACCAAAGCGGCGAAGCGATCGTACTGCCCCGCCAAGTCGTACACAATCTCCGACGGCGCGTGGGTCCCGAGTCCCTGGCGATAGACGCGCCGCTCCAGACGCAGGGGTTGATTCTGCACGTCCCGATCCCGCCGCGGCAGACCGTCGCCGTTAGGGGTCCAGCCGGCACTGGCGGACAGCCACGGCAACTTGCTCACGGAGACCCACGGACCTGCCGGTGCACCGGCAGTGGACGACGGCCGAGGTGCGGGCGGCGGCGGTGACTCCACGCGCTGCTGTTCGGCTTCCGTGCCAGCGATCGACAGCAGATCTTCGCGCGGCCGCTGACCAAGTCGTTGCTGGAGGTCGGTCAAGGCGGCCAGCAGTTTCGTGTAGTCCGAGTCGCGGGTGTCGGCAAACACCGGGTCGCCGCATCGCTGCCAGCCTCCGGCAGACTGGCCGAGGGGTGCCACCAGAGCGCGGCTCTTGGTCACCTCGCGCCGGTTGACGGTCAACCACCAGGTGTCCTGTCGGCCGTCCCCGGCACCATGACAGGCGGCACAGCGCCGTGTGTAAACATCGTCCAGCGTGCGTCGGACGCCCGCCGGGAAGATCTGCCGTTGGGGTCCATACGCGTCCGACTCGTAGCGGTCGTAGTAGACGCCGTTGGCATCGACCCAGTTGACCAGCCGCAAGCGCTCCTCGTCGCTGAGCTCGACGCCATGATGATCGGTGTCCAGCAGCCGCATCAGCCGCGAGACCCGCGAACCGTACGTATACGGCGGCCGGGGCTTGACGTCGTCCGGGTGATCCCAACGGAAAGCACTGGCCAGGTTCAGATACGGCAGCAGTTCCTCGTAGGCCACGCTGAATTGGTTCGTCAGGTCGTCCGTCAGAATCACGCCGTTGGCGGGCCGGTCATGGGTATGACAACGGACGCAGCGGGCGTTGAGCACGGGTTGTACGTCACGCAAGAAACTCATTACCTGCGTGCCCCAGGGCGGCGGCTGCGGGCGACTGGGGTCGCGCCGCAGGGCCGACAACGCCCGGTTGGGCGGTGCCGTGAGTCGCGACTCGTGGCAGCCGATACACGTGCGGCGTTCGCCCGGCTTGAGGCAAACCACGCTGCGCATCCGCTGGATCTCACGCTGCTCGGCGTCCAAGACTTCGAAATACACGTTGCGATTCGCCGGCACCACGAACTGAGCCGAACCATCCGCCTCGATCGGCACGGTGCCCAGAATGCGTTTGATCGTGAAGATCGGCGAACCGGAAGTCACCACCACGCCGCCGCGTGGAACACTCTTGCGTGGCACATCTTCCAAGACCCGCAGGAACTTGGCGGCGCCACGCGGAACGCCGATCAGGTTTTCGTAGACGTCCACCACCGCGAGGGTCGCCTCGGCGTCAGTCGCGTCGGTATCCGGCGGGGCGGCCGGTCGAACTGGCGGGCGCGAATGCACGACCAGCGGGACCGGTTCGGCACAAGAGATTTCCGGGTCACGGTAGACCAACGCCAGGTTCCCTTGCCGGTCGCCCACATACAGCGCCCAACTGCGTTCGAGCCACGGCAGCACCGTGGGCGTGTAGGAGCATAAGTAGGCCGTCTCCGAGAGCGGCTGTGGGTCACTGAACCAGCCGCCCCGGCTGTCTTCCGTCTTCTCCCCCAGCAGTGGAACTTGGGGCGTCAGGATCTGGAGCGGCTCCAGACCGTCGACGCCGCGACGCACGTCGATCAGCCCGAGGGTTCCGTGGGTCTGGCCGTGGTGCGCGGTAAACAGGGCCAGGACTTTGTGGCTGCCGGGGACCGGACGAGGAAACATCACCACATTCGGCCGGCTGGTGGCGTTGCCGTAATACGGCGCCACCATCGTTCCGTCCGGATTCATCGTGAAGGGGTTGTGCAGCGAGGTGACGCTGCGTTCGTTGTATTCCCAACGGCCGTACAGGATCCGTCCGTCGGGCAGCAGGGTCGGATTGAAGTCGTTAAACATGTTGAAACTCAACTGGCGTACGCTCGAACCGTCGGCTTCGGCCACGAACAGCGTCGGCGAATGCCGGTCTCCGCCGCACATCACGAAATGCTCCGAGCGGTCCGAGGTAAAGCCGAGGCAACCGTCGGGCAGGTAGAACGGTTCGCAGTCGTTGTACGGACCTGAGGTCAAGCGGCGCAGGCCGGAACCGTCGACACGGATTTCGAACAGGTCGTAGCTCTGCCCGCCGTCCCACTTGTCCGAGCCGTTCCCGAACGCGAACAACAACCGGTCGGCGTCCCAATGCAGCGCCACGTCGCGATAAACGCCTTCGCCCAACGAGTCGAGCACGGCCGTGACCTGGCCATCCGGGCGCACGGGCGAGAGCCGATAGATCCCGCCCCCAGGCCGATTGAACAGATGGTGGGCATCCATAAACGGCTGCTCGGAGAAGTACGGCTTGCGTTTGACGAACAGCAACGTGTCGAAACCGATCCGCCGCAACAGCAAGGTATCGCGCAGTCGGCAGGCGTCTTCGAACAGCGCCGGCCAGCCGTCGCCGGCCCCACCTTGAATCGTGGTGGCCGTTTGTTGCATCGCGCCGAACTGCCCAGCCGCCGCCGAATCAGGCGTCTCCGCAAGAATTTGCTCGATGCTCCTCAGCACGGCCCCCACGTGCTCCACGTGCGTCAGCCAAGGAATGCAGAAAGCGTCTTCTCCCGCCGACAGCCGGATCGCGGCCAGTCCGCCGCCTGGAGTTCTCAGGATCAGCGGGAAGGTTACTGTTTGCGTCTCTCCCGCAGGCACTACGATCGGCTGCGAGGGGCCCCAGACGGACTCGGCTGGCCGGTGAAAATCCAGGCGTCCGGTCAGGTTCAAGGGCCGGTCCGCCCCGTTGTGCACCCGGACGGACACGGTGCTCCTGCCGAGCCGGAGATCCAGAGGGGCGGTGCCTTCTACGGACCACGACGCGGGTTTCGCGCGAAACCGCAGCAGCCGATCGAAGCGTCGGTCGTAGCGATGATACCACTGGTCCTTGCCACCACCGCCGGGGTGCACATAGGCGACAATCTCCTGATCCGGCTTGGCCGTCTCCCAGGGGGCATCGCCGCTGCGACCAGGGCGTTGGATTTCCAGACGGCCGGCCACGCTGCGCACGTTCAGCTGTTGTTCGCGATCGGCGGCGGGCAGCAATCGCTGCGGGACTGGGTTGGACCATCGGATGGGACGACCGTCGACGGGGACAGGCAAAATCGACGCGATCGGCGGCGTCGACTTGTCGGCGTCCAAACGCGCCAGCAGCGTCTCCCAGTCGTCAATCGCTGCCAGTGATTCCCGGAAGTACCAGTCGTCGCGCACCACGTCGCTCGGTGCGGCCGGTAACGTGGACGCTTCCACGACGGCCATCACAGCGACCACCACATGGGCCAGTAGACGCAAACTGTTTCGCGGATCACAGTTCATAGGCTTAGCCAAAAGATGACTCCCACGCCCCGGTACTCCGGGGAGAGGGTTGGGGTGGGCTGACAAGAACAGGGGTTTCGGAACGGAAAGGACAAAAACATTGATGACAAAAAAATGTTCCTTGGGAACGTGGGATTCCTTCCATCTTTTTGTCATCAATCTTTTTGTCTACCGGAACGAAAGCAGGATGAACTTTGGGTTCACTCCGTTCTCCCGTTTTCTCAGCCCAGGGTTGAGGTGAGGAGTGCAAAACCAAGTGCCAAAGTTGTTTCTTGGCGTCTGCCCGCTCATGATCTCGCTCGCGGCGTCCGGTGTCAAGAACCTACCTGGATCGACGACCTGGATCGTCACCTGCGCCTTCTTCTGCGCCTTTTTCTGAGGCATGGCGTGGCCGTCGCCAAGAAGCTACAATTCGGCCCTTGCTCCACCGTCCCTGAACACACCGTCCCTGAACACACTGTCCCTGAACATCTGTGACGCAATGAAACGTTCCTCCCTAACCCGCTACGCCTGGCTGTCGATCGCGGCTGCGATCGTCACGATCGGCTTGAAAAGCCTGGCCTACTGGCTGACCGGATCGATCGGTTTGCTGTCCGACGCCGTCGAGTCGCTGGTGAATCTGGCCGGGGCCATCGTCGCGCTGGCCATGTTGACGATCGCCGCTAGGCCGGAGGACGAGGAGCATTTGTATGGTCACAGCAAGGCCGAGTACATCTCCAGTGGCGTCGAAGGGACGCTGATTCTGCTGGCGGCCATCAGCATTGGTGTAGCGGCCGTGCAGCGTCTGTTCGCTCCCCAGCCGCTGGAGCAGGCAGGACTGGGCTTGGTGATGTGTACTCTGGCCTCGGTCATCAACTTTGGTGTGGCCCGGGTGCTGCTAGGCGTGGGCAAGAAGTTCAACTCAATCACCCTCGAAGCGGACGCTCAGCATCTGCTCACCGACGTCTGGACTTCGATCGGCGTCATCGTCGGCGTCGGCGCCGTGGCCCTTACCGATTGGGAACCTCTGGACCCGCTCGTGGCGTTGGCCGTGGCGGTGAACATTGTCTGGTCGGGCTACCGGCTGGTGTCGCGTTCCGTGGCTGGTCTGATGGATGTGGCGTTACCCGCGGAAGAGCAGCAGGCGATTCTCGACGTGTTCCGGAAATATGAGGCGGGCGGGATCCAGTTCCACGCGCTCCGCACCCGGCAAGCCGCCTCTCGGCGTTTTGTCGCGGTACACGTTTTAGTCCCCGGTGATTGGAGCGTGCAGCGCGGCCACGAACTGCTGGAACAGATCGAAGCCGACGTCCGCGGTGTCTTGCCGGAAGTGCATATTTTGACGCATCTGGAACCGGCGGAGGATCCCGTGTCGATGCAGGACATGGGGCTGGACCGGCCTGCTTAGGACCGGCGCATCAATAACTGCCACAAGTATCGTAGTCGTCACGCTCCGCCGTGACGACATGTCATCACGGCGGAGCGTGATGACTACTTTGAAGACCCGACAGTTATTGATGCGACGGTCCTTAGACCCAGTCACCAACCACTCTAGCCCTTGCCAGCATCTTCCGCTACCAGGCGCCACGGGAGGGCGAGGCTCCTGCCGTTCCATCGAAGGCCGCCCCGCGGACGCCGGCGGCCGAAGACTCACGCGACCTGTTTGACGCTCTTGCCAAGCTCGTGCAGAAACTCCGGGGCGAAGTCTGCGCCATTGGGCCACTCGATGGTGCTCGTATCCTCGTTGACTCGCACCTGCTGAAAAAACGCGGGATCCTTGAGCGGTTCAAAGACTGGGCCGTAGAGTTCCGCCGCAAAATCGACATCTTTGATAGCGCCGTCGTTGAACTCGATCCGCAATTGGTAGGATTCAAGGTGACGGACGGATCTCACATGCAGGAACTCCAATCCAAGGCCCCTTGCCAAGCAGGGATCGGCGCCTAGGATGCCCTTGCCCGGAGTTCTGCCCGTAGGTTTCCGGCCGTTTGTTCTTGCGCACGGAAGGCGTGCAGGCCCTTCCGAGATTCTTCAAGCACATCAACAACAGGGAGGTTGGCATGTCGCAACCCACACTCGTTCAGGGCCATGTCAGCGGTTTGGAGGTCGGTTCCGCCAACCCTCCGCCTTTGCGACGATCGCGGCGGCGTGCTTCGCAACGGCACCGCCTCCATCGCTCGCGGTTCCTCACCAAGCTGGGATTGGAGGTCCTGGAAGATCGCCGGATGTTGAGTGCGTACTACAAGTTCGACGTGATCGGAGACCTGCTCACGAGCGGCGGGGACACGATCACGGCGATCGAACCGGAAGTCTCGGTGAATGAACGGGGACAGGTCGCCTTTGTCGGGAGGTTGAACGGTATCCAAGACGCCGTCTTGGTCGGGAACGGCAACGGTCTGCCGACGAGCATCAGCCTGAGCGGACCGACGTTGGACTACTCGTTGCCGCAAATCACCGGGGGCGGGGAAGTCGTGGTGCGGTCGGATCTGGGCGGCCTCTCGTCGGTGGTCGAATTCGCCACGGACCTTCCGGGAGTCCTCACTCGGTTGCCGGTCGCTGAAGGCTACAGCTCCAACCCCGGCACGTTCACCGACGTCAAGCAGGGTCTGCGGACCGAGTCCGGCGACGTGGTCTTCGTGGCCAAGAGCGATGCGGCGGCAGTGCCGGGTTTGTACTTCGCCAATTTTGTCGGCAACTTGCCGGTGCTTCCCGACAGCGTGACCCTGCTGCAGGATCCGAACACCCAGCCGATGGCCGCGAACAACCGCTCGGTGGTGTTTCGTCAGCAGAATGGTGCCACGCAGGAAATCGTCCTGGTCCGGCAATCGGGCGTCTCTTACGTCAGCACCACCCTGGCCTCGACCAATGCCGCGGACCCGGCGCAGCTGTTTGTGAGCCTGGGGGCTGCGCCGGGCATCAGCAGCGATGGTTCGATCGTGGTCTTCTCGGGTGATCGGGGCCATGGTCCCGGCGTCTTCGCCGTGGTCAACGAAGGCAGTGGATTCGGGCCGATCCTCCGCGTCGCGGGCGAGAACGTGGTGGACTACAACCCGTATGACGGCTACAGCCCGATCACCAACAACGAACTCGGCTACGACGCCGCGGAACAGGGGATCTACATCGCCGCGATCGATTCGTTCACCCGCGTGGGCGTGGAGCGTCTGGGGCTGAACGGTGCCAGCTTCGACGGCGAGAGCTTCGTGGTGACATTCGTGGGCCAGCCCAGCCAGGCCAGCATCGACAATCCGACGTTGCCGTCGGGCGCGCCGCTGCTGTTCTCCAACCAAAAGGGCATCTGGTCCGTCCGTGTGGACAGCCAGCGGGAACTGCAAGCTCCCCAGAATCGCGTCTTCCATCCAACCAGCCCGATTCCCGTGGTGCAGTTGGGCGACACGGTCAGCGGAGCGGAGGTTGTCGATTTCGAGCTATCCGATCCGATCGCGGTGGCAGCCTACGATCCCAGTGGCGCCACACGCACGGTCCAGGTGGGCGACCACTACCTGGCCTTTTGGGTCGGCCTGCAACCGGCGTTGGGCCCGACGGTTTCCCAAGTCATCCGGGCGTCGCATCTGGATACGGATGGCGACGGTTTGCTGGATCACTGGGAGGAACCGGGCGGCGGGATCGATATCGACCAGGACGGTACGGTCGACTTGGATCTGAACGCCATGGGGGCCAGTCCCACGCACCAGGATCTGTTCCTGGAGGTGGACTGGCTGGCCGACCAGTCGAGTCACCATCACGAGCCGGCGCCGGGCGTCACAGCGGAATTGGTGGCGATGTTCGCGCAGGCCCCGGTCAGCAACCCCGACGGGACGATGGGCGTGAAGTTGCATCTCGATGGCGGCGCAGGCACGGACGGCACGGGGCAGCCGTTTTCGCAACAGATGGGCGTGGGCCCGCTGCACGGCGGCGATCAGATCGGCATGCCTGCGGATCCGACGGCGCACGTGGATGTGCTGCACTTCGGGACCGCGGCGGCCGTCCCCGGCGTCAACGCGAGGGCCTTCCAGGACGTCAAGCAGAATCACTTTGGCGACGGGGACAAGTGGGGCCGTGAGCTGGCCTTTCACTACGTCGTGTTTGCCGACTCGCATAGCTTCTACCCCAGCAACGACGCTCCGCTGACGGGCACCACCACCAGTGCTACGACCGCGACGCTGACGGCTGCAGGCACGCCTTTCGCAGGTTACTCGTCGGCCGATCTTCGCGGCGAGGTCATGCTGATCACCAGTGGCCCCGCGGCCGGGCAGCGCAACACGCTCGCCGGCAAGACGGCCGACGACCAGGTGTCCTTCTACGACACCTGGTCGGTCACCCCGGATCCCACGAGCGGCTTTGTTCTGTTGAGCGGTTCGTCGGGACTCGCCGAGACGGCTTTCTTCAGCAGTCCCGATAACCACGGCCTGCCGGGCAGTGACTTGCTGGTGACCTTGGCCGGATTCGGGCTGAACGCCATCCCGGGTGCCGGCTACTCGGTGCTGGGCAACGCCTACACCCAATGGCGCACCGTAGCTCATGAACTCGGACACAACCTGGGGTTGCGACACTGCGGCACCGATCCGTCGGCAGCGGCCTGCGAGGCGACGCCGTTCACCTACCTGAGCCTGATGAGCTACGCCCATCAAGTCGCTCCGCTGTTGTACGGCAGCGTCCTCTCCGCCACCGCCAACACACTGCAGGCCAACGGCGCGCCGCTGGGCGTCAAGGACTACACCGGCTACACGGTCGAGATCACGGTCGGCACGGGTCTTGGCCAGACCCGGCAGGTGCTGTCCAACGCTGCCAGTTCCATGACGCTGACGCAACCTTGGACGACCGTGCCGGACGCGACCAGCCGGTTCGTGTTGAGCACCAACGTGAATAACTATTCTCAGGCGGGCGATCCGACTTTCGTGGACTGGAGCAATCTGCGGCTGGACTTCCAGAA
>JAPLNJ010000552.1 GCA_026692885.1 Planctomycetota bacterium | reverse complement strand
AATCCGCAAGCCAGTTCTCCTTTGTCGCCCAGTTGGCGTCGCTGCCCCCGCCGTCCCAAACATAGATGGTGGAGCCCCCTGCGCTGTCGTTGTCGAGGATGCTGTAGGTGTGTTCGAGGTACGGCCCCAAGGTGGCATTGGTCGGACTCGAGAGGTCTACGGTTATCGTCTCGGCGGGTTCCTCCGTCAAGTCGTCGACGATCGAGATGTCGATGGTTTGCCTGATGGAATTGGGGGGAAAGGTGAGTATGCCGGAGTTGAGCGTGTAGTCCACACCGCCGCCCGTGGCGGCAGGGGGGGAGGCGGAAACAAGAACGGCATAATGGACCGTCACGGTTTCCGGCGAAGCGGCCGACAGGTCCACGGTCAGCAGGGCCGGTGAGGTCCCTTCGGAACCGCTCGACGACAACGTGGTGAACGAGACCAGGACGGTGCCCAGGTAGGTCAAGACGACGTCGTTGCCGGTGCCCCCGACGTAGCTGATCTGGAAGCGGCGGCCGCCGACGGTGACCACGTCACCCTGGTTGAGCGTCGTGCCGTAGGTATCTTTCAGTTTGCCGGTGACGGCGTCGGTCCCATCGTTGGCGACGATCGCGAATTGGTCACTGATGGCGGGCGTAAAGGCCGGCGTTAGCGCCAGCGTCGCGCTGTTCAGATTGATGGTCCCCGTGACGTCCAACTGGTCCAGCAGGTCCACCGCGAACGTCGCCCCGCTGGCCAGGGTGACGGAACCCGTGGTGACGTTGCCCGCTCGGAGGGTGCCGGCCTGGCCAGTCGCCGCGCCCGGTGCGAGCGTGCCGCCGCTGACGACGCTGAGTGTGCCCTGAACGCTGCCCGTGCCGGCGAACGTACCGCCGCTGGCGACGGACACCGCACTGCCGGCAGCCGTCGCGCCGGTGACCACCAGGGTCCCGGCAGTGACGGCGGTCGCGCCGGTGTAGGTGTTGGTCCCGCTGAGAGTCAACGTCCCCGAGCCGACCTTGGTCAAGGCGACAGACCCGGTGGCGTTCTGGATCACGCCAGAGAAGGCACTCGTACTGTCGTTATTCCCGACAGTCAGGGTGGCCGTTCCCGGCCCCGTGCTGCTGGTGACCGTACCGGCACCCGACAGGCCGTTGACCGCCTCGTTGAATCCGCCCAGGTCCAAGGTCCCGGTCACCGAGACGTTGCCATGTCCCAAGCCGTCGGGGATGACGCCACTGGCGCCCAGCTTCAACGTCCCCTGACTGATCGCCGTGTCGCCGACGTACCAATTGGCTCCCGACAGAAGCAACGTCCCGGCGCCGGTCTTTGTTAAGCCGCCGTCGTGGGAAAGAATACTGGTGATCGTCACGTTGGCCGCACCGCCAACGGTCAGCAGACCGCCGCTGGTGCCGGCGATGCCTCCGGTACCGATCGTGAGCAGATTGGTGGTGCTGTCCACCTCGCCACCCCCGGCGCCGATTGTAAACCCGCGCGTGTAGATGGCGACAGGGCCGGTGTAGGACAGGACGCCCGCGGTGCTGGTGCCGCCCAGGATCACGGCCGAGGCGGCATTGCCGAAGTTGCTGTTGCTGCCGCTGACCACGATCTTAATGGCGCTGACGGTGCCTTGGGTGATCGTCGTGTTGCCGGTGTAGGTATTGCTCCCGGAGAGCGTCAGCGTACCGCTGCCGGTCTTGGTCAGCCCGCCCGCACCGGAGATCACGCTGGAGATGGAGGTATTGCCCGCCCCGCCGATCGTCAGCAAGCCGCCAGCGGTGATAGCGCCCGTGGCGACCGTCAGCGTCTGTAGGGACGCGGTCACATCCAACTCGCCACCGCCCGCGTTGAGCGTGAAACCGCGGGTATAGGTGGCCGTGCTCCCCGTATACGACAAAATGCCGGACGTGGACGTCCCGCCCAGGACGACCGCCGTAGTGGCGTTGCCCAGGTTACTGGCGCTGCCGCTGACCACGACACTAGCGGCGCTGACGGTGCCCTGGCTGATCGTGGTGGTGCCGCTGTAGGTGTTGATCCCGGTCAGGGCCAGCTTGCCTGCGCCGGACTTCGTGATGCCGAACCCGGACCCGCTGATGATCGCCGAGATCGTCAGATCGGCGGCGGCACTGCCCGCGTTGACCGTGATCGTCCGGGTGGCCCCCAGGGCCAGTTTCCCGTTCCCGCCAAGCGTCGCTCCGGCGGCGCCCGTGCCGGAGACATTCAAGGTCACGTTGCCACCCAACGTCAACGTGTTCGTCGTAACCGTGCCGGTGGTGACAACCGCGCCGGACGAGGTCCCACTGGACAGCGTCAAGGCCCCGATCGTGTCGCTGTACCCGTTCAGATCGTAGGTCCCCGCCGGCCCGACGACGACCCCGCCCGAGGCAATCGCGTTCGCCACGCCGTAGCGGAGCGTGCCGGCGTCAATGGTCAGGGTTCCGGTGAAGCTGTTGGCCTTGGACAGCGTCAAGATACCCGCTCCGCTCTTGGTCACGGCCGTGCCCGTGATGCTCGCACCGACGGTCAGTGTCCCACCCGTCCCCACGAAGACGTTGCCTTCCGTGCCCAGGGCCAGCCGGTTCGTGCTCGTGCTCGTGCTGAAAGTGATGATCGGGGACACGCTGGCCGCAGAAAAGACCGCTCCACTGGTGATAGTGATGGTTCTGCGGGTGGTGCTAGTGCTCCCGATGTTGTACGGGCTAGCGCTACTCAGCAGCAGCGAGTTGAAGGTCCAGCTCGTATTCGTTGAAAGCCCACTGGCGTTGATGTTCGCGCCCGTGATCGCCGATGTCGCGTATTCATTCGAATCCAGCGGCCTGATTCCCGTCGTATTCGCCGTAAAGACGGTGCCCGGGTTGATATTGTGGGTGACGAACCCCGTCCCGGTGCCGTTCGCCAAGGTATCGCCGACCGCCCAGCGCACGATGGATTTGTTGAACTGGCTTGTATTCCCGCCGGTCAGACTCAAGCCCGTGGCGGTCGTGAAGACGAGATTGGCCACGTACGCCGCAGGCGTGGCACCCAAGCTGTTCCCGCGGAACAGGGCCGTCGCACCGGCGGTGCGGTTGGCACCGGCGAAGGTCAAGATGGTGGTGCCACCGGAACCGGCCATGACGGTGACAGTGGACGCGCCGGAAGGCAGCGTCAAAGCCCCGACGGTTTCCGCCGCGTTTGTGGAAGCCGTGTTGCTGCCCTTGAACACCAACTCACCGCCGGCGAGAGTCAGCGCCACGGCGTCACCGAGACGATTCGTGTTGTTCACGCTGGAGTTGTCCAAGGTCAGGCTGCTCCCGGCGGCCACCGTGAAGGCCGAGTTGACGGCCGAGCCGCTGGCGCCGCTCAGGGTCAGCGTGCCTTGATTGATCGTGGTGGCGCCGGAGTAGGTGTTGGCTCCGCTTAAGATCACGGTGCCGCTGGTGGTCTTGGTCAAACCGACCGCACCAGCCAGGATGGCACTGACTGTGCCGGCCTGTAGGTCATAGGCATTGGAACTCGTGATGGTTCCGCCTTGGATGGTGCCACCGGTCAGACTGAGGGTGGCCAGGCTGGTCGTCTGGCTGTTGAGGTCCAACGTGCCAGCCGAGTTCGTGAAGGTTCCGGTGGTCGTGAGGGCCGCGCTGAGTTGCAGTGTGACCGCGCCGCTGTGGGTAACTTTGTTGAAGCTGGCGCCGCCGGAAGCGAGTGTCTGCGGAGCGGTGCCGTTGAAGTCCAGCGTGCTGCCGGTGGTGACGTAGCTGCCGCCGGTGGTGAAGCTGGCCGCCGCGGTGAAGTTGCCCGCCACCCCCAGCGTGCCGCTGGCGGCGAAGGTCACCCGGTTCGTGGTGCGGGCGCCGCTGATCGTCAGATGGTTGTAGTTGAAAGCCGTGACCACCTGGGCTCCCGTGCCGTTGTAGTCGATCGTACTGCCCGTGATCTCGTAGACCCCGGTCGAGAACGTGGCGCTGGCAGTGAAGGTCCCGGCGATCCCGATGGTTCCGCTGGGGGCCAGGGTCACGCTGTTGGTGGTGCGGGCGCCGCTGATTGTCAGATTGTTGTGGTTCAACGCGGCGATCGTCTGCGCCCCGATACCGTTGTATTCGACCGTGCCGGAACCGGGAGTGAACGTGCCGTTGGGCTTCGTGAACGCACCGCCGATTTTGAGTGTACCGCCGGAGGTCATGTCCAGCGTTCCGGTGTTGGTACTCCCGATGGTCACGTTACCGCTGACCGCGAGGACACTCCCGGCGTTGAATTTCAGCGCCCCGGCGCTGGCCGCACCGCCCAATTGAATGTTCCCCACAGCCGCCGTTGCCGTGTCGATCGTCAGGGTCGCGCCGCCTTCGACGGTGATCGTATCGCCGGTGCCAACTGACAAGCTGCTCCAATTGGTGTTGGTGCTGATGGTGATGGTGGCGTCCGTGAACGCCGTGGTGGCGACTTCGCCGGAGTTCAGGCCGCTGGCGGTGAGTTGGAAACTGGCGCCGAGCGAGTCGTCGGGATTGACGTACCAGGTGGTCTCGATCTTGCCGTCGGCCTTCTGGTCGAGGTCCCCGGCGCCGCCGTCGGTGACGATCCAGGGCGCGTGGCCGCTGCCTGTGTTGAGCGCCTGATCGGTGTGCAGGACTTGGAGTTGCACCGGCTCGCCCGGCGCGAAGCCGCTGCCAGAGATGTGGGCCGTGCTGCCGGGGACGTAGTCCTGCAGATCGGTCCAGAGGTTGGCGGCCAGCAGCCGACGATCCTCGAGCGATTCCAACTGCAGTCGGCGGTTACGGGCTGCTTGCTGACGCTGGCGTCGGCGGCGAGCTGTGACCGCGGACTTTCGTGCCTCGGGGAAAAACTCGAAGGACATGGGAAGGCCTCCGCGAAAAAAGAGATGAAGAGATTGGTGGTCTAGTCGCGATTTCGAACAGAAGGGGAACCACGGATGACACGGATGGGGACTTGGTGTTCCTGATATCCGTGTAATTTCATATTTATCGCGAAGCATAC